>JAZUES010000001.1:0-3230 GCA_045640265.1 Solibacillus sp.
GCCATGGTTAATCGATTCAATAACTGTTGCATCGAAGGTAACCCATCTTGAATTTCAACAAACACCGTATTTTTTTCTACAGTTGCTAATAGCTCAGACTGACTTACAAATTGTAGCGCCTCTTCAGCTGTTGTAAACATCACTTTGTAACGTGGCTGTTCAAATTTCGCCTTCACTTCTGCTAATGACCCCTGCTCCACTAATTGCCCGTTACGTAAAAACAATAACTGATCCGTCATTTCTTCTGCATCGTTTAAAATATGTGTCGAATATAGAATCGTTGTCTGCTGTTGGATTTCCTTTAGTAAGTTCATTACTTCTCGTCGTCCACTTGGATCTAGCGCTGAAACAGGTTCATCAAGTAACAACAGCTTTGGCTTATGAACAAGTGCTTGCGCAATACCTAAACGTTGCTTCATCCCACCTGAAAACGTAACAGTCTTTTTGTTCATCGCTTCCCCTAGCCCCACAAACTCCAACATCTTTTGGCTATCCTTTTTCATCGAGCGCTTATCCATGCCACTTAAACTCGCAACCATTTGGATATACTCAAGCGCCGTTAACCACGAATAATACTGCGGATATTGTGGTAAAAAACCAATCGCCTTACGTATATCCAAAACACCTTGCATCTTAATTTCACCGCTTGATGGTGTGAGTAATCCTGCTAGCATTGATAACGTAGTCGTTTTTCCCGCACCATTTGGACCAATTAGCGCAGTAGCCGTATGCTCCTGTAAAATAAATGAAACGTCATCTACAACACGACTCGCACCAAAGGCTTTCGTTAACTGTCTAACCTCAATACAGCTCATTGATTTTTACGTCCAATAATGAAATATAGAACCGGTCCAATCGTATTCACAAATAAGGAAATCAGTATCCATAACCATTTCGGTCCGCGCGTCTCATGTGCACGCACAATATCAACAATGGCAACAGCCGCCAAGACGAGCTGTAAAACAAGTAATGGTGCGATTAACGCCCATGGTATATTCGATAACTCTCCCATTTTTTAAACCTCCCCTAATCGTAAATAATGGTGCAAATTCGTCAATAAATTCACAAAACGTGCTTCATCTTGAAGTGACGCAAACAACGGATTACTTGCAATCGTTTCATACAATGCTCTCTTAATTGTGTCATTATCACGTGGCGTTTGCGTGCTCAAAACTAATTCTCGCGCCATCCAATCATCAAGTAAGTAAAAATACGCATCACCCTCAAGACGCATTGGAAATTGAACTTGCATACATGCCTTCACATACTTTTCAATACAATGAAATGCCTGGTCGAACCGCTGTTGCATCGCGTAACCACTCGCTGCTTTCACATAAAATACGAGTGCTGTATTGACATTTAGATGCGTTAATTCAAACGTGGTAATAATGGCCTCCATACGACGAACCATTTCATCAAAATAATCAGGCTTATCTAACTCTAATAACAAGCTTTCTCCAGCATTTGAAACGATTGAAAGAATTTGCTGATACGTGTGAACCTGCAAAATTTCCTTTGCCTTATCCGTCTGACCAAGCATTTTTTGTGCAGTCGCGATAAGCTGCTCCGTCCCAAGCTGAATCGGTACATCCTCTCCTAATAATTCGAGCACTTTTGGGGCATCTCCTTGTATTACATAAACAAAGCCTTCCATCATAAGTGCTTCATTCGCCATTTTATAGTCCCCACTATATTCCTTCACGCGTTTACAGAGCGCTAACACCTTTTCAAGCGTTGCCTCACGATTCGTTGTTACATCTAAGTAATTCACGTACAACTGTGCCATTTTTAAGACGAATGGAAAACATGAATAATATTCAGCAAGGAGCTCATCAATTTTGGCATCGATTTCTGCAAATGGTTTCAGCGTAAAATCTTTAGCAAGTGTCGCATACGTTTCTAAAATACGTTGTTCCGTCATTTGCGGTTCATAGCCGAGTAAGTCATCAATCGATACGTTAAAATATGCTGCTAACTTTGGTAGTAGTGAAATATCTGGATAGCTCTGTCCCTTCTCCCACTTGGAAACTGCCGCGCGTGAGACGCCAACATAGCGCGCAATCTCTTCTTGTGTGACATTTAATTCTTTTCGCTTTGTCGTAAAAATCGTGGCAAATTGAAAATGATTCATCGTCCTCACCTCTTTCATTTCATTATAAGTGGAAATTATGTTTTATTATAGTGAGCGTTTGTTACATTTAATAGCCTTTGTCAACTAAAGGTTGCATTAAAAATTAAAAAAGACCAACTCATAGGTGCTGTACCACCGAGTTGGTCTTTAAATCATCTATCTATTAGTCTTCAATAAAATGTTTAATCTCTTCATAGCTTGGTAGTGCTGTTAATGCGCCTGCTTTTGTTGCAGCAAATGCCCCTAGCTTGTTACCGAAAGCTACACAATTCACTAAATCTTCGGTTACAGTTGGTAAACCATTGAAGTGAACATAACGTAAAACACCCGCCATAAAGGCATCTCCAGCACCGGTTGTATCCACGGGTACGATACGATCTACTGGTACATGTGTTACTTCACCATTTAGAACAGCAAATGCGCCATCACCACCAACAGTAATTAACACAATTGGTACTAATAGCTCGTCCAGTTTTGCTAAACCGTCTTCAATCGTTTCTGTTTCAGTTAGGAAAAATAACTCTTCATCTGTAAGTTTTAAAATATCCGCGTCTTCGAAAAATGAAGAAATGGTCTCACGGCAAATTTCTTCAGATTCCCAGCGTAATGGACGAATATTGGCATCAATTGCGATAATTGCACCTTTATCTTTCGCCATATCTACTGCAGTACGTGTCGTTTTAAGCGCAGTTGGTTCAAACATAGTACCTGAGCAAACATTTAAAATGGAAGCACGTTTGAATGCTTCTTCTTGTAACTGTTCTGGCGTTACTTGTAAGCTTGGCGTCTCATCAACATAATCTTTAAATTCACGTTCGCAGTTTTCTGTTAAATGAACATATACTCCACTTACACGTTTCGCTGGATCAAATATAGCAAAGTCTAAATTTACGCCTTCTTTAGCGATTTCTTGGCGACAAAATTCTGATGTTTCGTCATCCCCTGTAATCGTAATTAACGCTGAAGGGGCACCAATGCGGCTAATTCCAGCGGCAACATTAATTGTGGCACCACCTAAAAACTTAGTAAATGACGTATTCGTTTTGTCATTCGCAATATAATCAACGAAAGCATCTCCATAAACTAAGATGAATTCTTT
>JAZUES010000002.1:0-24234 GCA_045640265.1 Solibacillus sp.
AAAAGAAAAAGTAGAAGCACCAAAACTAATTGAGGCCATTATTACCAAATAATTTCATGTATAGATAAAGGGCTATTTGTATTCACTAAGAATGCGAATAGCTTTTTTTCTTATAAATATGGTAAAATATGTATAATTATACTAATTTGAACATGATGTTTCTGTTTTAATCAATTAATCGTGAAGAAGGAATCGTTGAAATCATTAATCATAAAGATTGTATTGGCTGTAAACATTTTGCTTTCCGTGAATGCCAGAACCTTTCTCAAAAGTAAAACCGTGATTTATAAAATACAATTAATAATTTTTATCCGAATAAAAAAGGTGAATTTTTAAAGACATCCACAAGTATTACATCCTCGACAAGAGAATGAAGTTAATGCTTTGGGCACATTTTTTTCTTTAATTTGTGCGCATCATTTTTATGCAAGCACCGGAGAAGCGATTTCGGCTGCATTTCCGATCATCCAACAAAATCAATGCATTGGTCGGTAAACATTTCGCATTTAGAGAGTGCCGGAAATTAGAAAAAGGTGAGAAATATTAATTGAAGGAAATAGCCAAAAGAACTGTATAAAGAGTTTGTAGAGTAGCCGTTATGTAAGAAATTACTTGCATAACAGCTACTCTTTTTATTTTGGGCGAAATGTTTAAAATTGCGTACAGTTTCCAATACTACTAGCAGTGTCATAATGACACTACTTTTAGCGAAATAATTCTAGTTTTGTCATGCCGAAAGGAAACAGAGGATAACTAGAGAAATTGCCTACATGAAGGAGGCGACATCTATGAAATTTAATATGACCTTTTATCCGAACGAAGTACTTGTCATTCAATTGTTTGGAGAACTAGATCACCATGAAACTGAAAAGGTACGTGCATCGATATCAAAAGCTATTTTCCAAGGAAACGTGAAATACCTTATATGGAATTTAGAGCATCTTCAATTTATGGATAGTTCAGGCATCGGATTGGTATTAGGAAGAATTCGAGAGTTACGTGCAGTGGATGGTCAGACGATATTGCTTAACCCATCGAATACGATGCAAAAAATATTCCAATTTTCAGGCTTAGGAAATTTAATTCAAGTTGGCTCTGAGCAGGAAGTCATTTTACAGGCGAGGGGGATTGTCAATGGATAACCAAATGACGCTAACATTTTTAGCACGTAGTGAAAACGAAGGGCTAGCACGTATAGCAGTAACTAGTTTTATGGCGCAGTTGGACCCAACGATTGAAGAGTTATCAGAATGCAAAACTATTGTATCAGAAGCTGTTTCCAATGCGATTATTCATGGCTATGCGCATGATCCAAACGGCATGATTACCGTTCATGCGGTAAGAAATGGCCGTGAAATAAGTGTTGTTATAAAAGATAATGGCTGCGGTATTGAAAATATTGAACGTGCTCGGGAGCCACTTTATACGACAAAACCAGAAATGGAACGTTCAGGTATGGGCTTTACGATTATGGAAAGCTTTGCGGACTTTTTACAAGTTGAGTCCTTCATCGGGGAAGGTACCGTTATTACATTTACAAAGCAAATTTCACCTGTACGAACTCTCGTTACGTAACGATTAGGGGGATGAGGAATATCGAACAGTCATCAGAAACGTTATTAACGCAAGCTTATATGCGGGAATTGATTGCGCGTGCACAGGATGGTGATCAAGTCGCCAGAAAAATTATGATTGAAGGTAATACACGCCTCGTTTGGTCAATCGTCCAACGATTTGCATCTAGAGGAGTGGAGTTAGAAGATTTGTTTCAAATTGGCTGCATTGGCTTGATGAAATCGGTGGATAAATTTGATTTATCGTATGAGGTAAAGTTTTCTACTTATGCTGTGCCGATGATCATTGGGGAAATTCAACGCTTTCTAAGAGATGATGGGATGGTGAAGGTCAGTCGTTCGATTCGTGAACTCAACTTTAAAATCCGACATGCAACAGATGAATATTTGAAGAATAACGAACGAACACCTTCCATTGCAGAACTGGCATCGATATTAGAAGTTTCACAAGATGATATCTTAATGGCAACCGATGCGATGCGAGATCCTGCAAGCTTACATGACCAACTTTTTGAAAATGATGGTGACTCGATTACGTTAATGGACCAAATGAAAGATGAAAAATCTGTATTACCGTTTGATTATATTTCGTTAAAAGATTTATTGAAGCGTTTAGGTAAACGAGAGCAATCAATTATTTACCTACGCTATTATTTAGATTTAACACAAACAGAAATTGCAGAAAGGCTAGGCATTTCACAAGTACAAGTATCGCGTCTTGAAAAGAAGATTCTCGCACAATTAAAAACTTGGATGGAAGTATCTGAGGCATCAAAGACGGTGAAAAAATGACGAATCAATTGTTTACGTCTAAAGAAATAGCAAAAGGTTTTTTACAATCACGATTCGATGTAGAAAATACGTTTGATGTTTGTATAAAAGAAATTGCAATTAAAAATTTACCGACACTTGTTGTGTATATTAGTGGTCTTGTAAACGGGGAACCACTTGCAGAACTACTTGCAAATTTGCAATTTGAACAAGAGGAAGAAATTGATGATGAAGTCGACTATTTTCACGCTCACTTCAATTACCATGGCATGGATGATGCTACATCACAAGATGATTTCATACTAGGAGTTTTAAGTGGGCGAGTCGGGTTTATTACGTTAAGTGGCTATGCATTTTTAGCGGAATTCCGTGAATATCCTGGAAGAAGTCCCGAAGAACCTGATAATGAAAAAGTAATTCGCGGTTCACGAGATGGATTTGCAGAAAATATTATCCAAAATGCGGCGCTTATTCGGCGCAGAATTCGGAGTACAGAGTTACGCTATCAAATGCACAAAGTTTCAACGCATAGTCAAATGGATGTCGTCATTGCGTACATGGACAACTTAGTTAATGAGGAGCATTTAAATTGGATAATTGAGCGGTTACAACAAATTAAGCATGATGGTTTGACGATGGCCGATAAATCATTAGAGGAATGGTTATTTAAACAACGATTTCATCCATTGCCATTCGTACGTTATTCGGAGCGTCCCGATATTGTTGCCGCACATTTATTAGAAGGGCATATTGCCATAATTGTTGATACATCGCCATCTGTCATGCTGATTCCAGTCACGATGTTTCACTTATTGCAGCATGCTGAGGAATATCGGCAAGCGCCATTAATTGGGACTTCGATGAGAATTCTTCGATACACCGCTGTTGTATTAAGTTTTTTATTGTTACCATTTTGGTATTTGATTGTCACCAATGATGCTCTGTTACCAGACATGCTTTCATTTCTAGGTTCCAGGGAAAAAAGTGTGATTCCGTTATTTTTGCAAATAGTCATTGCGGATATCGGCATTGAATATTTACGTATCGCGGCCATTCATACACCCACGCCTTTATCAACGGCGATGGGCTTGATTGCAGGAATTATTATTGGACAAATTGCAATCGATGTCGGATTATTTTCAAGTGAAGTGGTACTTTATACGGCAATTACAGCCATTTTTACATTTGCAATTCCGAATTATGAATTAAGTATTTCGATAAAGGTATTCCGTATTTTGTTGTTAGCAATTACGGCATTGTTTGATGTAAATGGTTTCTTTATTGGCGTTTTCCTCATTTTCAGTTATTTATGTGCACTAAAACCGATGAATGTGCCTTATTTATGGCCGTTCATTCCGTTTTTCCCAAAGGCATTTTTACGCGTGCTTATTCGTTTTCCAATGTCACAAGATGCACTTAGACCTTACGTTGTTGGTGCAAAACAGCGAAAACGTGCATGAACGCTCATTGCATGAGATTCTCTCCTATGTTAAAGTTCACATATAATATTATGTGACTTTTAAGAATATTAGCGCTAGTTAGCTGAAGTTAGGGGAGAATACGATGCATTTTTATGGAACACAGCAAATTAATGAGCAAGGCCATTTAACAATTGGTGGCGTCGATACAATGGAACTTGCCAAACAATATGGAACGCCGTTATTTGTTTATGATACTGCGCTTATTCGTAAGCGTGCGCAAGGATTTATCGATACGTTCGAAAAATTAGGCGTCACAGCTCAAGTTGCGTATGCATCGAAGGCCTTTGCATGTGTAGCGGCCTATCAATTAGCTGCACAAGAAAATTTATCATTAGATGTCGTTTCAGGCGGAGAATTATACACAGCGATAAAAGCTGGTTTCCCAGCAGAGCGTATCCATTTCCATGGCAATAACAAATCAATTACCGAGTTAGAGCTTGCTTTTAATACTGGAATTGGGTGTATTGTTGTTGATAATTTCCATGAAATAACAGTTATTAAAGAAATGGCAAAAGCAAAAAATCAAAAAATGAATATTTTATTACGAGTAACACCGGGTGTTGAAGCTCATACTCATGATTTCATTACGACGGGTCAAGCAGATTCAAAATTTGGTTTTGACTTAAACAATGGGCAGGCAGACGAAGCGTTTAAACAAGTTGTGAGCGATGAATATATTCAATTACTAGGTTTACATTGTCATATTGGTTCACAAATTTTTGAAACAGAGGGCTTTAGTTTGGCCGCTGAGAAAGTCATGCAAAAAATAGGTGCCTGGAAAAATGAATACAATTTTGAAGCAAGCGTGTTAAACTTAGGTGGTGGCTTTGGAATTCGTTATACGGAAGAAGATAAACCGCTTGAACCACATGAATATGTGGCAGATATGATTAAAACAGTACAAGCAGAAAGTACGAAACTAAAATTAAATATGCCAGAAATTTGGATTGAACCAGGTCGTTCTTTAGTTGGGGATGCGGGTACATCACTTTATACGATTGGCTCACAAAAAGCGGTTCCTGGTGTGCGTGAATATATTGCCGTAGATGGTGGAATGAGTGACAATATTCGACCAGCATTATATGATGCAAAGTACGAAGCAATCATTGCAAATAAAGCAAATGAAGCAAAAACAAGTACATACACAGTGGCTGGAAAGTTGTGTGAGTCAGGTGATAAATTAATGATTGATGCGAGCTTACAAAAGTGTGAAACAGGTGATGTGTTAGCAATGTTCTGTACGGGTGCATATGGCTATTCAATGGCATCAAACTACAATCGTATTCCAAGACCAGCAGTAATATTTGTAGAAAATGGCGAGCATCAATTAGCAATCAAACGCGAGAGCTATGAAGATATCGTCATAAATGATCTACCGTTAACATTAAAAAGGGTGAATGAAAACATTGAAATTATCTAAACAAGCAAAATGGGGCATTGGTATATTTGCCGGTGTCATCGTTTGGTCACTATTATTTATTTATGTTATTAGTCCATTGATTTACAATTTTACAAATTCGTAAAAGTCGCATTGGAACATTGGAAATTTGTGTTATTGCATTTCCTTCAAACATTTGATAGGATGTGCAATGGTAGAATTGAGGGAATGTGAAAATGTTAGTTCGATATAAAAAATCACTTGAGAAAATTGCAATGGGCTTAATTTCATTAATGCCACAAGGAAAAGATATTAAGCTATTAATGGAAACCATTCAACAATATGAACAAAATGAAAATTGGACACTGTATTTATGGAAAAAGGATGATGAGTACGTGGGGACAGTAGGCATTTTAGAAAAAGATGCGGTCGCAACGGTACAACATATTACGGTTATTCCATCTTATCGAGGTGAAGGAGTAGCACTTGAAATGCTACAAGAACTTCGTGAGTTAGGCTATGAAGATATTCAAGCAAATGAAGTAACCGAATCTTTTGTCCAAAAATGTATACCTATACTAAAAGAAACAGACTAATGTCTGTTTCTTTTAGTTTTCTAAAGTTTTAATTAAGGTAATTATTTACCCATTGGAGCCAGCACTTCGTTGACGTATTTTGCAATGGCACTTATTTCTGCATCTGTTAATATATCTTTGAATGAAGGCATCGATGTTCCGCCATCTTTAATTTGCTTAAGGACGGCATCATAGTTGTCAGAAACCTTACTATCTTGTAGGTTAGGTCCATTATGTCCGTTTGCCCCTGCATCACCATGACAAGCTAAACAACTTGCTTTATATAAAGGCAAACCATCTGTTACGGATGCAGATGTAGTTACGGTTGTTTCAATTTTGCCATTTTCAACAGACGGCTTCGTCGTTCCATTCTTGCCGGCTTGCGTAAATGTACCTTCAGCTAAATTCCCGCCTAACTTAAATGTATACACTTTATCGCCATGCACCGTACCAGCTAATGCATTCCCAGCTGCGAAAATAGAAATATATTGTTCACCATCAATTTCATACGTGATAGAAGGTGCATTAGCCCCAGCATCCATTTTGTAAGACCATAGCTCGTCACCTGTTTTTGCATCAAATGCAATAAGGCGTCCGTCATTATGCCCTACAAATACTAAATTTCCTTTTGTTGTAAGAACACCACTATAAGCAACAGTATCCCAATTTTTTTGCCAAACAATTTTATTGGTTTTTACATCAAGGGCTGTTACGGTACCACGCTGAGGTGCATCAGATACTGGTTGCATAATACTACCGATATACATTGAACCTTCTTCCCAGGCTTCCTCATCTTCGCGTGAGAATGAGAAATACGTGTCATTCCCTAAAACATAAAATAATTCTGTATCAGGGTTATAAGCTGATGGTGGCCAGTTTGCTCCACCTTGAGGTCCAGGCTTTAGTGTGATTGGAACATCCCAGAATGGTGTGAAAATACTACCAATTGTCCCTTCAAATGTATCGTCTAAATCACGATCAACATCCTCTTGAGTGATACTTTGAGGCACAAATGAATCACCTTTAGGAAATGGTTGTGTTTTTGCTGTCTTTTGATTTTCTTCTTGAGGAACTTCTTTTTCATCAATTCCAACAAGTGGTTCACCTGTTTCACGATCTAAGAAATAGACCCAACCAGTTTTGCCTGCTTGCCCGAGACCTTTACGCATTTTCCCTTCCATTTCGACATCATATAAAATAACTGGGTTTGCAGGGTCCATATCCCATATATCGTGATGAACTTCTTGGAAATGCCAAACATACTCGCCGCTCTCAGCATTTACTGCGACAACTGAATTGGCGTAGTAGTTATCTCCTTCACGAGCACTCCCATCTAAATCAGGTGCTGTATTTCCTGTAGCAAAGTAAATATAACCAAGATCAGGATCTACTGATGGTGTATTCCAAACTGGAGCCCCACCTTTTAGCCAAGAATCATTATCTGCTGGCCAAGTGTTTCCATCTCTTTCCCACGGAGTAGGAATTGTATAGAAACGCCAAACTTCACGTCCATAATCTGAATCATAGGCCATTACACGCCCTCGAATACCATACTCCCCACCTGCTACACCAGTATAAACTTTATCGTTATAGAAAAGAGGTGCACTTGTAATTGTATAGCCCTTTTCCCACTCAGCGACTTTTGTTTCCCAAACAACCTCGCCAGTTTTTATGTCTAATGCAACTAAACGAGCATCTAATAAACCGACATATACTTTCCCGTCACCAATGGCAACTCCTCGGGTTGTCCATCCACAACAAACCGTATCCATCTCTTGTGGAATATCGGGTTCGTATAGCCAAATTTGTTCGCCCGTTTTTGCGTCAAGTGCCGATACATTATTTGCCCCTGTTGCTACATACATAACACCATCTTGTACAAGTGGTGTTGCTTCACCAGAATACTTAAAATCAATACCTGATCCTAGGCTAGTAACCCAAACTGGTGCTAATTCATTGATGTTTTCACTATTAATTTGATCGAGTGTTGAGTAACGGCGGTTAAAATAATCTCCGCCATAAGTAATCCATTCCTTGCCAGCATAATCGACTGTAATATCGGTTTGTGATGGACTCAGAATATTATTCTCTTCATCAACACTATTTTTCCCATTTGAAGTTACCTCGTTTTTGATAGTCCCGTTGGTAATGCTATCTTCTTTTTTGTTTGTGGCGTAGATAGCAAGTGCGCCTAAAAACAACATCCAAATAACAATAAGAGCAACAACTTTTTTCGAAAAAATGTTATCCAAAAAATCCCCCCTACTACGTTAGGTATGTAAAAAAAATTGTCTATATCACTTAATTTCAAAATAAACCTTAGAATAGAAAAAAACTTAGATAGAACATTTCTATCTAAGTTCAGACTGTAGACAAACTCATGTGAGGTGAGGGTTGTTTGCAGTTTTTTTCTTTTTATTTTCTTCTCGTTGTCGAAGAATAGAAGTACGGTCACGCAACATATGTTTGTTAACAAGAAACTCAAGTTTTTCGTGTGGTAATGAGTTCATTCGCTTTGTAACAAGCGCTTCAAGTTCAAAATTTGTTAACGGAAATTGAAATCCTGTAAACGAATTGTCTGAAGCAATTTGAAACAGAGCTTTGTCGATTTGTAGTAGTAGTTGCTCAAGTGCCACAAATTCAACAAATGAAGACTGTTCATTTTGCAGTAAATTGTGACGAGCTTTCTTTAACATACGCGTTGCTCCAATTACATTGCCACGACGCCAATGATAGAGTCCTGTTGCTATTTGAACAAAGCCAACTAACACATGTTCCTTGTCACCTGGCGCGACGTCCTTCCAATATTCCTCTAATACTTCATGGC
Source organism: Solibacillus sp. (assembly GCA_045640265.1). Taxonomy (GTDB): domain Bacteria; phylum Bacillota; class Bacilli; order Bacillales_A; family Planococcaceae; genus Solibacillus. Next base: position 8,607 of record JAZUES010000002.1, read on the forward strand.
ACTCAAAATAATCTTCATTGCCATTGAAATAAGCGCAATAATCGACAAATAGGGGATGAAACAAAGGATGCATTGTGCTCACCTTTCCTCTATACTAATAAAGTAAGAAACTATAATATACTGAATGATTTTGTCGAGATGTGACGAATCATAATCTTTTATAAATTGTACAAGTATTTTATTAAAAAATATCGACATGAAACGACAGGTGGTAGAAAAAATGTCTTATGAAGTAAAACTAGATGCCTTTTCAGGGCCTCTGGATTTATTATTACATTTAATTCATCGTTTGGAAATCGATATATACGATATACCGATGGCAGAGCTGACGGAACAGTATATTGATCATATCCATGCGATGCAAACATTAGAATTAAACGAAGCAAGCGAATATTTAGTCATGGCAGCAACACTACTCGCCATTAAAAGTCGTATGCTCATTCCAATTAATGAAGGCGAAATTGAAACATCTGAATTAGAAATAGATGAGCCAGACCCTCGTGAAGAATTAGTTGCACGCTTAATCGAATACAAAAAATATAAAGAAGCGGCCGTTCAGTTGCAAGAATTAGAAAGCGAACGTGGGCAAGTTTTCACAAAAGCACCTGCCGATTTATCGGAATTTATGCCAGACGAGCAGCTTGCATTATTCGACCAAAACGTCAATGTTTACGATATGTTAAGTGCTTTTCAAAAACTGATGCGTCGTAAACAATTGAAAAAACCATTAGCAACACGTATTGCGAGACAAGAAATTTCAGTAAAAGACCAAATGCGTACAGTTGTTAACTTCTTGAAAAAATCAGGTGGGAAAGTGATGTTTTCGCAGCTTTTCGAAGCCGATGATAAACCAACACTTGTCTTAACTTTTTTAACACTTTTAGAATTAATGAAGCGCCAAGTCGTTTTTGTTGAACAACAAAAAAACTTCGATGACTTAACGGTATTGCTACATAAGGAGGATTTTGGCGATGAACTCGAACAAATTATTGAGCCGAATTGAGGCATTGTTATTTGTGGCTGGTGATGAAGGAATGACCGTCAAACAGCTCGCACAATATATAGATATGGACACAATAGATGTTGAAGCAGGATTAAGTGAGCTGCAATCACAATATAATGAAGAAGAAAAGCGTGGTATTACTTTAAAGCATATGGCGGGTACGTATCAATTGACGACAAAGCCAGAAGTGTCGGAAACGCTAAAAAAACTAATCGAAAATCCAACGAACCAAGTATTAACAAGTGCGTCACTTGAAGTGTTGGCAATCATTGCTTATAAGCAACCAATCACACGTGCAGAGGTTGAGGATTTACGTGGTGTGAAAAGTGAACGTCCGATTGCCACACTTGTGTCCCGAGCATTAGTACAAGAAGTTGGACGTGCAGAAGGAACAGGACGCGCAATATTATACGGTACAACGAAAGAGTTTTTAAATTATTTTGGTTTAAAAAACATTAAAGAATTGCCGCCATTACCTGAGCAAGTTGAGCAGGACGATGAGCAACCAACAGATTTATTCTTAACGAAGTTTCAAGAAACTTTTAATCAAAACTAAAGGAGTGACCAGTTGAAAAAAGGATTGGTGTATGTCGTTTTGTGGGTTGCGTTTTTTTTATTTGCAGGAAATGTGGAAGCAAACGGAAGTAGTTTTGTTGTCATTGATGCGCAAAATGGTCGAACATTAATGGGTACGAATGAACATAGCCAGCTCGAAATCGCAAGTTTAACTAAAATTTGGACAGCACTTGTTGTTTTGGAACACAGCGACTTAACAGAACAAGTGTTCATTTCAGAACGTGCTGCTTCAGTTGAGGGATCATCAATTTATCTAGAGCAAGGGCAATGGTATTCGATTGATTATTTATTGCATGGGTTAATGATGCAATCTGGCAATGATGCTGCAACGGCTTTAGCGGAGCATGTCGGAGGTTCAGTTGAAGGATTTGTTCAACTTATGAATGAAATGGCAGTCAACTATGGCTTAACAAAAACACATTTTAATAATCCAACAGGCTTACACCATCCAAATCACTTATCATCTGCATATGATACTGCTAGAATGTTGCAAATCGCCATGCAAAACCCAAAATTTAAAGAAATTGCTTCAACAAAGGTATACAAAGAAGGAGCAACTTGGCAAAATAAACATCGTTTAATGCATGAAGATATTGGTGTGGTAAGTGGAAAGACTGGTTATACAAAAGTAGCAGGACGTACACTGGCTACTTTTTTTGAGCGGGAACAAAAACAATTCATTGTCGTCACATTAAACGAAGGCAACGATTGGAACATACACCGTAATTTAGCAAATCAAATTGCGCAGGATTATGAACTCGTTACACTCGTTGATAAAGGAACATATGAGGACGGCAATGTAAAGATCCGCATAACGCAACCAATGCGTGCGCTATTAAAAATAGGCGAGGTCAATGATTTACGCCACATTGTGAAACTATCTCGACACCCCGAATCAAAGCGTGCGGTTTGGCATGTGTATTTAGAAGATGAATTACTTATGACAAAGTTGGTAGTAAGAAAATAAACTAACTCTACTACAAAATGTTTAATCGTTGTAATAAAGTGCATATTATTAGAAAAGTTATTTATCTTTAATAATAGCGCAACATGTGCCATAATTTTCAACAGTTACAAAAACCTGCAGAGTCGAATGCTGAGAAGCTTGCGACTTCTGCAAACTATCAATCAATGAGGTGAACTTATGGAAAGATTACAAAAAGTTATAGCATACGCAGGCGTTGCATCAAGACGTAAGGCGGAGCAATTAATTGTAGAAGGAAAAGTACGAGTTAATGGGAAAGTGATTCGTGAATTAGGGACAAAGGTTTCAGAGTCCGATGAAATTGAAGTAGAAGGCGTAAAATTAGAAAAAGAAGACAAAGTGTACTTCTTACTTTATAAACCACGCGGCTATATTTCAGCTGTTACGGATGACAAAGGCCGTAAAACAGTAACAGATATTTTTAAGAAAAAAGTATATCAACGTATTTTCCCTGTTGGACGTTTAGACTATGACACAACAGGTTTACTATTATTAACAAATGATGGTGAGTTTTCAAATTTAATGACCCACCCGAAATTTAAAATTGATAAAACGTATATTGCACGTGTAAAAGGTGTACCAACTAAACAAGGCTTAATGAAATTACAAAGTGGAATTAAGCTAGAAGATGGTAAAACTGCACCTGCAAGAGTAAGCATGACAAGCTTCGACGAAAACGCGGGCAAAGCAATTTGTGAAATTACGATTCACGAAGGTCGTAACCGCCAAGTACGTCGTATGTTTGAAGCGATTGGTACGCCAGTAGTTAAATTAAAACGTGAGCGTTTCGCATTCTTAGATTTAACAGGTTTGGTTGCAGGTGAATACCGAGAGCTAACAAAACATGAAGTAAAACTATTACGTGTTTTAGCTGAAACAGGAAAAGTAGATAAACACTAAGCTCGTAGTGATAACGTTCATAAATCCTTCATAAAAAACGAATCTATTATTTGTATTTTTTTGCTATAATAGGCAACGATAGCTTGCTGATAGAAAGGAGGGCTTCTGTTTGGAAAAAAAGAAAAAACGTTCCATTACTCGTGGTATTATTCTTGCAGTTCTTACAGTAGCAATTGGATACACACTTTATGCTGCGGTAACAAAAGATAAAGTAGAAATCGTGAAAGCTGGGGTACAGGCACCAGATTTTGAAGTGGTTGATTTAAACGGCGAGAAACATCGATTAGCAGATTATGAAGGACAAGGTGTACTACTTAACTTTTGGGGTACATGGTGTGGCCCTTGTGAACGAGAATTTCCTGCGATGACTCAGCAATATGAAACAGTAAAAGATGAAGGCGTTCAAATCATTGCGGTAAACTTTGCACAATCTGATTTCGAAGTAAAAAAATATGTTCAAAATATGGGGATGACATTCCCAGTTGCAATTGATAAAACGAAAAGCGTATTCACAGCTTATAATATTGGACCACTTCCAACGTCTATTTTCATCAAGCCAGACGGAGAAATCGAACGTATTGTTACGGGAGAAATGAGTGAAAAACAAATATCGAACTATTTGGATTCAATTAAGCCGGAATAGGAGTTTATAAGCTATGAATAAAATACTTTGTGAATGTGGGCATGAAAATTCAGAAGGCACAAAGCTCTGTCAAAAATGTGGTTCTCCTCTTACAGCAGAGGAAAAGGACAAAAAAATTGCAGACATGCGCTATGAAGGGACTGCCATCCGTTCAAAAACTTACAACAAATCGATTATCGATAAAGTATGGAATTTTTTCTCGAGTGTTAAAGTCGGAATTACATTAATTATTTTAAATTTAATAGCAGCATCGATTGGTACAATTTTGCCTCAAGAGTTTTATGTTAGTGTAGCTACTGACGCAGAGAAAGAAGCGTATTATTCGGATGTTTATGGTTGGTTCGGTGAAATATACTACTCGTTAGGTTTATCGGATCTTTATTCGTCCCTATGGTTCCAAATACTTGTATTAATGTTAGGCATGTCCATCGTTATCGCGAGTATTGACCGTGGTTTCCCATTACATAAGTCGTTAAAAAATCAACGTGTAATACGTCATAAAAGTTTTATGAAACGTCAACGTGTTATTGCTGAAGGACAACCTACGGAAAAATCGGAAGAAACGTTAGCAGTTGTTGAACAAAAATTAAAAGACTTAAAATACAATGTACGACGTGAAGATAATGCTTTATTAGCAGAGCGCGGTCGTTTCTCTCGTTACGGTCCGTATGTGAACCACGTCGGCCTTATCGTATTCTTAATTGGCGTTATACTTCACTTAGTACCTGGATTTTATGTCGATGAATCGATGTGGTTGCGCGAAGGTGAAACGCGTGCAATACCTGGCATGGATGGCTACTTCTTAAAAAGTGACAAGTTCATATTAGAAACGTATGACAATGTTGCTCAAGGAGAGCAATTGAAGCAAGGTGTAAACGTTGTTGCGAAAAACTTCCAAACAGATGTCACGCTTTATAAACAAAAAGACGGTGCTGTTCCAGGACAGGCCGATGATTTAGAGGAAATTAAAAAATACGATATTCGCGTGAACTACCCATTAAAGCATGAAGGGTATGCAATGTATCAAATGGATTATCGTTTAAATGAATTAAAAACAATGATCTTTGAATTAACAAATAAAGAAACAGAAACCTCTTTAGGAACAGTTAGCATTGATTTAACCAATCCACAAGATGAATACGTTCTAGAAGATGGCTCAAAAGTAAACTTAATGGGTTATTATCCAGACTTCTCAGGATTTAAAGATGGTGTGCCACAAACAGCAACACAAACGCCGAATAATCCAGCATTTATTTTTAAAATGCAAACACCAGAAAAGCCTGAAGGGGAGACAAGCTTTGTTGCAATTCAACAAACACTTGAACCAAATGGCGAAAATCTATACAAAATGAAATTTTCGAATGTTGAAACACGTAATATGTCAGGCATTACGGTTCGTAAAGATAAAACAATTCCGATTTTATTTGTTGGTGGATTCATCTTTATGTTTGGGGTAGCAATCGGCTCCTATTGGAACCACCGCCGAATTTGGGTGGAGGAACTTACAGATGGCACAATTCGCCTAGCAGCTCATACAAATAAAAACTGGGTCAGTATCAAGAAAGATTTAGATGCATTGACAGCACATGCGCATTTACCTGCATACGTGGATCAACAAGATTCTGAACAGTTGGAAAATGAAGAAAGTGAAAAGGATGGTAAAACCTCATGAGTTTAATCGATTTAAGCGGTAACTTATTATTCGTTGCGTTCCTTTGCTATTTAATCGGTACATTTTTATTTGGTGGAGCGATTAAGGAAAAAAATGATACAGCAGCAAGCCGTGCAGACAAGTTTGGTAAGCTCGCGATTGTTGTAACGATTATCGGTTTTGTAGCACAATTAGGTTACTTTATAACACGCTGGATTTATACTGGACATGCACCAGTAAGTAATATGTTTGAATTTACGACAGCGTTTGGTATGTTCATCGTATTAGCGTTTATCGTCATTTATTGCATGTACAAAGTGGCAGCTTTAGGGGTTGTTGCATTACCTATCGCATTATTAATCATTGCTTATGCAGCGATGTTCCCAGCAGAAGTAAGCCCGCTTGTACCATCATTACAAAGTAACTGGTTAACAATTCATGTTATTACAGCTGCATTTGGTCAATCGATTTTGGGTATTAGTTCGGTGGCTGGGTTGGTGTATTTACTTAAAAATGTAAATACAAAAGAAAAATCAAAAGAGAGCTTTTGGTTAGAAGTCGTTATGTATTCATGTGTATTAGTTATTGGTTTCGTCATTGCGACGGTTACATTTAACGTGATGAGCTATGAAGCGAAATTTGAATATGTGGATAAGTTAGATCAAGTTAGCAAAACAACATATAACATGCCTGCTATTTTCGGTATGAATGAGTCTGTCGAACTTTCGGAAGATAAAATGGCACCACTTGTCGAATTACCGGCCTTAATTGACGCTCGTAAATTAACAACAGTTGTTTGGTCATTACTATTTGGGACAATTTTATATATCTTAATTCGCTTAATCTTTAGAAAACGTGTTTCAACGATGTTCCAACCGCTAGTAAAACGTGTAAATTCAACATTGTTGGATGAAATTGCATACCGTGCCGTTTTAATTGGCTTCCCAATCTTCACATTAGGCGCACTGTTTTTCGCAATGATATGGGCGCAAATCGCGTGGAGTCGTTTCTGGGGTTGGGATCCAAAAGAGGTTTGGGCACTTATTACATTTTTATACTATGCTGCGTTCCTTCACCTACGTTTGTCAAAAGGGTGGGAAGGGAAAAAGACAGCTTGGTTAACAGTATTTGGCTTGATTATTATCATCTTTAACCTAGTAGTCGTGAACTTAGTTATTGCAGGGCTTCATTCATACGCGTAAAGTAAGCTTCAACAGTATATGATAAAAGTTAACAAAATAGCATAAAATTAGAAAAGTTCTACCTGTTTTGGTCGAGCTTTTCTTTTCAATTGCTCTATGAAAAGGTACAATAGAGTAGTGAAATAGAGAGTTGAAAGGGGTAACACCAGTGTCTGAAAATATTTCTGTACTAATCGTAGATGACGAGGATCGTATTCGTCGTTTATTAAAAATGTATTTAGAGCGTGAAGGTTATTTAGTAGATGAGGCAGAGAATGGTGAACAAGCGCTTACAATGGCTCTTGAAAAAGATTACCACTGCATTTTATTAGATATTATGATGCCTGAAAAAGATGGATTAGAAGTATGTGAAGAATTACGTGAAAAGAAAACAACGCCAATCATTTTATTAACAGCTAAAGGTGAAGAAGCGAATCGTGTACAAGGCTTTGAATTAGGGGCAGACGATTATATCGTAAAACCATTCAGCCCACGTGAAGTTGTCTTACGCGTAAAAGCAATTTTACGTCGTTCAGCTGTATTTTCACCAGTGTCGAGTGCGTCTTCTTCAAAGGATTTAGTCGTATTCCCACATTTAACAATTGACCATGATGCACACCGTGTCACTGCGGATGGCACTGAAGTAAACCTAACACCAAAAGAGTACGAATTACTTTATTTCTTAGCCAAAGCACCAGATAAAGTATTTGACCGTGAACAGCTTTTAAAAGAAGTATGGCACTATGATTTCTTTGGCGACCTACGTACAGTAGATACGCACGTGAAACGCTTACGTGAAAAATTAAACCGTGTTTCTGAAAATGCGGCGAAAATGATCGTAACTGTATGGGGCGTTGGCTATAAATTTGAGGTCGTAAATGATTAGAATAGCAACAAGTATTGTCGGGAAGCTGTGGGTAACCATTTTGCTTCTCGTTTCCTTTGTTCTATTTATTTTCACGGTCTTTATGCTGGAGTTTTTAGAGAAGTACCATAGCGAACAAACTGAAGAGTCGCTCCGTCAAACGGCAGCAGTCATCGCCAGTATTGTGGATGATGAAGCACTTGATGAGAAGAAATTTGCGATCATCTCTGAATTATTATCTGAGACGACAAACGCACTTGTAGCGAAAAATTCAAATGAAATTATTTTTGCTGACCAACAAGGCGTAAATGAAAAATCAATTCAACAGAAAATCATTTCAAATAAATCATTTGAAAAAGTATATGAAACAAAAGAACCGATTGTAAAAGAACTTACGCTCCCGTCTAATAAAGATGAAGATAGCAAGAATTCTTATATCGTATTGGGGTTCCCGTTAAAGAGTGAAGATGCGATGCATGGCGCGGTATTTATTTATAAAAATCCAGATGCGATTCACGAGGCAAGCAGACAAACAACGAAGATTGTCGTTATTGCCGCGGCCATCGCGATTGTACTAACAACAATCTTTGCCTTTTTCCTATCATCAAAAATTACATCACCACTACGTAAAATGCGGGAACATGCATTTGAACTAGCAAAGGGTCGCTTTGATTCGAAATTAGATACGAAGCAAAATGATGAAATTGGTCAACTTGCTGTAGCCTTCAATCAAATGGGGCGTCAATTAAAGCATCATTTAGAAGTAATCAACCAAGAAAAAGAACAGCTTTCAAGTATTTTAACCTCAATGACAGATGCGGTGATTACGTTTAACCGCGATAAAACGATTTTACTAAGTAATCCACCAGCAGAACGTTTACTACAAAAATGGTTTGTTGAGAAAGGTCTAGATAGCTCTAAGCCAATTCCAGTCGAGCTGTATGAAATGTTAGATCATGTTCTATCGTTTGAAGATCAAATCGATGAAGAATTAGAGCTTGGAAAATCGTATTACAGCATTTCGATAAGCCCTCTTTATAGTGGGGATGGCATTCGAGGTGCCGTAGCTGTTATTCGAGATAAAACAGAAGAAACCAAGTTAGAAAAATTGAAATCTGATTTTATTGCCAATGTTTCGCATGAATTACGTACACCAATTGCCATGCTACAAGGTTATTCAGAAGCAATCATTGATGGGGTTGTTACGACCGAGGAAGAGCGTAACGATATGATTCGTATCATTTATGACGAGTCACAGCGTATGGGTCGCCTGGTAACGGATTTACTTGATTTAGCACGTATGGAATCAGGTCATATGAGATTATATAAAGACGATGTGCAACTCGTTTCAGTTATTGAACGAATGACACATAAATTTGATCAAGCAGCGAAAGAAAAACATGTGACATTGTATTTTGAAACGAAAATTCCACCTGAATTACTTATCCCAATAGATGAGGATCGAATCGAACAAGTATTGACAAATTTAATTGATAATGCGATTCGTCATACTTCTACAGAGGGTTCGGTAACAGTTTCAGTTGTGAGTGAACAAAACTTCGCTAAAATTCAAGTTAGTGATACAGGTCAAGGTATTCCTAAAGATGATCTTCCGTATGTATTTGAACGTTTTTATAAAGCGGATAAAGCGCGTACACGTTCAAAAGGAGGAACTGGCCTCGGCTTAGCAATTACAAAAAATATCGTTGAAGCGCATAATGGTACGATTTCAGTGGATAGTATAGAACAACAAGGCACAACATTTACATTTTACTTGCCTTTAGCTTAAATTTTTCCTTTTTTTATCAAAAGGCATAGGTGAATGCTAACAATCCTTGGGGGGATGAAGACTACCACAAGGATTGAAGTTTCACTTATGTAGAATTTTATAAACAAACGTAGGAGCATCCTGTTAGTCATTACTTACAGAATAGCTCCTATTTTACTAATTTGATTTAAGTGCTTTGTAACTTTTTAGGTTAAAAAAACGACAAATTAATAGAACGGAGGTGGAATGGGTGCAACAAGCCATTTTCCATCGATTATATGATACGTATCATCAAGATGTTTTTAATTTTTTGTTTTACTTAATAAAAAATCGTTCGGTTGCGGAAGACCTTTCACATGAAGTGTATGTGCGTGTGCTGAAGTCGTATGAACGATTTGAAGGCAATAGTAGCGAAAAAACATGGCTTTTTTCTATTGCTAAAAATGTAGCCATTGATCATTTCCGAAAAAAGCAAATTCGTGATAAACATTCATTCACAACATTTGATTGGGAAACAGAACAGCTCGTCTCCTCGATGCCAACGCCTGAACAATTTACAGAAATTAATGACCAATTAAGAGAATTATTAATCGCGTTAGAGGAATGTACGGGAGATCAGAAAATGGTTGTTGTCATGCGTTATATGCAAGAATTATCCGTTCAAGAAACAGCTGATATTTTAGGATGGACAGTTGCAAAGGTAAAGACTACACAACATCGTGCACTTAAAAACTTACGCCAAATTATGGAGAAAATCGATGGGAAGGGAGCGAATTCAAAATGAAAAAAGATTGGGATGAAGAAAGTATTGAGTCTCTTTTAACAAAAGCGCCTAAACAAAAAGACCATCGAACTAAAGAGGAAGTTTTTCAGCGATTACAAAGCGAAGGCTTATTTTCAGAGGAAACGATAAAAGTAGAAGGAAAACGAAAAAAAGGAATTCGCTGGGTACCGTTAATTGCCTCATTGGCTTCACTATTTATTATTGTAATTATTACATCACAACTAACGGGTAATCCAATTGATGATGAGACAAGTAACTCCTATAATTCAAAGGTACAATCACAAGAAGAAATGACAACAAACGAAAGTCGGATGATGTCGAAGGAATCAATGATGGACAATATAGCGACACAATCACTTGTTTACCCATCGCAATTAGTTGACGTAACTTTAATGACAATCGGTTTAGCCGGTGATGATGCAGAAAGCGTACCGGTTAGCTTTTTAATTCCAAATAATGTAGTCAAACAAAAAATAGGCACGCCAAATCCAACAGCCCTGCAACTTTATGAAGTATTTGCACCACTAATTGATGAACAGGCACTGGGATTCAATGAATATCATCCGTTACAAGGAAAGCTATCTGAACAAAATGGGAAGCTGATTCACCAAGTACCAGAAGAACGTCCATATGATATAGGTTCGGCCGCTATTTCAAACTATATGGGGATGCTTGTCGATACATTTGGAAATGCCTATAATGAAGTGATGATTCAGGATGAACAAGGGAATGTTGCTACTTTTGACCATATTGGGGAAATGACACAGCCGATTTCTTTAAAGGATGCCTCGACGCAGTATAATTATTTTGCCTATCAAAAACGAGATGGCTCAATTTATTTAAGTCCGAATTTTAGAATGAGCTATACGAATGTCAAAGCGGCATTACAAAATATGACGACAGAAGCAAATGATATTTATCAAACAGTTATACTTCCTAATGTGACATTTAAAACGAAAGTAGAAAATGAGCGAGTGGTGATTACTTTTGATCAAACAGTTGATTTAGAAAGTTATGATTCCATGGAAGCAATGCGGATGATTGAAGGAATATTATTAACAGCGGCAAGTTTTGATAAACAAGTACTATTTAAAAAAATAGCACCAGTTGAGTGGAATGGTTTTGATTTTTCGAAGCCACTTGAGAAACCAATTGCAGCGAATTTGATACAGTATGAATTTTTTTAAATGAATAACGTAAAGATAGGATTGTTGGACAGTAGTCTTTACAATTCCTATTTTTTATTTATAATAGAACTTATAGCAATACGTTTGCTATAAAATTTAATATTGATTCATCTTCGGGGCAGGGTGTAATTCCCGACCGGCGGTAATAAAAGTGTCAACGACTGACCATTCATTTGGAGGACGTTGATTCAAAGCTTTTCGAGCCCGCGAGCCACTTTTTGTGTGCAGGATTTGGTGAAATTCCAAAGCCGACAGTATAGTCTGGATGGGAGAAGATGAAGGTACGGTCGTCATTTTATGAAAATGTCGTGTTATTTGTAGTACCAATTTTAAGTTTCCTACTAAAAGCGAAATGCTTTTTTGAGCACTTCAAATTTAAAGGCAACAAATTCTACAAATCCACGGATAGACCTCTTATTAAGTGTGCCTATTTCTCCCTTATGCCAAAAAGCATAGGGGTTTTTTCGTGAATTGAACAAGATCGTCCTTTCTTCTTGCGAGATAGAATCAGCAATGAGGAGAGATTTTAGTATGAAGAAACAAACTATGAAGTTACGTTCATTCGTAACAGTCGGGATGTTAAGTGGGCTTTCATTTATTTTGATGTTATTGAACTTCCCATTACCATGGTTCCCAGCATTTTTACAAATTGATTTTAGTGATGTACCAGCTTTAATTGCGGCGATTACAATGGGACCGGTTGCAGGTATTTTAGTAGAGCTAATTAAGAACATATTAGATTGGGTTTTTACAGGTGCACCAGAAGGGATTCCGGTTGGTCACATGGCAAACTTTGCAACGGGTATTTTATTTATCTTCCCTGCGTATTACATTTATAAAAGATTCCCTTCAGTGAAAGGGTTAATGACAGGTTTAGTTGTTTCTACAATCGTAATGTCAGTAGGTATGGCTGCATTAAACTATATTGCATTTTTACCTATGTATACGTATTTATTAGGAATGCCACAATTTGATATGTATGAAACGGTGGTATTAGGCATTTTACCGTTCAACATTGTAAAAGGAATTATGATGCTCGTTGTTGTTACGATGCTTTATCGTACGATGCGCGTTTGGATTGAAAATCAGCGTCGCCAATATATGGCGTAAAAAAATAAAATGAAGGAGGACTGTACTGTAAAGTGTATTTTACAGTGCAGTCCTTCTTTTTTAATGGACAAGAAAGTATTGTATTCCTTTCATAGGACTGTTATCATAGTGTACATTGTTGTGAAAAATCGATATATTTCGTCATTAGTCAACATAGAATCTTTATAACTTAGGAGAGACGAGCATGGATAAAAAAATACCATTTTCAACGTACGCGGTCATTGGTACAATGCTGTTTGGCATGTTCTTTGGAGCGGGAAATTTAATTTTTCCAATTCAGATGGGTCAATTAGCTGGAACAAATTATTGGCTAGCGTTAATCGGATTTTTAGTAACGGCGATTGGCTTGCCGTTTTTAGGGATTTTAGCTATTGGCTTATCTGGCAGTAACGGGCTAAGAGATCTAGCTTCGAAAGTACACCCGGTGTTCGGGGTCGTATTCGCCTTAGCACTATATTTAACGATTGGGCCATTCTTTGCAATTCCACGTACTGCAACGGTACCGTTTGTTGTTGGGTTTGAACCGTTTATTGATCCATCACAAGCGACACTTTGGCTAGCAATATTTAGTTTTGTGTTCTTTGCTGTTGTGTTTTATTTCTCATTAAATCCAGCAAAAATTATGGATATTATCGGGAAATATTTAACACCGGCATTTTTAATTTTCTTATTTGTCCTAATCGGTATTAGTTTATTATCACCAATGGGTAGCTTTGTAGAGCCTGCAGGTAGCTATATTAACGAAGCGTTTATGACGGGCTTTAAAGAAGGGTACAATACGATGGATGCGCTCGCGTCACTTGCATTCGGAATTATTGTCATTAATGCGATTAAACGTACAGGCGTTACTGATAAAAAAGAAATTGCCAAAGCAACATTAAAATCAGGCGTATTTGCGATGGCATTAATGATGCTGATATACGGCTTAATTGCGTATATGGGGGCATCAAGTGTAACAGCGATTGGTACATTTGATAATGGTGGTCAAATTTTTGCGGCGGTTGCGGATCATTTTTTTGGTTCGTACGGAGCGATTTTACTGGCGATTATTATCGTGTTAGCTTGTTTGAAAACGAGTATTGGCTTAATTACGGCATGTAGTGAATTTTTCCATGAAGTGTTCCCAAAAGTGAGCTACAAGGCATTTGTTGTCATTTTATGTGTCGTATCATTTACAATTGCGAACGTTGGTTTAACAAATATCATTACGTATGCAGTTCCAGTGTTAATGTTCTTATATCCACTGGCTATTGTGTTGATTGTTTTAGCGTTAGTAGGACCACTATTTAACTATAAACAAAGTGTATTTGCGGTAGCAATTTTATTGACATTCTTTATTAGTTTAATTGATGGCTATAATGCATTAGTTGCGAGTGTACCAGCTTTTGAAGTTGGTTTCTTAACGGAAGTTGCGGACGTTTATGCACGATATTTACCACTGTATTCGATTGGATTAGGGTGGATTGTTCCGGCTGTTGTTGGGGTTTTAGTAGGTTTACTTATTCCGGCTAAAAAATAAAAAAAGCGCTAGTGGCATAAAATTTATGCTGCTAGCGCTTTTGTATTTAGTGTACGTTTTTTTTCTTGAAGTTTCCGCCTTTAACTTCCACCACTTCGTAAATTGTAACGAAGGCATTAGGGTCGATTTCGCGGATAATTGTTTTCATTTTACTTTCTTCAAGACGGTTAATTACACATGTAATTTCTTTGAATTCCTGATTTGAATAAGCACCTTGAACTGTGTTGAATGTAGCGCTACGACCTAAACGATCACGGATGGTTTCGACCATTTTTACAGGTTCGTTTGTAATAATTTTGAATGATTTTGAACCACTTAAACCTTCTTCTACGATATGGATTACTTTTGATGCGATGAAGTAGGCAATTGCTGAAAGTAATGCACCTTTAAAGCCGAATACGAATGATACGACAATGAAGACGAAGAAGTTTAAAAATAGGATTAAATCACTTGTCCCAAATGGTAGTTTTCTAGATAACAGTACAGCAAGCATATCGATGCCGTCTAACGCACCACCGTTACGCAGTGCAAGACCCATACCAATACCTATAATAATACCACCAACAACGGTAACTAATAATGCATCGCCCTCAATAATTGTAGGAACATGGTGCATTAATACGGTGCCGACCGATAATGACACAATCCCGATTACTGAATTAATTGCGAAGCTTTTACCGATTTGCTTATAACCTAAATAAATGAATGGAATATTAAGTACACCGATTAATACACCTAAAGATATCGGAGTTACCTGTGATATTACGATACTTATACCGGTAATACCACCATCAGATACATTATTTGGAATTAATACAGCTTCTAATCCGTAAGCGGCGATTAAACCACCAATGATAATAATGAATTTTTGTCCAATTGACTGGAGCTTCCCTTGCTTAGCCATAAATTTCCCCCTAGCTATTATTAATAATAAGTATACACGAATAATTATTAGAATGCTTATCTCCACTAACAAATGACTTAATTTTTTTGATATTTTTAATAACCCCATTTAAAAGAGAAGTGACTTCTATTGTATTTGCTATTTTGCAAATAAATCTATAATAAATTTCTAACATTAACAATAAACTGAATTAAGTGGGAATGAATATTAAGTGGAAAAGAGAGGGAGATGATGGCAATTATTCGTTATTGGACATGGTCCCATTTGAAATATGAAAATAACAGGTTGTACTGTAAGGGATTATTTATGGTGCAACCTTTTTTATGTGCTGAAATTCAAAAGTAGAAAAACTGGAGAAAAATGTTCGAATTGTGAGATGAAAGTAATCTAAAAAATGTATGTTAGTTTTTGTAACATTGAATTGACAAAGTACCTAACATTGATTTAAAGTATGAATTAAGAAAGGGAGGCGAGATGATGAGTCGAGAGTTTCGAAGAGCAATGCCGTTATTGCCAATTAGCATGGTCATGCAATTAACTGAACTAACGGCT
>JAZUES010000003.1:0-9782 GCA_045640265.1 Solibacillus sp.
ATCTTTGTGAGGAATCTGTTTGATAATCATACAGATTCCTTTTTGCATTTATTTGTCTTCACTAAAAGTTCATTTTATATTACTTTTGAATAATATTTTGTTGGTATAATAGAAGAAGTTTCGTATAAAAGGAGTGTCTAGCTTGAGTAGAAAGATTCAAAACAGTTTAATAGCCTTTA
The DNA here is from genome assembly GCA_045640265.1 of Solibacillus sp. Lineage (GTDB taxonomy): Bacteria > Bacillota > Bacilli > Bacillales_A > Planococcaceae > Solibacillus. Next base: position 180 of record JAZUES010000003.1, read on the forward strand.
TAATGGCAACTTCTGTAACAGCTATATTCGCTCAATCCAACATTGATTTCATGAAAATTGAAATTTTCCATATACCAGTATTATTTGTTGTCATTTTAGGATTTAGTTTATTTATTGCGGAGGACGTACGAAACTCATTCAAGATAGTACTTTGGTTTGAAAAACGAGAAGACAAGCGTCCCATCTGGCAAGTAGGTATCGGCAATATTTTCTTCTTTACACAAATTGGGTTTGTTGAAGTATTTGCACGCCATCTGATGCATTTTAATTTAGGTGGTATGCCACTTTATTGTGTTTTTGCTTTTATGAATGCTTTTTTATTAACGGTTATATATGAAGAAATTTTCTATGTAGAAGAAAAAAATGATGTTAAAATCGTCAAGTTTAAAAATGGAATGAAATAATGTTTAAACCCGTATGGAGGTAAATTCTATACGGGTTTTTTTATATGTTGAAAAGAAATAAGCAAATAGAGAATGAAATGTGATAGAAAATTAATGAATTTATTTTGAAAAATCAGATTAATATAATTTACTTATATAATACTAATTTGATATTTAATGTAATTATTCCTTATGAACATATCAAAGAATCTTATTTATAAAAGTAATAAAGATAATAAATTGGACTATAATACGTATTTTACATGTTATTTCCAACAATAAATTGAAAATAAATATTATTTGTGTATAATAGAAAATATCTGGTTATAAGGTTATATAACTAATGTTAAATAAAAAAGTAAAATTACCTATATAATTCGAATTGACAGGGATTTTTTAGCTTGTTCATATTTTAAAGCAAGGGAGTTGAAGTTTTGATTTTATTAGATACGACTTATGTGTCTCCACTTTTAGCAGAGACTATCATTGAAAAGAAAGTTAAGGTTTGTGATATTCATCGACACGAAATTTTAGGTGGACAATTGAACAGTCAGCAAAGTTTAGTGAATGTCTTTGAACATGAAGAGTTACTAATTATGAATGCTGAGGAAGCCTTTAATATTTTGAATGAGTATCACACTGAATCACATGTAACAAAAATGGCGAATTTATTTAAAAATAAAATTGCTTTTAGAAAACGCTTAGCCGAAAGTTATCCAGATTTTTTCTTTTTAGAAACATCAATTAGTGGGTTAAGTAATGTTGATATGGAAGCGTTAGCCTATCCTATTATCTTAAAACCTTCAGTTGGGTATTCGAGTGTGGGAGTCTATCGTATTGAAAATGCAACTGAGTTCAAAAGTATAGTCAATGAACTTGGTAAAACAATGCAACAATTGAATGGAAAATATACAAAAGATGTTTTGGATAGCGAGTCGTTTATTATCGAAAGTTATATTGAGGGGCAAGAGTTTGCGGTAGACCTTTATTTTGATAAAAATAATAAGCCGGTTGTATTAAATGTCTTTGCACGTATGTTTAAAGACGAAAAAGATATGAGTGATCGTATATATTACACGAGCAAGCAAGTGTTACAAAATTATTTAGCATCAATTACAGATTATTTAGAACAACTTGGAAACATCTTTGAATTACAAAGAATGCCTCTTCATGTTGAACTTCGAATGGACGAACGTGGAGCCATTGTACCGATTGAGGTGAATCCGTTGCGCTTTGCAGGAGCAGGGACAACTGAATTGGGGCATTTTGCATATGGTGTCAATCCGTATGACTATTATTTCGAGCAAAGAAAGCCAAATTGGCCGCAACTAATGGATGCAATGGATGATAAAGTTTATAGCTTTACATGTGCAGAGTTTGATGCAGATATAAAGATTGATGATCGATACATAGTGCGTCATGATTTATTAAAAGAACAATTTCCTCATATTTTAGAATATCGACATATTCCATATGAGAGTGGTTCGACTTTTGCTGTAATTTTTTACAGTAGTGATTCATTAGAACAAAATGAACATATTTTATCGTTAGATTTTATGGAATTTGTAGAAATGAAAGAGACAATTTTTACTGAAAAATAAAATATATAAATTGGGGGGATTGCTCAATTAAAGCAATTTGTCATTGTTTTATAGAGCATCAAAAATGTTTAAAACAGTAAAGGCTAAAATATTATTAGGAATTTTACTACCCATTATTGTACTGAGTATTGTATTTAGTACAATTCTATTCCTTGTTTCAAGTCATTTAATCGATTCTAAAATTATTCCGCAATATAATCAAAATTTAGAGCTAAGTATGGAGAAATTCAGCGCTTTATATGATGCGGATTTAGTAAATGACGCAAAAAATAATGAAGCTGCATATAAAGAGTTAGAAACTATCACAACAAATTTCCAAAAAGAGTTTGATATGGAAAATGCTTATATTATGAGTAAGGTTGATAACAAAGAAGTTATTTTAGTATTAGGGAATGCGGATGATTATTTAACACCACTTGATTTCACAGCAGATCAAGCAGCAGCATTAAATACCACGAATATGGTTGTTAGTGAAATATACGAAGACGATTATGGTAAGCATAAATCAACATTTTTACAGATTCCAGGAACGGATTCAGTATTAGGATTGGATGCGGATGCGGACTTTATTGACGAATTAAATAATTTATTAATAAAAATTATTCTCGCTTTAGTTATTGTGGCAACAATTACAGGCGCAATTATAGCTTATGTCGTTTCAAAACGTATTGTTAATCCTTTAACGAAACTTGTAGACCATACTGAAATTGTGGCACAAGGTGATTTATCAAAACAATTAGATGTTCACGGTAATGATGAAATTGGTCGTTTAGCGAATGGCTTCTCCAACATGCAAGTACAGCTAAGGGATACAATTCAACATGTAACGGAAACAAGTGATCATGTAGAAGAAGGGTCATCTACACTAAAACAAAGTGTAGAACAATTAACAACTGCATCTAACCAGGTTTCAAGTGCGATTCAAGAAATTGCTTCTAATACGGAGCTAATTACAGCAGGTGCTACACAAAATCGTGTGGCTGTAGAACATATCACAGCACAAATTGCGGATATTTCAAATGTAACAAAGTTAGTTTCGGAAGAGGCAGTGAATGCAACAACTGTTGCTGTGCAAGGAAATAAAGTGATTCAAAAATCTGTTGCAGGTATTGAACTAATTAATGAAACTGCAAAAATGTCATTAGCGAAAACAGAACAGATGAATAGCCGTTCTACAGAAGTAAGCCAAATTACGAAAATTATTTCAAACATTTCAGACCAGATTAACTTACTTGCATTAAACGCAGCAATTGAAGCAGCTCGAGCTGGTGAATATGGTAAAGGGTTTGCTGTAGTAGCTGATGAAATTCGTAAGTTAGCTGAGCAATCGGCCAATTCGGCGAGCAATATTACAACGCTAATTAATGAAATGCAAAAAGACTCAAACGAATCAGTACTTGCGATTAATAATGTAGTAACGAAAATCGAGCAGGAGAGCGTTACGATTTATTCAGCCGGTGAAACATTTAGTACGATTTCAAATTTAGTGGATGATATGAAAAATGAAATTCAAAGCGTAACATTCACATTACAAGAAATAGCGGCAGGTTCTCACCAAATGCTTGAAACGACTAATTCAACAGTACAGTCACTAGAAGAATCGAATGAGCATTCTCAAAGTATTGCAGCTTCAATGGAAGAACAAACTGCTTCTTCCGAAGAAATGTTAAGTATTGCGACAGAATTAAATCAAATGATTGTTAAGTTAAAAGGACAAATCAATCATTTTAAAATTTAATAAGTATTTAAAAAGATCTAGATTATGCCTAGTTGCATACATCTAGATCTTTTTTTTTAATAAGTAGGGAGTTTTTACTTCAGAAATTACGTTTCTATTGGCAATTCATTGTAATAATCGCTAAAGTAGAAAGAGAATAAATAACCGAACATATATGTGTATTTAGGGATTCTAATTATTGGAGGAACGAGTATGACAAAACAAAAGTTACTACTATTAGACGGCAACAGTTTAGCTTACCGCGCATTTTTTGCGTTGCCGCTACTGACGAATGACAGCGGAATCCATACGAACGCAACTTATGGATTTACGACGATGTTACAAAAAATTATTGGTGAAGAAAATCCAACACAAATGCTCGTGGCGTTTGACGCAGGGAAAACGACTTTCCGACACGAAACGTTTGGTGAATATAAAGGTGGGCGTCAAAAGACACCACCAGAATTATCGGAACAATTTCCTTATATTCGAAAATTAATCGATGCCTATAATATAAAACGTTATGAGCTAGCACTTTATGAAGCAGATGATATTATCGGGACATTAGCAAAACAAGCAGCAAAAGAAGGTATTGAAGTCATCGTCGTCTCAGGGGATAAAGACTTAACGCAGCTCGCTACGGATGATGTAACGGTTTATATTACGCGTAAAGGTATTACTGATATCGAAAAGTATACACCCGCACATATTGAAGAAAAATACGGTTTAACACCCGCGCAAATTATTGATATGAAGGGCTTAATGGGTGATCAATCAGATAATATTCCTGGCGTTCCAGGTGTAGGCGAAAAAACAGCCATTAAATTATTAAAAGAACATCGTACTGTAGAAGGTTTATACGAAGTCATTGATTCATTAAAAGCTTCTAAAATGAAAGAAAAGCTCATTGAAAACGAAGAGCTAGCGCATTTATCAAAAAAATTAGCGACCATTTATACAGAAGTACCATTAACGATTTCATTAGAAGATTTAGCTTATTCAGGACCAAATGAAGAGCAATTAATAGAAGTTTGGAAAGAGCTTGGCTTCAAATCATTAATCGAAAAAAGTGATTTTGTAGTAGAACAAATAGAGCAAGCAGAACTAAAGTTTGATACTGTGGATGCAATTACAGCCGAAATGCTACAAGATGTGATGGCGATTCATTTAGAACTCGAAAATGAACACTATCATACATGTGAAGCATTAGGACTTGCTCTATCTGATGGTGAAAAAACGGTCTACACAACAATTGAGGGTCTACTAAATAATGAAGTATTAAAGACGTGGCTACAAGATAGCGCGAAGAAAAAATACATGGTTGATAGTAAAGCAACACAAGCAATGCTTCAACGCCTCGATATTGAATTAAAGGGTGTTGAGTTTGATTTATTATTAGCATCTTATATTTTAAAGCCATCTATTTCAGGTGATGATGTGGCAACGCTTGCAAAAGAATTCGGTTACCAAGACGTGCAAACAAATGAAGTCGTTTATGGTAAGGGGGCAAAATGGGCATCACCTACAGCAGATGCTTTGGCGGAACATGTAAGTCGTAAAGCAGTAGCAGTATGGAAGTTACAACCTGTTTTAGAAGAAAAGCTAAAAGTAAATGAACAGTTCGAACTTTATAAAGAACTAGAGCTACCACTTGCACATATTTTAGGCAAGATGGAAAGCGAAGGGATTACTGCAAATGTCGATACGCTAGAGAAAATGGGTGACGAGTTGAAAGGGAAACTTGCGGTCATGGAAGCAACAATTTATGAACTAGCAGGAGAAACATTTAACATTAATTCACCGAAACAACTAGGCATTATATTATTTGATAAATTAGGTTTACCTGTTATTAAAAAGACAAAAACAGGTTATTCAACAGCGGCCGATGTATTAGAAAAGCTACAATTTAAGCATGATATTGTAAAACACATTTTATCGTACCGTACATTAGCAAAATTACAATCGACATATATTGAAGGATTAACAAAGGAAGTGCACCCTGAAGATTCAAAAGTGCATACACGTTTCCAACAAGCATTAACAGCAACAGGTCGTTTAAGCTCAACGGACCCGAACTTACAAAACATTCCGATTCGTTTAGAGGAAGGTCGAAAAATTCGTCAAGCATTTGTTCCATCCAAAAAGGATTGGATATTATTCTCAGCTGATTACTCACAAATCGAATTACGCGTACTAGCGCATATGTGTGAGGACGCTGCTCTTGTAGATGCGTTCAAACACGGAATGGATATTCATACACGTACAGCAATGGACGTATTTGGTGTAGAAGCCGATGAAGTGACGAGCAATATGCGTCGTACAGCGAAAGCAGTAAACTTTGGGATTGTTTACGGCATTAGCGATTACGGCTTATCGCAAAGCTTAAATATTACACGTAAAGATGCTGGTAAGTTTATTGAAAACTATTTACAAAGCTTCCCTGGTGTAAAAAACTATATGGATTCGATTATTGAAGATGCGAAGAAAACAGGCTATGTGAAAACAATTTTAAATCGTCGTCGATATTTACCGGATATTGCAAGTACAAACTTCAATTTACGTAGCTTTGCTGAACGCACGGCGATGAATACGCCAATTCAAGGGAGCGCAGCAGATATTATTAAAAAAGCGATGATTGATATGGCAGCTCGACTTGAAAAAGAAGGCTTACAAGCAAAATTATTATTACAAGTACACGATGAATTAATTTTTGAAGCACCAAAAGAAGAAATTGAGATTTTAGAACGTATCGTACCAGAAGTGATGGAAAATGCTATTGAACTTATTGTGCCATTAAAGGTGGATTATTCATACGGCAAGACTTGGTACGATGCGAAATAAGGAGTAATTTGTATGCCAGAATTACCAGAAGTAGAAGGTGTCGTTCGCGATTTGAAACCAATTGTAGAAGGGAAAACTATTGTACAAGTGGCCTTATCGGAAGTTGTTTATAATTCGCATGAAGCAGGAAGGCAGTCTATTGTTAAAAATAGCGAGCCGTATCAGTTTGAACAACTTGTGAAGGATATGACTATTCAAAATATACAACGACGTTCCAAATATATATTCTTTCATCTAGAAAAAAATGGGGAACCTTTTGTTTTAGTAAACCATCTTGGCATGAGTGGGGCATGGTTTGTTGTGCAGGATGTAAGTGAAATTACAGAGGATAAATTTCGAAAGCACATTCATGCGATTTTTACACTGACAACTGGTGAGCTTCTCGTATATTCGGATATTCGACGTTTTGGCGAGTTACGCTTTATAAAAGAAATCGCTGACCATCCGCCACTTTTAAAAATGGCACCGGAACCTTTTGATGATCATGCATGTGACTTTTTTATTAAGCAAAGTGAAAAACCAAAATTTGCGAAGAAGCCAATTAAAGAAGTGATTATGGATGGTCAAGTCATTTCAGGCTGTGGCAATATTTATGCAACGGAATCGTTATTTAAAACGGGGATTCATCCAGGTCGTAAAACAAGTGATGTGAGTAATAAGGAAAAAGTTGAATTGTTCCATACTATTTGCGATGTACTACAAGAGAGTATCGACTCAGGTGGCTCGACGATTTCAGATTATCGTAGCATTAATGGTGGGGCTGGTACGATGCAGCATCGCTTAAAAATGTATGGGAAAAAACAATGTTTAACGTGTGGTACAGTGACCGAGTCAATGGTTATCGCCGGCCGAACATCGGTGTATTGCCCGCAGTGCCAGAAGTAAAGGGGAATTTGTTGTGATTATTGGATTAACAGGAAGTATAGCAAGTGGTAAAAGCGCGGTTGCGAAAATGATTCAGTCATATGGGTTACCTATCGTAGACGCAGATGTAGTAGCTCGACAAGTTGTTGAACCAGGCAGTGAAACTTTAAAAAAAATCGCAGAAATTTTCGGCCAAGAAGTCATCGCAGAAGATGGTTCAATGGATCGTGCGAAAGTCGGCAACATCATTTTTCATGATGAATCAATGCGAAAAAAATTAAATGACATTATACACCCAGCAATCCGTGAAGAAATGATTCGCCAACGCGATGAATTCATTTCATACGGTGAGAAAAATGTCTTTATGGATATTCCATTATTATTTGAAAGCAAGCTGGAGCATTTTGTAGAAAAGATTATCGTTGTTTCTGTTTCAGAGGAAGTACAATTAGGGCGTTTAATGGCACGTAATGGATTTACCGAACAAGAAGCACGTACACGTATTGCTACTCAAATACCAGTGAAACAAAAAGAAGCATTAGCTGACTATGTTATTAATAATAATGGCACATTGGAGCAAACGGCATTACAATTACAAAACATTTTATATAAGTGGAATGTTTTAAAGTAATTGGAGATTCAGCAATTAACGCATGATTTTAAAAGATTGTTCAGAATAATTTTGGACAATCTTTTTACTTTTCGTAATTAAAATTTAATGAATTATTATCAGAAAATAATAACTTTTGTTATATAAATTAAATATGTTCACCTTTTTAAAAAATGTGCTATACTAATGTGCGAGAATTGAAAATAAATGAATCGAAAATTTAGGAGGATTTAAATAATTATGACAGTTTCTATCGCAATTAATGGTTTTGGCCGTATTGGTCGTATGGTGTTCCGTCAAGCTATGATGCGCGGCGATGTAAATATCGTAGCAGTTAATGCAAGTTATCCTGCTGAAACGTTAGCACATTTAATAAAGTATGACACAAATCACGGCGTGTTCCCAGGTACTGTTGAAGCTACAGAAGGTGCTTTAATCGTAAATGGTAACCGCGTACACTTAGTAAGTGAACGTGATCCGTTAAAATTACCATGGGCAGAAATGGGCGTAGATATCGTTATCGAAGCTACTGGTAAATTCAACGAACGTGCTAAAGCAGCAATGCACTTAGAAGCTGGTGCAAAAAAAGTTATTTTAACCGCTCCAGGTAAAAACGAAGACATTACAGTTGTATTAGGTGTAAATGATGGCAAATTAGACTTATCTCAACATGATATTATTTCTAACGCATCTTGCACGACAAACTGCTTAGCTCCAGTAGCAAAAGTATTAAATGATGAGTTTGGAATCGTAAACGGTTTAATGACAACAGTTCACGCATATACAAATGACCAAAATAATATTGATAACCCACATAAAGATTTACGTCGTGCGCGTAACTGTGCATCGTCAATTATCCCAACTTCTACTGGTGCTGCAAAAGCATTACGTTTAGTACTACCAGAACTAGATGGCAAAATTCACGGTATGGCATTACGTGTACCAACTCCAAACGTTTCCTTAGTAGACTTAGTTGTAGACTTAGAAAAAGACGTTACTGTAGAAGAAGTAAACGCTGCATTCCAAAAAGCATCTGAAGGTAAAATGAACGGTATTTTAAACTTCTCTATGGAGCCGTTAGTATCTTCAGATTACAATACAACAACATTCTCATCTACAGTTGATGGCTTATCAACAATTGTTTTAGGTGATCGTAAAGTAAAAGTAATCGCTTGGTATGATAACGAGTGGGGTTACTCTGCACGTGTCGTAGATTTAGCGACTAAAATTGCAACTGAGTTAGAAGAAGTTAACGCATAATTTGTAATCCGAAAGGGCCTTTTCAGAAATGTTTTATTTCTGCAAAAGGCTTTTTTCTATTGCATAATAATAATGTGGGCACTATAATTTGAAAGCGAAAATTTTTAAAACAAACGAAACAACGGAGAATCACTATTTCATGTGCGTTGTTTTTGTTATAATACATTTATACTAACAGATCAGGAGAAAAAAATATGAGATGTCCAGCTTGTCAATACAACGGAACGCGTGTTGTTGATTCAAGACCTGTTGATGATAATAAAGAAATTCGTAGACGTCGTGAGTGTGAATCTTGTAATTTCCGATTTACTACTTTCGAAAAAATCG
>JAZUES010000004.1:0-4621 GCA_045640265.1 Solibacillus sp.
CGAGATAGATCAATGCCTTCTGCTGATACTAATTCAGCAGGGAAGATGAATGTCCAAGGTTTTGTTGTATTCGGTTGAACTGTTAACACAGGGTTTAATTTAAATGAACCTTTGGCAACGATTTCACCACGTGCATCCGCAATTTCAAGAGGTAATTGTTCTAAGTTAATCGCTTTATCATGACCGTTACGGATGAAAATTGACGCGTGTAAGCTGCCATCTTCATTTAATTTTGCTTGTAAACCAGTGAAATTCACTTCTGTTTTGCCTAATTTCGGTAGCGTTTTTACGATTTCAGCTAGCTTTTCTTGTTCTGATTCTGGTAATTGTTTTTTCCAAGTATCATCAAGGTCTAATTGGTGACCGCGTAATGATAACAAGTTGAATGAAATTTTCCAGTCTCCTTCAGGTACTTCTTCCGCATTAATTGAAGATTTAGGGAACGTGAAGATCCAAGGACGTGCACTTTCAGCTGGAATCACACCTAACTCTTTGAAATCGAAGTAGTGTGAAGCTAAACGATTATCGTCTTTATCTAAAATCAATAATTCGATGTCACCAAGCTCGATTGCTTCTGCTAGAGAAGAACGGAAAAAGGCTTTTACGTTCCAAGAGCCGTTCATTGTTGGCTCAATATTAATAGCTGATAATGATAATTGATTTGGCTTTAATGGTGCTAAATCGTTTGCTAAGAAGTTAAATACATATTTTTGTTCTTGCGGTACATTCCACTCTGGGTGGAATGATAATCTTGTTACAACGTCACGATTTACACCTTTTTTAGAAGTTTTGGCAGATGATTTTACGACTGATGCTGAATCAACGGCGCTATCTTTTCCGACTTTATCGCCTTTTTTAAATAAATCAAATAATCCCATTTTCTATTCCTCCGTATTTAACTTTAGATTTCTCATGAATGTAACAAGTTCTTCTACGATTTTACGACGAAGTTCTTGGAAGTTTTTGCCGAACATTTCTAAGCCTTCGCGTTGGTAAATACGCATTGGATCTTCTTGTTGGTAATGACGTAAACCGATACCTTCTTTTAAGTGTCCCATTTGCTCTAAGTGACGTACCCAAGTTTGATCGATGAAGCCAAGCATTACTTTTGGAATAACAGCCATCATTTGCTCGTTTTCTTGGAAGCTTTCGATTACTTCAGCAAGTTCTTTGATTGCTGGATCCATTGACTCTAACATTCTTTTCACTTTTGTTTCGTCACGGTCAACTGTAACTGGTGTTAAAAATAGTGAATTGACTGTGCGTTCCATTTTGTCGAAATCCCATTCAAGCACATCTTTGTCTTCAGGGGCATTATCACGTACTGCAAAGTCGATTGTTTCGTTCATCATTGTGATGAGTAAGGCAAGTAAATCTTCGTTACGTAATACGCGATCACGTAAATTATAAATAACGCGACGTTGGTCATTAATAACGTCATCTAATTTTAAGTTGTATTCACGCATTGAGAAGTGTGTGCCTTCTACGATACGTTGTGTACGTTCGATTAGCTCATTGACCTCTTTATTTTCAATGCGACCGATTTCGGTAGTCGTCATTTTTTTGCGGAATTTTTCTACATCATCTTTAGCGAAGCGTTTGAACATATCGTCTTCGATCGACAAGATGAATTGCGTTTCACCTGGGTCACCTTGACGACCAGAACGACCACGTAATTGATTGTCGACACGACGACTTTCGTGTTTTTCTGTACCGATTACGTATAGACCGCCAAGTGCATTCACACCATCACCTAATACGATATCCGTACCACGACCAGCCATGTTTGTCGCAACGGTAATACGATTTTTTTGACCTGCTTCAGAAATTAACTCTACTTCTTGTTCTACCGTTTTGGCATTTAAAAGTTGGAAGTCTAAGCCGTATTTTTTTAAATAACTAGCTACTTTTTCTGACTGTAAAATAGAAGTTGTACCGATTAATACGGGCTGACCATTTTCATGACGACGCAGCGCTTCTTGTGCTACATATTCATATTTTTGTTCAGTCGTTTCAAATACCATATCCGTTTGATCGATACGACGACGTGGACGGTTTGTTGGAATTTGAAGTACGCTCATGCCGTAAACTTCTAAAATTTCCTTTTCTTGTGTTTTCGCAGTACCTGTCATCCCTGATAGTTTCGGGTACATACGGAAGTAGTTTTGAATAGTAACTTGCGCTTGTGCTTTGTTTTCTTCAGTGATCGTCACATCTTCTTTTGCTTCGATCGCTTGGTGTAAGCCGTCTGAAAGTGAACGTCCTTCCATAATACGGCCCGTGAACATATCGACTAATTCGATTTTGTCATCACGTACGATGTAATCCACGTCACGTTCGAACATTACGTGTGCACGAACGGCTTGAATAACATAGTGATACAGTGTTTGATGCTCTAAATCATAAAGATTGTCGACACCAAAGGCAGCTTCTACTTTTTCAATCCCTTGATCTGTTAAAGAAGTTGCTTTTGTTTCATCATCAAAATCATAATCTTCATCAATTTTGAAGCGTTTTGCGAGTTTTGCCGCAATATGGTGGAGCTCTTCATTGGCACCCATTTTACCGGCAATAATTAATGGTGTTTTTGCTTCGTCAATTAATACAGAGTCGACTTCATCGATAATCGCGAAGTGGTATGGACGTTGAACTTTATCACCGATTGTATGGGCCATATTATCACGTAAGTAGTCGAAACCAAATTCTGTTCCGACACCATATGTAATATCTGCATTGTATGCTTCTTTTTTCGCGTCTGGTTCCATCATTGGTATGTTCAGACCAACAGTTAAGCCTAAGAAACGGTGGATTTGACCGATTAATTCAAAGTCACGTTTTGCTAAGTAATCATTAACTGTAATAACGTGAACACCTTTACCTTCCAATGCACGTACATAAGATGGTAGGGAAGCGACTAATGTTTTCCCTTCGCCAGTAGGCATTTCGGCGATGTTTCCTTCTGTTAATACTAGACCACCAATTAACTGAACGTCGAAATGGCGCATGTTTAATACACGTTTAGAAGCTTCGCGGACAACTGCAAATGCGTCAGGGATAATTGCAATTAGTTCTTCGCCGTTTTCTAAACGTTCTTTAAATTTAAAAGTCATACTTTGAAGCTCTTCATCCGACATTGGACTATATGTAGCTTCTAGCTTATTAATCTGCTCCACGGTTTTGTAATATCTTTTTAGCTCTCGAGCACTTGTTTGTTCTTTGTTACGATTAAAAATTGAGAACATAGTTTTACTCTCCTTTAGATTCGTCTACTTATATAGTAGATACTCAATTATTTTAACAAATTTTATGAGGTATGACTACCAGACAATAGGGGAAACATAGGAATTAATGAAATAAAATGGGATAAAACGTGACGGGAAGATGATATATTTTTGATATAAATTTTAATTTTTGAGAAAAAATAATAAGAAAGAGTAATAGAAGACTTGCAAATGCACTTGAAAAATTTCTAGACGGATTTATATCTATATTTTATGAAGTGTTCGTGCTATACTTATTTTGAATAAAAATGTATACGTATTTGCTTTCTATATGAGGTGGAATGAAGCAAATAGATTACGCAATTAAGGAGGACAGACATGATTTATGTGTCTTTAATTGTGGCATTTATTGCCGCTATTGTACTTACTCCGCTAGTGAAACGATTAGCGTTTCGTATTGGCGCTGTAGATGCCCCAAACTATCGAAAAGTTCATGCTCGCATTATGCCACGACTTGGTGGATTAGCAATTTATCTTGCGTTCATGATTGGCATTATATTTTTAAAGGTTGTCACAAATTTCCAAAGTGATTATTTATATGCGATTTTAGCTGCTGCTACAATCATTGTTATAACAGGTGTAATTGATGATATGCGTGAAATCTCTGCAAAGGCAAAAATGCTAGGTCAGCTCGTTGCTGCATGTATTGTTGTTTTTGTTGGAGGTATCCAAATCGATGTCATTAACTTACCATTCGGTGCTGGGGAGCTTGTATTCGGCTGGGTAGGTATTCCATTAACAATTATTTGGATTGTTGGGATTACCAACGCCATTAATTTAATTGATGGTCTAGATGGTCTTGCTGCAGGTGTATCCACAATTGCGTTAATTACATTAGCTGTAATGGCGATGATTATGGGCAACGGGATTGTTATTGCAATGGCTGCAATTTTAGCTGCTGGAACAATTGGTTTCTTATTCTTCAACTTCCACCCAGCAAAAATTTTCATGGGGGATACTGGAGCATTATTTTTAGGATTTATGATTTCAGTGCTTGCGCTATTAGGTTTCAAAAATGTCGCAGTTATTTCATTCGTAATTCCAGTTATTATGCTAGGTGTTCCAATTTCAGATACATTCTTCGCGATTGTTCGTCGTTTACGCATGAAGAAAAAATGGTCTGATCCAGATAAATCACATTTACATCACCGCTTATTAGATATTGGATTCTCACACCGTCAAACGGTTTTAATTATTTATGCAATGGCATCTGTTTTTGGGATTGTTTCGATTCTATTCTCGATGTCAACAGTATGGGGCGCAATCCTCATTATCACCGTATTACTTGTAGCGATTGAGCTACTCGTAGAAGTCATTGGTCTAGCTGGTAAAAACTATAA
>JAZUES010000005.1:0-7859 GCA_045640265.1 Solibacillus sp.
CCTTGCACCTGAACATATTATTTATATTATTAATCACGCAGAAGATGAAATTTTACTGATTGATGGCGACCTTTTCCCTTTAGTTGAGCCAGCATTAGCTTATTTAAAATCAGTGAAGCATATTATCGTCATGAGTGATGAAGTAACTGCACCGCCATCAAGTTTCCCCAATGTGCATAGCTATGAGCAATTACTAGAAGAAGCGGATGAAAACTTCACATTTCCAGATGATTTAGATGAAAATATGCAAGCGGGCATGTGCTATACATCGGCTACAACAGGCATGCCAAAGGGCGTTATTTATACACACCGTAGTATCGTATTACACAGTATAGCCCTCGGTTTGGCAGAATCATTTGCTTTAAAAGAAAGTGATGTTGCCCTTCCAGTTGTACCAATGTTCCATGTAAATGCATGGGGCTTCCCTTTTGCCGCCCTCAATTTCGGTGTAACACTAGTGCTGCCTGGTCCAATGTTTACGCCTTCCCTTTTACTTGATTTAATGGAACAAGAGAAAGTGACAACAACGGCTGGTGTACCAACGATTTGGATGGGTGTCTTAGCTGAACAAGAAAAGCAGCCGCGTGACTTATCATCGATTCGATTAATTATTTCTGGAGGTTCGGCTTCACCAAAAGGATTAATTCAAGCATTTAATGAAAGGTTAGGCGTTCCATATGTCAATGCTTATGGAATGACTGAAACCTCACCTCTTGTTAGTATGTCGCATCCAACATCGCAAATGCTGGAAGAGTATGATACCGATGAATTATTAAATTTAAGAGTGACACAAGGTCTTACAGCGTCCTTAATCGATACAGAAGTGGTAAATGAAAACGGCCCAGTTCCTTGGGATGGTGAAACGATGGGTGAACTTCGCATTCGAGGTCCGTGGATTGCATCGGAATATTATAAAGATGATCGTACAAATGAAGCATTCCGTGATGGTTGGCTTTATACAGGAGATATCGCGGTATTAACAAAAGAAGGTTATATTAAAATTACAGACCGTACAAAAGATCTAATTAAATCGGGAGGTGAATGGATTTCATCAGTTGATTTAGAAAATGGACTGATGTCACATCCAGCGGTAGCTGAAGCCGCTGTAATTGCTGTGCCACATCCAAAATGGCTGGAGCGTCCACTCGCTTGCGTTGTATTAAAAGAAGGCGTAACTGCATCAAAAGAGGAATTAATTGCTTCGCTTGAGAAGGATTTTGCAAAATGGTGGCTACCAGATGATGTCGTTTTTTTAGATGAAATCCCGAAAACATCGGTTGGTAAGTTCTTAAAAGCAAAACTACGCGAAGACTTAAAAGATTACCGAATTCCAACAAGCTAATGACTTAGGGGCAAGCTCAATTCAAATTGATCTTGCCCCTCTAATTATTTTCCTTCCTTACTTACATCTAACTCTTCATCATCGAATTGTTGTGGATCAGCAATACGGTTTGTTTTTGCTAACTGCTGCTCATCACGCATATCTTCCATTTGTTTTCCTAATAGCTTTACTTCATCTAGCGAATTCGTCATATTACCATTTACAATTTCTTCTTTTTTCGTCATATCAATACCTCCAATTTTAGTGTTCTTAAATTTCCATTTTCGAACCATTTCTGTCATAAAATCAAATACCAATGACCATAATTTGTGCTATACTGTTGGAAGAAATAATTAGAAACATGAGGAGGATACTTCCATGAGATTACTATTAGTTCTTGCTGTTTGCGCATCATTTTTAATAGCTATTTTCACTGCTGGTTATGATAGCAAACCATTCTCAAAAGAAAACTAATTTTATTAGCGTTCTCTTTAAAGGCAATCGCAATTGTGATTGCCTTTTTTGTTTGACATTTTATTTCATTACCATTATATTAGTTACATAAAGTAAGTTGATTATAAAAAATAACCATTAAAAGGAGCTACTCATTACATGGCAACGCATTTTCATAAGAAACCAAATTTATATACATCTCATGTCCAACTAAAAGTATCAAACTTAGCACGTTCTATCGAATACTACACAACAATTATTGGCTTTGAAGTGCTAGAACAAACCGATTTGACAGCCTATTTAACAACGGACGGTAAAACGAGCCTAGTGTCTTTAGTAGAAGTGAAAAACGCACAACCATTACAACCTGGCTTTACTGGTCTTTACCACCTTGCTTTACTATTACCCTCTCGCAAGGATTTAGGAAACATTGTGCAACATTTTGTTAATTTAAATGTACGGTTAGGTGCTGCCGATCATGACGTATCAGAAGCATTATATTTAAATGACCCAGATGGTAACGGCATCGAAATTTATATTGACCGTGATGAATCAGAGTGGACTTGGTTCGAGGGTGAGCAAGTACATATGGTAACAGACCAATTAAACTTCCAACCTATCTTAGAAGCAGCGGATGGTAAATGGGACGGTTTACCTAAAGGAACAGTGATGGGTCACGTTCATCTTTCTGTTGCAAACCTTGCCAAATCAGAGGAATTTTATACGAATGTATTAGATTATACTGTTGTAACACGTTACGGTGCACAAGCCTTATTCGTTTCAACAGGTAAATACCACCACCATTTCGGTTTAAATACGTGGAATAGCGCAAATGGCCACGTACCAACTGACAATATGGTTGGTTTAAAGTCATTCACTGTAGTATTAAAAGATTTACAATACGCAGAAGCAGTTAAAAATAGCTTACAACTAAATGGCTACCCCATTGAAACATTTAAAGAAGCCCCTACTCACGGTGGCACACAACTTTTCTCAACCGTAGACCCGAACGGCTTACGTATTGTTTTCACAATTGATGAAAATTAATAAACAAAATATAAAAGGCATGGCACACAGTTAGTCTGTGCACCATGCCTTATTTTTATTTTAATCCTGGATAATTTTGTTGACGAAGCACTTCGTAAATAACGATTGCTGCCGTGTTCGATAAGTTTAATGAACGTACATGATCACTTTGTGGAATTCGTAAGCACATATGTGCGCGCTCCTGTGCAAAATCTTTCGGTAAGCCCGTTGTTTCGCGGCCAAACATGAAATAAATATCACGCGACGTGTCGCTAAAATCATGAGTTGTAAAAGGCTCGTCACTATACGTTTCTATTAAATAAATGTCGCCACCCTTACTATACTCAAGGAAGTCTTCTAATGAATCGTGATAGATAACATTAACATACTCCCAATAATCAAGACCCGCACGCTTTAACATTTTATCGTCTGTAGAAAAACCTAATGGACGAATTAAATGTAGCGATGTATTTGTACCAGCACAAGTACGGGCAATATTCCCAGTATTTGCTGGAATTTCTGGTTGATATAAAACAATATGATTTGGCACTTTCATAATCCTTCTCTCTTAATTGTTTAGGAAAGACACATGTTGCGCCAAATAGCGCAATATGTTGTTCTTACTTGTGTCGAAAAAAAAGTTATACTTTCTTATCGACTTAAAAATGCGAGCCCTTTTTCAATTTCAGCTAACACTTCTTCATCTTGTTCTTCCGCTTTTGCATTAATTAAAACTTCTTGTGCATTTTCTGCACCAATTTTTCCAATTGCCCAAGCGGCCGTTCCGCGTAAAACTGGACGTTCGTCTTTTTGTAAAACGTCGATTAAATCGGGCATCGCCGTTTTTTCTTTAAAATGGGCAAGGGCTAAAATGGCATTGCGCTGAATAGGCTTTTTTCCACGCCAAGAACCTGATACATGGCCAAATTTAGCTTTAAACTCTTTATTTGAAATTGATAACAGTGGTTGAAGTAAGGGCTTTGCGATTTCTGGGTCAGGTGTAAATTCATCATGAATCCAGTTGAGTTTTCCTTTATTTTTCGGGCATACGGTTTGGCACGTATCGCAGCCGTATAAACGATTTCCGATTTTTGCGCGGAATTCATCTGGTAAAAAGCCTTTTGTTTGTGTTAAAAAAGCAATGCATCGCTGTGAGTTTAACTGACCTGGTGCAACAATAGCACCAGTAGGACAAACATCTAAACAAAGATTGCAGTCCCCACAGCCGTCTTCTAGCGGCGTATCTGGTGCAAACGGGATATTGGTCATGATTTCGCCTAAATACACGTACGAACCGAATTCAGGTGTAATAATCGAGCAATTTTTACCACTCCAGCCAATTCCCGCACGCTCCGCAACAGCGCGGTCAACAAGCTCTCCAGTATCAACCATTGATTTCACTTTTACATCAGGTACACGCTCAACTAACCAAGCCTCAAGTAGCTGCAAACGTTCACGGACCGCTGTATGATAATCGACTCCCCATGAAGCACGACAGAATATTCCTCGGCGCTCCCCCTTCTTTCCTTGTGGCGCATTTTGCATACGTGAAGGGTAAGCGACAGCAATCGCAATAATACTTTCCGCATTATTCAATAATTTTAACGGATCTGTACGTAGTTCAACATCAGACTCTTCAAATCCTGACTGATACCCGAGCTCTTGCTGACGGCGCAATCGATTTTTTAATTCGTGAAATGGGGCAGATGTCGTAAAACCAATTTTATCAACACCAATTGATTTCGCATATTCGATTAATTCATTCTGTAGCTGATCAACTTTCATTTCACTCGCTCCTAACAAATGGTACAATTTTAAATAAAAAAGTTGGTATTTATATGAACATTTCAATTAATGATTCACTTTTCTCTGTTAATAACCATTTCAAAATTGGCCTTATCTATTATAACAAAATTATCGTATCAGAATCTCCTCAAATGATTAAAGGCCGCACTCAACTTTATCAAGAGAACTTATTTTTAGAATTACAAGAAACACCCGCAACTGCACGCACTGGTATTAAAGAATGGCGACAGTTATGGAAGGCCTTCGGTGCAGATCCTAATCGTTATCGTCCCTCTGCCGAAAGCTTAATGCGCCGTATCGAAAAGCAAAACTATTTAACACCGTTTCATTCAGCAGTTGATTTAAACAATTTCTTTTCATTGCAATATGAAATTCCTATTGGGATTTATGACGTTGCAAACATAGAAGGAGATATTGAAATTGCTTTAGGCAATGCTTCTACAGGCTACGAAGGCTTGAACGGCCGTCATAATTCTCTTGAAAACATCTTATATTCAAGCGATGAGCTCGGTGCATTTGGTAGTCCATTTGTTGACTCTAAGCGTACGGCTACGTCTGAAAGCACAACAGAAGCATTGCAAATCTTTTATTTACGTCCATCATTAAGTGAAAGTGAATGCATGCAATTATTGGTAAGTTCTGGTAAAATGTTCACACAGATTAGTGGTGGTGATTACAACACTGCACTACTTACAGAGAACAATCGTAAAATAACCTTTTAAGGAGTGAGTGTTTTGAGTATTAATTTAGCCGAAGCCGTAAAATTAAAAAGTATTATTACGAAAAAAATTCAAGAGTATACAATGACTGTTCACCCACTGACACATGTTATCATTGAAAAAGGTGATAAGCCTGTAATACCAGACTATACGTTAGAAATGTTAGAAGCAGAGTTAAAGCAATTACGTTATGATTCTCGTAAGCTCGATGCACTTATATACCGTGCAAATATTGACAATACGATTACGTTTAAAAACGAGGAATTACCTATTGTAGAAGCAATTGAACTTGCCAGTCAGCTACGTGCAGAAGCAGCCTTTTGTAAGCAGCTCGGTTCTGCTGAAAAAGAGGGCATTTATCATAGTGGAGGGGACACTATTCTTTACCGTGTAGCCCTATATGATCCACTTGAATACCGTAATCGCGCAATTGAATTCGAAAAAGATGCGCATCGTTTATCCAATCTAATTAACGCAAAAAATTATCAAGTTCAAATTGATTTTGATGATAGCAATTATTTCTAAATTTCCAATAAAGAACCTCGGGCGGTGAGACTCCAAACGAGGTAATAACGAGTGAACTTTTTGCTTTAAGCAAACTTAAGCAACCAATGACTACTTACCTGTTACTTTGTTACCTTTCACTCATAACCAACTATAGTAAAAGAAACAATTAAAACAGACAATTATTTTCCCTCACTCGTTATTAAAAAGGCGCCCTTCGCAAATGTGAAGAGGCGTCTTTTGTCGTTAATTATCAAGTTGAATATGTTATTTAATGGACTATAAAAGTTATTTTACACCTGGTAATATACGGAGACTTTTCTCGGTTGCATCTAAAAGAACATCTACTCCTAGTGGAATGGCAATGTTTGGCTCACAATGACCGATTTTAAATCCTGCCAATGAGGGTTTATTTAATGGTTTTAAATAACTTTCAATAACCTTCAGTGCATCCTGTGCAGTATACGTTGCATCTGGCATGTTAAAGTCACCAATAATAAATCCTGCAGCATGTTCTAATTTTCTAGCTAAGCGCAATTGATTCATCATCGCATCAATTTGTTCGATAGATTCTCCAAAATCCTCAAGCAATACCACTTTTTTTCGCATATCAATCTCAAACTTCGTCCCTAGCGTGCTCACAATGCGATTTAAATTGCCCCCTGTTACTTCGCCTCGAACAGTGCCCGGAACGATTGTATGAAGCGGAGAAATATGTTCTGCATACTCAATTTCCATTGGCACAAATAATTGTTGGAACATTTTTTTCGATAACTCATCTAATTCACCATTTGGGCTAGATAGCATTGGACCATGAAATGTTACAATATTTGAGTATTCATTAACCGGTATATGTAAAGCTGTCACATCTGAAAAACCCCAAACAATTTTCGGATTATCTTCAAGCAGTGGATAACTAATTTTATCAAGTAGACGTGATATTCCGTACCCACCCTTTACCAAGAAGATGGCTTTCACCTCTGGATCTTGAATCATTTGATGGAAGTCTGTTAAACGCTCTTCATCCGTACCTGCTAAATAGCCCTCATATGCTTGAATGGTTTGACCAAGTTTATATTGTAAGCCTAACTCATCTAATAGCGCTAATTTGTCCCCTAGCGTCTCTATATTAAGTGGACTGCTTAAAGATACAAGTCCTACTGTATCGCCCGTTTGTAATCTTGCTGGACGTATTTTCATCATATATTACCTCCTTTTGCTACTGTCGCTATTGTATCATAGCGTTTTAAGTATAGTGCATTGTAAATACTCATAAACAGCCTCAATATGTAAAATAAATAGTTAGGGGAATTTGTTAGTTTACAGTAAAAGCAGATGGCCAAAATTTTACTTTTTGGTTATTAATGATAGAAAATGTAATAGGACTTGGTGTGTAAAATCTTTTCAAACGTATCGTATCCATTAAAAATGAAAAACACCCTCAAAGCCTATGGATAAGGATTTGAGGGTGCTTTAAATACGTTCTATTATGAACCAATGATACCGATAACCAGGGTCGAACTGGTACTCCCGAAGGAACCGGATTTTGAGTCCGGCGCGTCTGCCAATTCCGCCATATCGGCAAAATAAAAAAGTGTAAAAAAAAACCGGTTTAACCGATTAGATAAAAGATGGAGGCGGCAACCGGATTTGAACCGGTGGTAGAGGTGTTGCAGACCTGTGCCTTACCACTTGGCTATGCCGCCATACTTTGGAGCGGAAGACGAGGTTCGAACTCGCGACCCCCACCTTGGCAAGGTGGTGTTCTACCACTGAACTACTTCCGCAAAATAAAATGGCTGGGGAACCTGGATTCGAACCAGGGCATGACGGAATCAAAATCCGTTGCCTTACCGCTTGGCTATACCCCAATAATTTTAATTTTTTATAATATAAATGGGGCGACTGATGGGAATCGAACCCACGAATGCCTGAATCACAATCAGGTGCGTTAACCACTTCGCCACAACCGCCACTATAATTATTTTTTTACTTGAAATTGGCAGGGGCAGTAGGAATTGAACCCACAC
>JAZUES010000006.1:0-11306 GCA_045640265.1 Solibacillus sp.
GGTTTTGCAGGACGAAAAACTCCTTCTTGACAATACGGAGTTAATCATAAGTGAAATGGTAATGTATTTGGGAAACTTTAATGACTAGTCATTTGTGGCTCGGTATGAAAATTTACTCAATTTCTAATAAAAATACATTGAATGGAATTGAAATCGATTCAATGTTAGATTCAAATAAATTTTACGAACTTGTTTACAATGAAGACCAAAACAAATTCATAGCGGAAGAAGTTCGAAACTAATCATTCAAAGGGGTGATAAAATGTTAATTAACATAAACAAAGATAGAGTAGTAATAAATCAATATGTTGATGATAAGGAAGTTTATTCAACAAAGATTGTTGATACAATTCCAGATGACATAAACGATTATTATTACAAATACATAAACGGACAATTAGTTCGTGGGGAAATAATAGACAAAAACAGAATGAATCAAGACGAAATCAATTTTGATATGTATTCAAGAATTGCAAGTCTTGAACTAGGAATGTAAAACACAAAGCACATAAAGGCGGTTGATTATTCAATCGTCTTTTTTCGTGTCGTCAATGGTGATGAATCATTGATTCAAATTCGGTTCGATTCCGAATGACGGCAAAACGCCGACGGGCGTAAAACGGAATATAGTCGATGGACGTAAAACAGAAGGGAAATTAAAATGGAAGAAAATCAAAAACCAAATGTTGATGAAGTTCAAGAAAACAAAGAAGAACAAATCAACGAAGAAACAAGGGAAAAAACATTTTCTCAAAAAGATTTAGACAATTTAGCAAGTAAAATCAGAAGCGAAGAAAAATCAAAACAAGAACGTTTGATTCAAGAAGCAATCGCCGAACACGACAGAAAAGCAAAATTGACAATCGAAGAACGAGAAAAAGAAGAAAAGACCGAACGTGAAAACGCGTTAAAACAACGTGAAGAATCTATTTTATTAAGAGAACGCACAATGGACGCGAAGGAACTTTTAAACGAGAACGGATTATCAAGTAGTTTTGTTAATTTCGTTTTAGACAAAGACACAGAAGTAATGAAAGAAAAAATCGAGAATCTAAAAAAGGAAATCGAAAAGGGTGTTTCTTCTGGTGTCGAAGATAAGTTAAAAGGACAACCACCAAAGGACTTTTCATCAAAAGAACCAAAACCAATAATTAATACAAATAATTATGGTATATGGTAAAAACAAATTAATAAAATTTTTATAATTCAAAGGGGGAATTAAAAATGGCAAGACAAGACGCATTAAGTATTATGACAGATGAAGACGAAGCAAAATTAGCAGAAATTTATGGGGAAGTAATAGAAGGAATTCACGCTTTATCATTAGCAGACAAAGTAAAAGTTAAAAAATATCAATCAGTTAACGCGGGTTCAGTTGAATGTCCTAGATTCGTTAATAGTGGTTTCAAAACTTATGGAACTGCAAGAACAAACGGAAAAGGTGACGCACTAGACAATAGACCAGTTACAATCAATTTAAACGTACACAAAGAAAATATCGAAGAAGTAGCATACGACGACATTTTAAAATCTGGTGTTGTTAACCTAGTTGAATCAAGAAAAGAAAATCATAAAATGATGGGTGCGGTTGAACTAGATAACGCATTTTTCGGTGCTATGGTTTCAGAAGGAACAGAAGTTACAGAATATACTGGAACAACAATCGTTGAAAAAATCGACGAAATTATTTTAAAACTTGAAAAATTATCAAATTCATTTATTAATAAAGTTGACAGAAGCCAAATGGATTTATTCCTAGACCCAGACACTTATAGTGCCGTTGAAACATATATGTCAACAATTCCAAACGGAACTGGTGTATTCACAGATAAGAGATTCAAAAGAGTTGACGTTTATTGCAACCCAAGACAATCAGTAAAGGTTATTGTAGCACTTAAACAATCAGTAGCACAACCATCAAGATTAACACCTTATGGAATCAACAAGATTGACGAATCAGAAGACTTCTCAATCGAATCATATTTACATTATGGAACAAAAGCATTAATGCCAGACGCAATCTTCTATGGTGATTTAGAAAACGAAACACCAGACCCAGATGATGATGATGACGAAAACGGAAACCAAATCTAATAAAAAATAAATAATAAAAGGGGTGTAATATGGAAGAACAAAAAACAAGAATTATAAATTATATTACACTATTAAATGACGACACAATAAGTCAAGATTTATTAAATTTTTTTGTTGATTCAACAATAGATAGAATTTTGATTTATTGCAATCGTCAAGATTTACCCGTTCAACTTGAACGTGTAGTCGCACAAATGGTTGATAAAGTTATAAATCATCATATTGATAAAGCGACAAACGGCGATATATTCGTCAGTTCAATCAGTGATAACGGACAATCGATAAATTATTCTAACGAAATTAAACAATATTATAATTCATTAAGTGATAGCGATTTGATGGAAGGTTATGTAACTTTATTAAATCGTTACAGAAGGGTTAACGTTGTTAGTAAATGCTAATTTTCAATCTTTAATCGCAAACACTTTTTATGATAAAGAAATCTCAATAATTGGTTATACAGATACAACCGACGTTGAAGGCGATTTCGTTAAGTCGTCTTCATCGGTTGTTTTAGGTACGTTCAAAGGGAACGTTCAATATAAAAACTTTAAAGAAGTTCAAAACGATTATGGTATAGACAAACAAATTGACGTTTATATCACAACGGGAACAGATACGACAATCAATATAGATGACTTTATTCAATATAATAATGTCACATATAAAGTAACGGACGTTCTAACATACGACACACATAAAGTTGTTATGGGTTCAATATGGGAATAACGTTAGTCGGAAAAGAAAAGTTAAATAAAAAATTAGATTCATTAAGTAAATTAGAACTAGAAAAGGCGATGGGGAAATGTGTTTCGATAGTGCAAGGAAACGCGAAGACATTAGCACCAGTTGACACGGGAAATTTACGTGGTTCGATTAGTGCAGAAGTTATCAAGGAAGAAGGAAAAGTAGTTGGAAAAGTATTCACAAATTGCGAATACGCACAATTCGTTGAATTCGGAACGGGCGTTCAAGGTCAAGGAACATTCCCTTATAATGTCGAAGGTCTTAATTTAAGTTATACGAACCATTCGTGGAAATACAAAGACGCGGAAGGTAAGTGGCACACTTCAAGCGGACATAAGGCACAACCTTTTATGTTTCCATCATTAATGAATAATAAAAAAATAATTAGTGAGATTTTAAAAAGTGATATTAATTTACAGATAAAGGGGAAATAAAAATGTATTTACCAAAAGCGGACATTTATAATTGTTTAAAAGAGTTAGAATTAACAAATACAAATTTAAAAGTGTATCAAACAAGACCGGAAACATTTAAAACAATTCCGGTCATTACTTTTAGTTTATCGGAAAACGCTTGTAATTATGATTTAGCGAATAACATTGGTTATCAAGAAATCATCGTTCAAGTTGACGTGTGGTCTAATAGTTCAACAAGCGTAAGCGAATTGATTGACGACGTCGAAGAAGCGATGAGAAATATTTTCTATCAATTAACAAGTTGTTATGACGTTGACAATATAGATTCATCAATTAGACATAGCGTTTTAAGATTTACAACAAAAATTTAATAAGTGGGGTGAATATAAATGGCAAACACAATCAGAAGTATGGGAACAACACTTGAAAAAGTTAAAAGCGGAACAGAATCAACAAATTTAACTTTAACTTCTTTAACAAGTATTGGTGAAGTTTCTATTGAAGCAGAAGAAATTGACACAACAACACTTGATTCAAATGGTGCAGAATACATTCAAGGAAATGTAAGTGCGTCAGAAGTTTCAATCGGTGGTTATATCAAGAACGCAACAGATGAAGCACAATGTAGCAAATTAAGTTCATTAGTTCAATCTGGTGACGTTGAAGCGTGGATTATCACATACCCAAGTGGTGCAAAATGTGAATTCGACGCATTCGTTAAATCATTCGCATTAGGTGAAGCAACAACAGATGGTTTAAATTCTTGGACTGCAACTTTAAGAGTTAGTGGTCTTCCAGAATATACAGAATCAACACCAAGTGGAAGCAATCAAATTTAACAATTAACAAATAAATAAAAAATTAAATTGGTGGGGGTGACAAAAATTTTATTACGTCACCCCTTATTTTTTTATGAAATGGGGGAAATAAAATGAATATTCAATTAAAATTCGACGCAAATAAAGTTATGGAAATCGAAAAGACTTTCAAGCGTCCATTATTAACAATTCTAGGGGAAGACGCAACAATCGAAACAATTACTCAATTTTTAATGAAAGGTTTAGTAAATGAAGACGGACACATTGGTTGTTCTCAATCAGTAGCATTAGACGTTTTAACAAACAATCTTCCAGAATGTGAAAATGGTTTACTTGACGTTCAAATGTTAGTCGTTGACACATTATGTGACGCGGGTTTTTTACCAAAAATGATGAAGAAAACAAAACAACTTCTAAACGACAAGATTTCAGAAGCGGAAACAATGATGGACCAAATGTAAATTCTTCATCACAATTCTTTTATAAATTTTGGGAAGACAACGAAAAATTAGCGATTGAAATTGGTCTTCAACTTGATTATTATTGGACGTTAACACCGAACCAATTTAATAAACACATTGAAGGTTACAACACAAAATTTCAACGTGAAATGGAAAAGTTAGACACATTAAATTATGTGTTAGGAAAATATATAGCGTACGCATTCCACGAACCTAAAAAATACCCTAAAAAACCTTTATTAGTTAAGCAAGAACGCGTTAACGAATCAAGTGTTATGACGGATGAAGAAATGGAACGTGTTATGCGTATGAATGTTATAAAGATGGGGGGTGTAATTAAGAATGACAGAAGAAAAGTTGGCGATTAAAATTGAAGCAGATTCGAAAGGTGTTAAAACCGGTGTCAATGACGCAAAGAATCAAATTGAAGGTTTATCGTCAAGCGTTAACACTTCATCACAGAAAATGACAACCGCTTTTTCTAATTTAGGAAAAGTTATTGGACGTGTTTTTGCTATTACTTCCGTTATTGCATTTGGTAAGGCGTGCGTAGATACGGCAACCAAAACACAAAATGCGTGGATTGGATTAAATTCAATTTTAACGGGTAAAACTGGAACAACCGAAGCATTTAGCAAGGCACAAACATTTATAAATGAATATGTTAAAGACGGATTAGTTCCATTAAATAACGCCGTAGCGTCTTATAAGAATCTAGCGTTAAGGGGTTATAATAGCGACCAAATCGAAAAGACAATGAATGCGTTAAAGAATTCGGCAACATTTGCACGTCAAAGCACGTATTCACTAGGTGACGCCGTTCAAACTGCAACAGAAGGGTTAAAGAACGAAAATTCAGTTGTTGTAGATAACGCGGGGGTTACAAAGAACGTCGCTAAAATGTGGGAAGATTACGCGAAGTCAATCGGTAAATCAACAAACCAGTTAACACAATCAGAAAAGATAATCGCGGAAGTAAATGGAATCCAAGAAGAAACAAAATTTCAAATGAACGATTCAAGTTATTACGCGATGACTTATAGTGGTGCGATTGCTAGAATATCAACCGCATTTACTAATATGAAAACCGCAATCGGAAGCGTTATTCAACCAATAATTAAATTGTTTACACCGGCAATCGAAGGGGCGTTAAATATGGTTACACGTTTATTCCAAGCGTTTTCTGGTTTGCTATCATTATTCGGTTTAAAAAGTGACCTTGACGTTGTAAGCGATAAGATTTCACAAAGTGCAACCGGTACAAAAGAACTAGCGGACGAAATGGAAGAAGTTGGCGACAATGTCGAAAAGAGTGGCAAACAAGCAAAAAAAGGATTGTTGGCATTTGATGAAATTACAAATATGAATGACAACGCTAGTTCATCAAGTGGAAGTGGTGTTGACGGATTAGCAACCGCAAATGTTGAATTAACAGAAACAGAATCCGCATTAGACACATTAAGTGAAAAAGTTGACAACGTATTCAGTGATTGGAATTTAGAACCTTTAATTGATTCATTAAATAGATTAAAGGAATCATTTCAACCAATCGTTGACATTATTCGTAATTCTTTAAAATGGTGTTACGACAATGTTTTAGTTCCATTAGGAAAATGGTCGGTTGAAAAGTTTCTTCCTAGTGTAATTAATTCATTAGCAAGTGCATTTAATTTTCTAGCAGAAGTTTTAACATATATTAAACCAGTATTTATATTCGTATGGGACAACTTTTTAAAACCATTAGCACAATTCACGGGTGACGCTATCGTATCAACATTTAATAAGATTGGTGAAGCGTTCGACGGAATGACTAATTTCCTAAAAGAAAATGAAAACGGATGGAACGAATATTGGGAAAACGTAGGTAATTCAAAAGAAGCGTTAGCATTTAGAGAATCATTCCAAAATTTATGGACTTCAATTCAAAAAACAATGTCTAACGTCTGGGAAAACTACGTTCAACCTATTATGACTAAAATTGGCGAAGTGTTTACGGACGTATATTCAAAACACATAGCACCATTAGTTCCAGTCGTTTTAGATTTCTTTACACAAATTAACGACTTTTTATCAAATGTTATATTACCAATCATAAGTAAAGTTTACGAAATATTAAGACCGATTGTCGAATGGATTATAGATTCATTAGGAAATGTTCTGGGAACAATCGCGGACGTGGTCGGTGGTGTAATTACCGCATTAAGCGGAATTATTCAGTTCTTAACTGGTGTATTCACTGGGGATTGGAACAAAGCGTGGGAAGGAATTAAAAAGGCATTCAGTGGAATATGGGATGGTATTAAAGGAATAATCACCGGTGCAATTAACGGAATTATTTATGGAATTAACAAATTTATTAAAGGACTTGAACGTGCATTAAATGTAATTGTTGATTTAATTAATAAAATTGAAATTAAAAATCCATTCACTGGTGAAGAAATATGGTCGCCACATTTAAACAGAATGACATTCACAGAAATTCCAAAACTTGCACGTGGTGGTATTGTTGACGAAGCAACAACATTCATAGCGGGGGAACACGGAAAAGAAGCAATCATCCCATTAGAAAATAACACGGGATGGTTAGACGAAATCGCGTCAAGACTTTATATTATGATGAATGAATCAAAAGGACTTGGAAGCGATAACATTACGATTGAAGTTCCAGTAAACTTAAATTCAAAAGAAGTAGCAAGGGGAACGCTAAAAGATTTAAATATCGAGGCGATTCGTTCTGGTTACAAACCAATATTAAACACATAGGGGGGACGAAATGAATTTTGTAAGACCGGATGGGTACAATCTAAAAACACCATCAACGTATGACGCACAATTAGAAATTGTCGAAAAATCAAATCGTAATGCAAACGCTACATTAATTCGTGAACTTATAGCAAACAAAATAAAATTAGTTATGACGTGGAATACAATGGACGCCGACGAAATGTCGGTGCTTGCTACATTAAGAAAATTAGAATCTTTTAATTGTGATTATTACGACCCAGAAACACAAACATATAAAACAATTACTTGTTATTGCGGACCAATTCAAAGAGTACCAAAAAAGACCGGAAACGGGATGGTTACTTTATGGGGTGAAATTTCCGCAAATTTCGTTGAACTATAATGTCAATGACTTATGATGACGCTATCGGCGGACAAACTAGACGAACAACGGCACAAACTACATTCGAGTTTTTAGACGTTACCGCTAGTTCGGACGCCACTTTAAGCGTCAATGATAAATTAACAAGTGTTTCAAGGGAAAACGACATAATCGATTTAAGAGATTTTAGCACGGCAAAATATACAACACTAGAACATAACTATTTCAAGATGGACGGAAGTTGTCGTCTAACACCTAGACCGAACGAAACAATTCCGTATCACGTCGGTTGGTGGTCGGATTCAATATCAGATGAAAACGGCGAATTTCAAAATCCGCCTTGTTTAACTTTTGATTTTACGACTAACCATTCATCCGTTGGATTGACAATGGATTTCGACAAAGAACGTCCAAAAGAAATTCAAATAATATATTATGATTCAAGCGACAATGAATTGTCAAATGAAACAATCCAAGTAAACGACACACATATTGTTTATGGTGGTCGTGTTACTAATTACAGAAAGATAAAAATATTTATAAATAAGACATTGAATCCATATAGAAGGGTGCGTGTTTATTCCGTTATATTCGGAATCATTCAACAATATAAAAACAATGAAATTTTAGAACTTAATATAATTCGAGAAAATTCATTAGTTGATAACACGATTCCTTTTAGCAATATGGAAATCAAATTAAATAACATAAGTCGTGAATTTAACTTTATTAATCCTTCGGGAATATTCGCATTTTTGCAATCTAAACAATTACTTAAAACAAAAATGGGTGTTTATTTAAGCGACGATGAAATCGAATGGGTTGACACTGGAAGTTATTATTTAAACGCGTGGCAAACCGACGGAATCACCGCAACACTAACGGCAACAGATAAATTATTTTTTGTTAAAAATGTGTTTAGTGTAGCAACAAACACAACAAAGACATTGAAACAATGGGCGGTTGATATTTTAGCAAGTGCGAATTATACAGATTATATAATCGACGATTCGTTAGCGTCAATCAGTGTAACAACACGATTCGACAATATGGACGCAATTACATTATTAAAATGTATTGCGATAGCGGGTCAATGTATTATGTATTTAGACAAAAACGACAAAGTAGTTATTAAACCTATTTCAACAACAAAGACAAACGAAATCACATTCGACAATATGTATAAAGAACCTTTAATTTCGTTAGAAGAAGTTACAAGCGACGTTGACGTAGCGGTATGGTCTTATAATGTTTCAACAGAAGACCAAACACATATTGTGATAAACAATCCAGACGCGGAAGAAACAAACGTGTTCGAAGTAAAGGACAATCCGTTTATTACTACAACAACAATCGCAACAAACGTTGGTAACTGGATTATGAATATATTAAAGAATCGTTTAATATATAACATAGATTGGCGACAAAATATGAAGATTGAATTAAGCGACAAAGTCCAAGTTGAAGACGGATTCAACGAAAATAAAAATATGATTGTAACTAAACAAGAATTTAAATATTCTGGTTATTTAAGCGGTTCAACAGAAGGAAGGGGAACAAACTAATATGTCAACAACATATATAACACCAAAAACAGACTGGAAAGGAAGCGACTACGCCAATTTTGAAGACTTAAACAGAGTTGAAAACAACACACAATATGTTTATGAAAAACTTTTACAATATGGTTATTACGCAACCGCACCAATTCTTAAAACTTGGGTTGATGGTGAACCCGTGTTTAATGATGATTTAAACCGAATGGAAAATAACATTAAACAATTAGCGGAAGCATATTTCACGAACGATGAATTCGAACAATTAAAAGTTGACTGGTTAACACTAGACCCAGTCGATTACAATTTTAACAATAGAGTTGAAAAGGATTTAGAAATACTTGATATGTTAATAAAATCAATGTCAAAATATTTTGTTAAATGCGGTGTCGCTAAATGCGGTCAATCTCATTTGTGGCAAAATAGATTTAGAAGATATTAAATGGGGGATTAATTATGTATCAAACAATTAAAAATATAATTATGAACGGAAATACAAAAGGTTATGTAACAATCGAAAAATTAACAATGTTAATGCTAACAAATATCATAACACCAGAAGAATTCAAAGAATTAAAAGAAATGTTAGCACCAGAAGTTGAAGAAGTTTCAGAAGATGAAGAAACAATCGAAGAATAATAAAACAAAATTCAGTAAAATGATAGTGGCGTTGGTTTTAACAATCAACGTCATTTTTACTGGAATTGTACTTTTTGTATTTTTTAAAGTAGGAAGCGAACCAGTCACATTGATTGGTGCGTGGTTTACATTTACGACAACGGAATTATGGTCGTTGTCTTCAATCAAGAAAACAGAAATAAAAAACGAAAAGGGAAAGACAGAAGAAAATTTCATAGATATAAAGGGGGCGTAGTATGTTTGACGTTACATTTATAATCGACTTTTTGATTTCACTTGCATTAGCAATCATCATTCGTTATTTACTTCCTTATTTAAGAACAAAATATAATGATGAAAAAATATCAAGTGCATATCAGATAATTAAAATATTAGTTCAAGCGGTGGAACAAGTTACAAAAGTTTCCGGTCAAGGTAAGAAGAAAAAAGAACAAGTAATTGAACGTTTTAAATCTTATAATATTACAATGGATGAAGGAAAAGTTTCAGAATTAATCGAATCCGCCGTGTGTGAATTAAACCAAAATATCAATAAAGAAGAAAATTAGCAAAATACGTATTTTTCAATAATTTATTAGAAAAAACGACGCGTTTAAATCGATTTTAAGGCGTTTTTCGAAGGGGGTTGATATAATTGGTTAAAAAATTTTCATATAAAAATGACGGAAATAAAAATATTTCGAATCATTTCAAATTTAAAGAATTCGCGTCAAGCGATGGGAAGAAATTATATTCGGATGACATTTTAATCGATACAGATATAATCGAAATATTAGAAAAATTATTTATTCGTATGAATGCGTATAAATTAATTATCACTTCTGGTTATAGAACAACCGAACACGAAATGACATTGTCAAATAGTGCGGTCAATGGTTATCACACAAAAGGTCAAGCGGTTGACATTAACGTATGGAAAAATTCAAACGAAAGATATTCTTCAAAAGAAATTGCGTTAGCATTAGAAGATTTAGGATGGAATCACGGAATCGGATTGGTTACAAAAACCGCAGTTCACATTGATTCAAGACCTAGCAAATATTATTTTGATGAATCAAATCATAATAAATCCATTGGAAATTCTTTTTATACATTTTACAAAGTCCAAAAGGTGGATTATATAGCAAATGTAAAAAAGCGTTTCGATTTTACGAACGAAACAATGGAATATCTATTAAAATATTTATACAAAGACGATTTAATCTATAAATTAGCAACAAAAAAATAATGTTAGATTTATCAACAATTTTAAGTGTATCAAGTTTATTAGTTTCTTTAATTACAATCGTTAAAGTTGTTATTGGCGTAAATACTACATTGACACGATTAACAATGTCAATCGATACATTAACAAAGTCAATAGAAGAAGAAATCAAAGAACGTAAAATTCAAGGAAAGGAAATTGAATCGATTAAATTGTCATTAGTTCGTGAAGGAATTAAAATAGATTAATAGTAAAAAGGATTTTG
>JAZUES010000007.1:0-4551 GCA_045640265.1 Solibacillus sp.
CTGTGCTACGCAAGGCGCCGGGGTTTCTATATTATAGGGTGAAACTGATCAAAGCATTTCCACTTATAAAGTGGAATTGGGATAGTCATTCGGCGGGCTCAGCACACATTCACAAAGCCTCTTTCCAGAGTCTCTGCGAATGTTCTTTGTGCTGTGTGTAAGGCCCGCCGATATATGGTGTGTCTTTACGAATATTTTTAAATACCGTAGGCGCTGTGCTATCGCAAGGCGCCGATCTTTCTATTATAGATAGCTATTCCTATGTAAATGGTTAAAGGAGTTATCACTGCATTTCAACATTTCTATTTAAAGAAGAAAGCATTAGAAATACCACGAACCATAATGATTCAATCATCCACTTATAATAAGAGAATCGCTAATAATCACTTTGTTTAGCAAATCCACTTTATTTAAACAAATGGCGCCTTTGCTTGCAACAGCGCCTTACCTCTTTAAATATGTTTTAATAGACTATACTTTATTTGGCGGGCATTGCATAAAGCGCAAAGATGAGTCGTACAGATTTGTGCAACAAAGCTGGGCGATTCATGCGCTTGCCCGCCAAAACTCATACTCTTTCCTTATCCTCTATATTAAACTAGCCATTTGCGCACAAAAAAACAGAGCCCAGGATTTTCCCTAGACTCTGCCTTGTTTTACGTATTATCGAACTTCAACCCAGCCATTTTTGATAGCTGTTACTACCGCTTGTGTACGGTCGTTTACGTTCATTTTTTGTAAAATACTCGATACGTGGTTTTTAACCGTTTTTTCTGAAATGAATAATGTTTCACCAATTGTACGGTTTGATTGACCATCTGTAAGTAATTGTAATACTTCACATTCACGCTTCGTTAATAAGTGGAATGGACGACGAATTTCTGTTTGGTGGAAGTTTCCTTTGTTTTCATGTTCTGATAAACGACGGAATTCCGCAACTAAGTTTTTTGTTACTTTTGGATGTAAGTAAGAACCACCGTTTGAAACGACTTTGATCGCTTCAACGATTTCGTCCGCATCCATTTCTTTTAACATGTAACCAAGTGCGCCAGATTTTAAGGCATGCGTTACGTAAGATTCGTCATCATGAATAGATAACATCATAACTTTTGCGTCAGGATATTCAGCGATTAAGTCTGCTGTTGCTTCAACGCCGTTTTTACCTGGCATATTAATATCCATTAATACAACGTCTGGCATGCTTTTTGCGTATAAGTTGACTACATCCGTACCGTCATCGCCCTCTGCTACAACTTCAAATGTATCTTCAAAATCTAAAATACGTTTTACGCCTTCACGGAATAGTTGATGGTCATCTACAATAATAATTTTCGTCATTTAAATACCCCCTAATGATCTATTACAATAATTCTTCATCTTCTGCTGGTAAAGGTACTTTCATCATTATAACGGTTCCTTTACCGATAGTACTAGTAATGTTTATAAAACCTTTTAACAAGTCAATTCTTTCTTTCATACCAACGAGGCCAAATGCTCCTTCACGAACATTTTCCGTATCGAAACCTTTACCGTCATCTTTTACGACAACATTTATTTCGTCACATAGCCACTCGAGCTTTACAATTATTTGGTTAGCTTTTCCATGTTTTATTGCATTATTAACACTTTCTTGCACTAAACGGAAGATAGCCACCTCATAATCTGAGGAAATTCGGCGTTCGTTATTGTACGTCATAAATTGTATATCGACACCAGGATTATATTCCATAATAGTAGATAAATACTTTTTTAATGTAGGTCCAATGCCTAAATCGTCGAGTGCCATTGGTCGTAAGTCATAAATAATTCTACGTACCTCAGATAATGCATTACGCACACTTACTTTTAGATTACTAATTTCTTGAAGTGCTGCTTCTGCACCTTTCTCTTTAAACGTACGATCGATTAAATTTGATCGCATTAGGACATTTGCCATCATTTGAGCGGGACCATCATGGATTTCTCTTGATAAACGTTTTCTCTCTTCCTCTTGAGAAGCGATAATACGAATGCCAAAATCCTGTTTGATTTTCGCTTGCTCTAATGCAGCGCCTACTTCTTTTAAGTCCTTTGTTAAAAAGCTAATAACAACATTTACTTGATTGACGATATGATCTGCTCTTTCAATCGTATCATATAGAGCACGCAATCGTCTTTCTAAATCATCGCGCTTATCCCGTAATTGTTTTTCACGTTCACGACAAAGTGATACTTTTAATTGCAAATTATTCGTATTTTCATAAGCAGCTCGAATTTGTTCCTCCGAATGCTCCGTAAAATTTTTACTTACGATGACAAGTCGATGCCTAGATAGTTGCAAAAGCTTTTCTAAATTATCACTTTCATCAATCGTAATCGAAATTTCTTGGCGTACAACCTCTAGCTCCTGTTGCATATCTTCAAAGTTTCTCCGGCTTTGTTCGCTTATAATAAAAATATCATCTTTAGAATTCGTTATCGTTTCTAACATTCGATTAAAAATTACGTCTAGCGAGGCGATATCAATGCGGTCATTTTCAAACATGGTCCTCACTCCTCGTCAACTGAATGTTAATCTATTTCTATCTTTTTGTTCATTTTCCTACTAATATAGTCCATACTTATTATAACATTATTAAATCATTTTTTAAGATATATTGTAACTACAAATTAAGTCATTTATTGTAAAAATAAGGAGAATATTTAATGAGAAATAACTATTTTACTGTCAAAGGATACGGTGAATCAGAAATTATCCTATCTAAATCTCGCTTTCTTACCTATGTAGCGCGTGCTGAAACGGAAGAAGAAGCATTACTATTTATCGATAAAATAAAAAAAATGCATGCAAGCGCCACTCATAATTGTTCATGCTATATGATCGGTGAACATGATCATATTCAAAAAGCTAACGATGATGGGGAACCTAGTGGTACTGCTGGCGTCCCTATGTTAGAAGTTTTAAAGAAACAAGGGTTAAAAGATACAGTTGTAGTTGTTACCCGTTATTTTGGGGGCATTAAACTCGGTGGAGGCGGATTAGTCCGTGCTTACGGAAAAGCCACGACAGAAGGCATTGCCGCTGCAAAAGTTGTTGAACGCAAATTGCATTACGTGATGAAAGTGAAAATTGATTATATTTGGCTTGGAAAATTAGAAAATGAAATTCGTGCGTCTGAATTTACATTACGTAGCATTGAATACGCAGAAAACGTCGAAATTTTCGTGTCTGTTTTAAAAGAAAAAGAATCAGAATTTGTCTCTTGGATAACAGAATTAACGAATGGTCAAGCAATTACTACAAACGAAGAAGCACTATTTATCGAATTTTTACGCGAATAGAATTTTTCATTTTACGACATAAGCAGTTAGTAGTATAATAAATAAGATTGCGAACTAATCTTAAAATTCATGATAATAGATAGACAATTCCTAACTTAGAGGAGAATTTTAATGGACAATAAAAAGGCAAAAAAGAAGGGATCTTCGAAGTTTAAGCTGCTTTTAAAAGTAGGATTATTACTTGCCACTTCTGTAATGATATGTGCAACTGCTTACGGTGTTTATTTAACGAAAAAAGCCGAGCACGCTGCGGGTGTAGCTTTTGAAACAATCGACGAACGAGAAATTTCCGAACAACGTGATGCAAAAGTTGAGCCAGCTAATGACAATGTTTCTATTTTATTTGTCGGTATTGACGACAGTGAGAAACGCGGTCAAGGCGCCGACAATTCGCGTTCTGACGCATTACTACTAGCGACATTAAACAATAAAACAAAAACAGTAAAACTATTAAGTATCCCGCGTGACTCATATGTTTATATTCCATTCGTTGGGTATAGAGACAAAATCACGCACGCACATGCTTACGGTAGCACTTTAGCAACTATTGAAACTGTTGAAGAGTTATTCGATATTCCAATCGATTATTATTTCCGCTTAAACTTCGAAGCATTTATCGATGTTGTGGATGCGCTTGGTGGTATTGAAGTAGATGTCCCATACAAATTAAATGAACTAGATGAAAACGATAAACGTACAGTTAAATTAGGTCCAGGTTTACAAGAAGTTAATGGTAGTGAAGCACTAGCCTTTGCACGTACACGTAAGAAAGATAGCGACATCGAACGTGGTAAACGTCAACAAGAAGTTATTAAAGCGATTGCAAACAAAGCTTCTTCATATACATCAATTACAAAATACGATGACATTCTTGAAGCAGTCGGTAACAATATGAAAACAGATATGTCCTTTAAAGAAATGAAGTCATTCTTCAGTTATTTAACTAACGGTATGCCTCGTATCGATACGCTTTCATTAAAAGGCTATGACGATATCTCAACAGGCACATACTATTACAAATTAGATGAAGAAGAACTAGAAGAAACAATGCAAGTTTTACAAAGTCACTTAGGCTTAATTCCAGATTCAACAGATCTAACAAACTCAGACCCTTCGTCAAGTTCAGCGTCAAATGATAGTGATGATGAGGATAGTGTACAGTAGATTTAGTAATTGGTGATAAGCGCGAAGAAAACCCATAAATTTGACTAACGTCAAATTTATGTGTTT
>JAZUES010000008.1:0-6711 GCA_045640265.1 Solibacillus sp.
AGCGTGACGCCTGAGACTACAGGCTCAGGCCACGCCCCCGGAAAGCGTACCCGGAATGGAAATCAATTTTCTTACGCCGAAAAAATAGCATTTTTCTCACAGAGAAAAATGCTATTTTTGGGTTTTGTCCCAGCCTCTTTAGTTATTAATTTAAAGTTGTTGGTAAATCCTCTGCCAAAAAGGCGATTAAATCTTGTAAATTTTGTTCACAAACACCATGTCCTACTGGATATGATTTGAATACTACGTTCGTGCCGTATTCATTAAAGAAGTTTACTGCATGTTCTGCCCACACAAATGGGAAATCATAATCATATTCACCATGTGAGATGAAAATTTTCGTTTCATCCATTGTTTTTT
Organism: Solibacillus sp.; assembly: GCA_045640265.1. Classification (GTDB taxonomy): domain Bacteria; phylum Bacillota; class Bacilli; order Bacillales_A; family Planococcaceae; genus Solibacillus. The sequence goes on from JAZUES010000008.1 coordinate 361, forward strand.
TGCTATATTCTAACGCAGCAAACTCTGGTAAATAGCCACTCAATGCAGCAGTACCACGAATTGCATTGCCCATAACCATTGCTAATGATTGAGCCATAGCTGCACCCTGATTAAAGCCAACAACATAAATTTGCTTTTCATCTAAGTTAAATTCTTGAATGGCTTCAAAAATAAACGCTTCTACCGCTTTTAGTACTTTGTCGAAAATGGCACGCTCTGGCTTACCTTCTTCTTCAAATGTGTAAAAAGCATAGCCAGGTCGATGCTGAATCGGCCCTTGTAGGCTAAAAATATGGCATTGTGATGAAAATGAATCGACTAATTGTACTAAATCTTTTTCATCGCTACCTAAACCATGTAATAAGAAGATGGCTGGTTGTTTATCACCTTGTACAGCAGGTGATTTGTGTAAATATTTAAATGGTGTTTTCATCCTATACTCCTTTTATCCGCATTAACTGGCAGTAATTTATCTGTATCGAAAGCAAAGTTCATTTTATGAAAGCGTCATTTTATTAACAATTTGATCGGCGTAGTAAGCAATATAGCCATCCATCATTTTTAACGTTTCTTCGATAGTACCTTCAGTTAAAATTTTCGCATTATTAATCGTTACATAGGTTATAAAATCAATGCGTAATGTATGCTCGATTGATGCATAAGCGTAGTCATAAATCACATCTTCATCCGAAACATTTAGTTCTTTATATTGCTTATGAAATGCTTCTTTATAATCATCCATTTTTTCTGCAACATCATTACGAACTCGCATTTGCTGAGCCATTAATTCGTTTTCAATATAACTTACTTTCGGCACTGAATTCGAACCATATGTATCACGTACAATTTGTGTCCATGCTGTTTTATTATCAACAAAGTACGCAATATTTAACATTAGGCGATCATAAAAATCTTCTGTTGAAGTTGCTGACTCACGTTTTTGATTGACATTTTGTTGGATCACTTGTTCAAATTGCTTCACATCGGTTTTATTTGTTAGAAAAAAAAGGGCTTTTTCAATGTATGTTGTAATTTCTTTTTGAATTTGATCTGTTGTCATAAACCGTTCACTTCCTTCATCTGTTGCTTCCTTTTACACAAGTTTTATCGTACCATTCCTTCTTAAATTAAGCACGTTTTGTTCGTAATAAACCTAATAAAAATGCCATCCACCAAATAAGGCGGATGACATTTTTCAGGATTAAATTATAGTGCTTTTACTTTAGCAACTACATTTTCCACTGTAAAGCCGTATTGTTCAAGGACAATTTTTTCTGGAGCTGAAGCACCGAATTTGTCGATTGCTAATACATCGCCTTCGAAACCAACATATTTATGCCAGCCGAATGATGCACCCATTTCAATTGCTAAACGTTTTGTTACCGCTTTTGGTAAGACAGATTCTTTGTATTCTTTTGATTGTTTTTCAAAACGATCCATTGATGGCATCGAAACAACAGACGCATCAATTCCTTCAGCTAATAATGCTTTTTGCGCTTTTACTGCTAAAGAAACTTCTGAACCCGTTGCGATTAAAATAGCATCTGGTGTTTCTTTTGTTGCTTTTGATACAACGTAAGCACCTTGTTCAACACCAGCGTAAACTGTTTCTTTTGTTGCATCTAGTACTGGTAAGTTTTGACGAGATAATACTAATACTGTTGGTGTAGAAGTACTTTCTAACGCTAATTTCCAAGCTGCTGCTGATTCATTTCCATCTGCAGGACGAATAACTGAAAGGTTTGGCATTGCACGTAATGCAGCTAAATGTTCAACTGGTTCATGAGTTGGACCATCTTCCCCTACAGCGATTGAATCGTGTGTGAATACATACGTTACTGGTAAGCCCATAAGAGCTGCTAGACGGATTGCTGGGCGAACATAGTCAGAGAATACGAAGAACGTACCACCAAATACATTTAAACCACCATGTAAAGCCATACCGTTCATTGCTGCACCCATAGCGAATTCACGTACACCAAACCAAATGTTACGGCCTTCAGGAGTATCAGCGAAGAAGTCTCCGGCACCTTTAATTGTTGTTTTGTTAGAACCTGCTAAGTCGGCAGAACCACCAAAGAATGATGGTGTCATTTTTGCGATAGCATTAATTGCTTCACCAGATGATGAACGCGTTGCAATTGACTTACCTACTTCATATACAGGTAATTCTGAAGCAAAGTTTTCAGGTAATTTGTTTTCCATCGCGTTTACAAACTGAGCTGCTAATGCAGGGAATTCTGCTTTGTAGCCAGCAAAAATCTTATTCCAAGTTGTTTCTGCTTGCACACCTTGTACTTCTGATGCAGCTTTAAATGTTTCATACACTTCAGTTGGCACGTGGAATGGCTCATGTCCCCATCCGTAAGCTGCTTTTGTTAATGATACTTCGTCAGTTCCTAGTGGAGAACCGTGAGAATCTGATTTACCAGATTTATTTGGCGAACCAAAACCGATTACCGTTTTCACTTCGATAATTGTAGGGCCACCTGTGTTTTGTTTTGCAGTTTCAATTGCAGTATTAATCGCAGCTAAATCTGTACCGTCTGCTACTTTTAAGTAATTCCAATTGTAAGATTCAAAACGTTTTTGGATGTTTTCTGAGAATGACTTTTCTAAATCACCATCAAGTGAAATATCATTTGAATCATATAACACAATTAACTTGTCTAATTGTAAGTGACCTGCTAAAGAAATTGCTTCTGCAGCTACACCTTCCATTAAGTCCCCGTCACCACATAAAGCGAATGTATAGTGATCCACAATTTCGTAACCTGGTTTGTTGTATGTAGCAGCTAAATGACGTTCAGCCATTGCCATACCTACCGACATTGCAATCCCTTGACCAAGTGGACCTGTCGTTGCTTCAACCCCAACAGTGTGTCCGTATTCCGGATGTCCTGGTGTTAAAGAACCCCATTGACGGAAGTTTTTAATCTCTTCCATTTCTAAGCCGTAGCCACCTAAATGAAGTAAGCTATATAAAAGCATAGATCCATGTCCAGCTGATAATACGAAACGATCACGGTTGAACCATTTTGGATTTTGTGGGTTATGACGTAAATGTTTCGTCCATAACGTATAAGCCATAGGTGCAGCGCCCATTGGTAAACCTGGGTGACCTGAGTTTGCTTTCTCGATTGCGTCGATTGATAGTGTACGGATTGTGTTAATTGCTAACTGATCCATCTGTTGTGTCATTATTTGACATCCTTTCTCGTACTATATTTATACATACTATAGTTTAGACAAATTTGGGTAAGAAAACAATCACTTAGCGTAACGTTTCACAAAATATGCCATACTTAATTTTGAATATGTCACATTAATTGTAATTTTCTAATTCAACAAATTTTTCTGTGCTTTAATTTGCTTTAATTTTTCTGGTGTTACATCATTTCCTTCTTCGTCTACAACTTTTACATGTTCAATCGTGTCACGCATTGTAGAGCGAAATACATCTAAATATTCTTTTCGAAGGGCTGTACGCTCTTTTGCTTGTTCCTCCGTAAGAGTTCCTTCTTTTGCTAGTTTCGATAACTCATTAATTCGAGCCATTTTTTCTTTAGATAACATTACATTCTCACCTTTCTTAATTCCAATAATACAAAGGTATAAAAAAACGACTTGGAGAGCAAGTAAAATCCTTTGGAATGAGTAACACTTTTTGTTTGTAAACGTTGTAAATAAACGTTTTCTATTATATGCTCTAAAATTAGCTTTGCAAACACCTGTATATTTATGTTTGTTTTTGGGCTAATTGGAGCCGCTGAAAATTGGCCGAGAAACCTTTTGGGATAACCTTGACTACCATATGATAGTAACAGCCACACTTAGTTAGACGCGACTGTAGGAGAAATATTCTTATTGGGTATTCACCTATTCATAATTACTAATTACTCCATATATTATTACATCTATATATTGGAGGTCATAGCATTGCAAAATAATAACCGAAAGAAAAACAATGAAGCAACTCAGGACAACAACCCAGTAAGTGAAGCAGCAGCTCTTGCGGTTATAGCCGGTTTAATAACTACGCTAGGCGATGGGCTTGCTACAGTTGCGGCTGCACTAGCTATACAAGAAGCCCAACAACAAGCTAGTAATAACGGTAATAATAGTGCTGATATTCAAGGAATGCAACAACAGCTTGATTACTTAACAAAAGAAGTAAAGAAATTACAAAGATTCAAGAATATATAAATGGTTTGTATAAAAAGCTTACAACACATATGAACGTGATTTTAATTACAATATTATATTTTGAACCTCACTTTATATAATTTTAAAAATACACCATCCTAATTCTCCCCCGATAAACTAGCGCCTACATATTGGTATTTATTATAGGTAGTTTTGCTAATTCCTCTTATGACAAATGTGTAAGTGTTATAGGCTCTTCTATCATTCGTTAGATTAGAGCTTAAACTGGGGATAATATATAACTAATACCACTTCCCTCCCTTATGTATATGGTCTTCTATAAGAAAAAAACGACTTGGAGAGCAGTGTTTACTCTTCATGTCGTTCCATAAATTCAATATATCTGCGGTGAACGGTCGCTTTACTAATTTGAATGCCAAGTCCTGAAAGCGTTGATGCAATTTCAGCAAATGTTAACCCTTTTTGACGCAATTGGACAATTTCTTCAACAGGTACTTCTTTTCGTTCGCGTCCTTCAATATTACCTCGATTTTTTAAATTGTTTTGTGGCATATAACCATTTTCAACAGCCCGACGCATGCCTCGGCGAATTTTTGCATTGTGCATGCGGCGCTGATATTCTTCAACAACAGCTAAAATTTCAAGTAACATCGTATCCATTTCATTTAATGCGAGTGGACCCGCGTCGTTTAATGAATAGACCGTTGCTTCGTATTTTTGAATGAGGTGCAATACGGCCATTCGTGCATTACCACGACCTAATCGTGTTTCATCCTGCACAAATAATGCCTTTATCTGATGCTCTTTCATATATTCGAGCATATCTAATAAGCCATCTCGGTCGACTTCAAAGCCACTATGTTGGTCTTTGAAAACAGCTATTTCACTGTAACCCATTGATTTTGCGTATTTTGTAAGCTCTTCTTTCTGACGTACTAATGATGTTTCTTGCGTGTCCTTTTCAGTACTAACACGGCAATAAATGACGGCTTTATTTTGATTCATTGTTCTCTCTCACTACTTTAATAGATTGTGCATAATTTGGTTCATTTGATTTTGTAATATAATCAGAATTCTTTTCGACTGGTACGCTTATAATTTGACCGCTTACCACTTCTTCACTCGATAGTGCATTTTGTTTTTTTACAGCGTGAATCCAATCATGCTTTTCCATTTTACCACGATATTGTTCAGCTAACGTCCATAAAGTGTCCCCATGTTCGATCGTCACCTGTTCGTATATTTCAATTTGATTATCTTTCATTACAATTAGTCCAATAAAAAATATCGAAAATGCTAAAAACATTGCTGCAAAGCTATTTAACTTTAAATTCTTCATAAATAACGGCCCCTTTTCGAATGTATGTTCGGAATATGTGTTCTCATAATAATACGAACATATGTTTTTGTCAACCGTTATTCGAACCTATGTTTGCATTTGTGTTCGCATACTGATATACTGTATGTAATTTAAAAACATCATTGTATATTAAAGAGGTGAGTAAGTTGACAACAAAAATTTCGAAGCGACAATTAGCAATTCTAGCTTTCATAAAAGAGGAAGTTCGTTCTAAAGGTTATCCACCATCTGTTCGAGAAATTGGTGAAGCGGTTGGTTTAGCTTCTAGTTCAACTGTCCACGGGCATTTAGCTCGTTTAGAAAGTAAAGGGCTTATTCGTCGTGACCCTACAAAGCCACGCGCTATTGAAGTTTTACATCAAGAAGATTCGACAATTCCAAAACCAGGTGTTATCCACATTCCATTAATCGGTAAAGTAACAGCTGGACAACCTATTACAGCGATCGAGCATATTCAAGAATACTTCCCGTTGCCAGATACATACGGCACATCTGAAGATGAACTATTTATGCTTGAAATTATGGGAGAATCAATGATTGAAGCAGGTATTCTAGATGGGGATTATGTAATCGTGAAGAAAACGTCAACGGCAAACAACGGTGAAATTGTTGTAGCCATGACGGAAGAAGACGAAGCAACAGTAAAACGTTTCTACAAAGAAAAAACCCATTTCCGCCTTCAACCTGAAAATAGCTCAATGGATCCGATTATCGTCAATCAAATATCGATTTTAGGTAAAGTTGTCGGCTTATATCGCAACGTACATTAAATGTTCAAAGTCTATCTTCTAAATTAATAGAAGATAGACTTTTTTTATAAAAAA
>JAZUES010000009.1:0-2733 GCA_045640265.1 Solibacillus sp.
TCGAACCCAATTTTAACTTTCGTTATTACTCAGTTCTTCGATGATCTTTCTAGATTTACAGACCACGGCTTTTTCTTAATGGCAGGTGAAAACGTTCTGTAAATCTACTGCTTTATTACAAAACAACAGCCAATCAGTAACCCTCTCCGCCATTTCTCTCTAGCAGTTGTCACTTTTGATTAGCTTTTTCCCGTTTAATGACGCATTCTGGGCAAAACCCGCTGTTTTCTGATGGCGTTACCTGGCCAGTACTAGGCTTTCTCTTTTTTTCACTCAAGATGACGGCGGATTCTTCCCAAACTGATGTTGATTCTGCCCTAACTCGCATCTATTCTTCCCTAACGTCGCAACATTCTCCTTCAACTCACCATCATTCTCCCCTTCGTATACGAAGGGGATCAATCACGGGGGCTTATGAAAATAGTGTATCTTTCTCTTTTTCTTATCTTTCGATTAGTTTTTTCCCGTTTAATGACGCATTCTGGGAAAACCCGCTGTTTTCTGATAGCGTTGCCTGGCCAATACCAGGCTTTCGCTCCAGGGTAGCGCAAAAAAACCAGCACAGGCATTTAAAGTGTACCCTTTGTAAAGGACATTTTGAAAAAGCCTAGGCAACTTGTTGAAGCTGCTGTCTGTATTTTACAGGCGGCAGCTTTTTTAAATTCCACTGGCCTCGATAATGATTGTAGTACGTCATATAACTTTTAATTTCTCGTTTCACTGCTTCTAATGTCTCACATTCCTTTAGATTGGCTTCATCTTTAAAATGCCCAAAGAAGGATTCTTGGGGCGCATTATCCCAACAGTTGCCACGGCGTGACATCGACTGGCCTAGGCCCATTTTCTTTACTAAGGTTTGATAAATAGGGCTCGTATAATGGAAACCCTGATCCGAATGGATAAACGCATCTTTCGCTAAATGCTTATGCTTTTTCAATTTCTTTACTGTATGGAGGGCGATATCCAGCGATAAGGAATCGGACACCTCATACGCTAAAATTTCGTTCGTTTCTGCGTCTTTAATCGTTGATAAATAAGCACGTTTTCCGCCTCGATACGTTAAATACGTGATATCTGTTACTAACACTTTTCCTGCCACACCTTGCTTGAAGTTGCGGTGTAGTTCATTTTGGCATGTCCGATGTTCTTTCGTTGCTTTTGCCATGCGTCGATAGGGATTGGCCTTACGAATTGGACAGATAATATCGAATTTCTTCATAATACGGCGAATTCGTTTTAAGTTATACGTGACACTATATTGATTTTGAAGCGTCATTTTGATTTGGCGTGCTCCCTTTTTGCGTCCTCGGAAATAATACGCCTTTAAAATGATTTCTTTCACCACTTCATCTGCCACATCTTGATTTGCACGGTTTTGTGCGGAGCGTTCATCAAAATAATTGTAATAACCTGAGCGAGAAACACCCATCAGTTCACAGAAGTAGCTCACCATGCGCTTCAATCCGTATTTATTGATGGCGCCATAAATCAGTTCAAATTTTATTTTTGCTTCAATTGTGATTTCTTCTTCATCTGCCTTTCGAGTAGATCTAGCTTTTTTAGTAGTTCGTTCTCTGCCTCAAGTAATCGCATTTTCGCTTCTAATCGTGCGTATTTTTTTTCCAGGCTTTGTTCCCGTTCAAGTGGGTGTCCTGAATTCGTTTTACGCGTATCCTGTAAACCGTCTATACCAGCTTTTCGATACGCTGCTCGCCAACGTTTTGCGGAAGAACTCACACGCTCCAAACCGATTAATTCGACGTCTAATCCCGCTTCTTCAAAAATGGTTCTTGGTAGCTTACCTTTCTCATTTTCTGCAATAAAATGGCGCTTAAATTCATCTGTATAGGTAATGGCCTTTTCACTAACTGCCTGTACGTAGGGATTACATTTTAATTGCGCTTGTTGTTTTTCAGTTAAGTAGATTTTTGTCATTCGGTTCCGCTCCAGTATCTTTTTTCTCATTATAAATAAAAATACCCTACAAGATAGACTTTTTTCAAAGTGTCTATCTTATAGGGTACATTTTACTTTTAAATAGAGGATTTCCCTTAGGTTATTATAGGAAAAATCCCCCAATTAACAACCCGACAATGATAACAAAAATTGAAGGGATTTTAAATTTTTCTAGCGCAACATAGCTCCCTATTATAAGTGAAATCGTAGGGATTAAGTGATTGGTTGTATAAGATGTTTTGAAAAAATCAAATGTTAAGGTCATTAATAATACAGCGATTACCGGCAATACAAAGCTAGACAATCTTTTGACACGTTGTGAATCCCGAAATTTATGTAAAAGTCTTAATAATGTAATCATTAGAATTAGCGTAGGTGCAACTGTGGCAAATAACGTGACGGCACATCCAAAAAAACCCCCAACTTCAAATCCTATATAACCTGCCATTTTTGTTGCAATTGGTCCAGGTAAAGAATTGGCTAAAGCTAAAAATTCACTAAATTCACCTTTAGTCATCCATTCGTACTTTGACACAACTTCATGTTCAATTAAAGGAATTGAAGCTGGACCACCGCCATATGCCAGAAGGTTAGGAATTAAAAACGCAATGAATAATTCAAAATAAATCATGTTTTATCTCCTTTGATAGGTAGAGCTAACGCTAAAATTAAAAAAGCGGCAATGACAATACCGGGGTGGATATTTAGAAATACGATTGAAATAAAGCTGATTAAAGAAAATAGGATAGCTATTTTAATACCAAGTGATTTATTTGA
>JAZUES010000010.1:0-3332 GCA_045640265.1 Solibacillus sp.
GGGGCTGCGTATATTCGAGATACATCTTCTACAAAATGGCTGAATATTAAAGATGCAAGCTATGTGTATTCTAAAGATTATTGGACACCGATGAATTACGGCGTACTTGCTTTCGCATCGAAAGAGGAAGCGGAGCAATACACGAAAGAACAACCAGGTGAAATTATTCCGTATGATAAATTATTAACTTTTAATTGGGGAGTTCATGAACACGAATGAGTACCCAAATGATTTTACTCGAATGTAAGCAGCTATTACGTAGTCGCTGGATACAAATTGTAACGGTTCTTTTTGCAATTATATTTACAGCGATTTTAATGATTCAACATTTAGCACTTCCAGATACAAACGGCTTTACACGTCAAACTGCATCATTATTAAATATATTATTATTTTTACTACCGTTATTTATGCTAACCATTGGTAGTATGAATATTGCTAGTGATAAAGAATCCGGCTGGCTCGGCTTATTAAGAACTTATCCACTTAAAATGGGCAGCTATGTCGTTACGAAGTATATAGCATTATGTCTTGTCTTTGCAGGAATTATCCTATTTGTTTTTGCAGTTGCCTTTTTAGTCGGTAGCTTCTTTGGTGGTATAAAATTACCGTTATTTGCAATAGGCATTACCCTGCTAATATTATTTATATTTAATGCCGTAAGTGTACTTGTTGGGAGCATAGCAAAAAGCCGATTACATGCACTTGCAATAGGTTTAGGGGTTTGGTCTGTTGTAAGCTTGCTGTGGTCTTATATGGTTATGGCTATTGGTACAATGACGTCAGAAAATTTTTTACAAAAGATTGTCATTTTATCGATTCATATTAATCCACTTGAATGGATTCGCTATGGTTATTTTGTTTTTTCTGAACAAACGGCTGTTTTAGGTCCCGCCTTTTATGGTGTTTCGAAATTCTACGCATCACCACTAGGCTTTTTGTTCTTTATCATTATTTCAGGTTTATGGGTAGCCTTTTCATTAGTGAGTGCAACATTGATGTTAAAGATAAGAGGTAAACGCGTATGACAATACAACTCCAAAATGTAACAAAATCATTTAAAGCGGGTCGTGGCATCTTTGATGTAAGCTTTGACTTAAAACCAGGACATATTACAGCATTAGTCGGTTCAAATGGTGCTGGGAAAAGTACGATTATTAATATTTTAACGAACTTATTAAAACCAGATAGTGGTCAAATCATACGAGAAACTCAGGATGTACGCTATATGCCAGATGATATTGATTTTCCTGATACGTTAACAGCGGAGGAAATTATTCGATTTCTTGGGGGTTTGAAAAAAGAATCTCCTATAAGACAAAGTGATTTATTAGAAAAAGTGGGTTTACAGGAAGCGAAGAAATTAAAGGTAGGTCAATTTTCTAAAGGCATGCGCCAGCGTTTAAATTTAGCGCAAAGCTTGATGGGAGATAGTACGCTTTATATTTTAGATGAACCAACAAACGGCCTCGACCCTTATTGGATTGCTAATTTAAAGAGGATGTTAGAAGAAGAACGTGCGAATAATCAAATTGTTCTATTCTCTACTCACCTTCTTAGCTTTGCTGAAGAAATCGCCGACCAAGTGATTTTGATTCATCATGGACGCATTTTAGCTACGGGTGGAATCAAACAATTATTACAAGAAGGAAATTGTACAACACTTGAACAGTTATGGCTTCAAATGACGAAACAAGAGCTTAGCCTATGAAGAAGTGGTTAACTGGAATATTGGTTGTGGTTGTTGTAATTTTTTTAGCTTTCGAATTAATGGATACGTTTCAAGAATCGAAGGATCGCGAGCCTCTTCGTACAATGCAAGCGACAGATTTCACTTTACCAACCCTTACAGGTGAAGAAATGTCACTTTCATCTGAACAAGGAAAAGTTGTTATTTTAAACTTTTGGGCATCTTGGTGTGAACCATGTAACATTGAAATGCCTCATTTACAGTCTTTCTATGAAAAATATAAAGCGGATGTTGAGATTTTAGCGGTCAATGTCACAAGTAAGGATAGCGAAGCAGCTGTAAAAAAATTCGTCGATCAATACGATTTAACCTTCCCTATTTTGCTAGACGCATCAGGTGATATTAGTACGATGTATGGAGCTTTTTCCATTCCGATGACCATTATCTTGAATCGAAACGGCGAAATAAAGCAAGAAATAGCAGGACCCGTGGGAGAAGAGCTATTGGAGAAATATATACAACCATCTTTATAAAAAAAGCTATCTTGCATATTTGTATGCAAGATAGCTTTTTTATAAAGATTAATGATAGTAAATTGTCATTGTAAAAAATACTTGCACCGTGGGCATGTATGAAAACTATAAGAATAGCATTCCAACAAGTCCACTAACGATTCCGAGTAACACAACCGAAGAAATTACGAAAAATAGCACTTTCTTAGGGAATGATTTTGCCACTAACAATAATGATGGAAGACTGATTGCAGGCAATGTAATTAACAGTGCTGCTGCAGGGCCGCCACCAAGACCTAATGACATAAATGTTTGGATAATTGGAATCTCAGCAGCAGTAGGAATAACGAAAAGCATACCCACTATCGCAAAAATAATAATTCCCACTAGACCGGTTGAAGTTGTTTCACCTAATTGAGGGAATAGCCAAACACGGGCTGCACCTAAAAGTAAAACAGATAAAATGTAAGTAGGAACTATATAAAGAAGCATACTTCCTATAGTTTTTAACCATCTAGATAAAAAGATACCATTAGATTCTTCGTCTTTTAATATTTGATCAATGTCAAAAGGAGTATCATTTTTAACAAAACGATTGGCTAAGTAACTTACACCAAAAGTTAAAATAAGGCCAAATACTAAACGAATCAATGTGAATTTCCATGATAATACAAATGTCATAAAGACAAGCGTTGCAGGATTAATGATAGGATTTCCAATCCAAAAGGCTAAAGCTGCTCCAACTGAAACATTTTTTTTACGAAGCCCTACGACTAAAGGTGCAGAACAACAAGTACACATCATGCCAGGTATAGAAGCAAGTCCGGCAATGGCCGTACTACCAAATGTTGTTTTCCCTAGCATTTTAAGAAGCCATTGAGTTGGTAATAATACTTGTATTAAAGAACCAAGCAGTATACCAAGTACAGCTGCTTTCCAAACGGATAAGAAATAAACTTTTGCATAATCCCAAGCTGATTCCCATGAAAAAGTTATATTTGAAAGGTCTCCTAATATAGAAGAGCCAATAGAGTGTGTATCAGCAGCTACGATCTCTTTTTGTTAATAAGGTAACCATTTAACATAAAGTAATCCGGCAGCAGCTATTAATAAAAATAAAGCAATTAACC
>JAZUES010000011.1:0-4863 GCA_045640265.1 Solibacillus sp.
GCCAGCGACTCCGACTGCGTTGAACAGTGGGAAAAAAGCACGCGGTGAGCTCGTTTCATGTTTTAAGCTGACAATGGACGACACGATGAACTCGATTGCTGAAAATATCGGCTATTGTTTAGAGCTTTCCCGTCTTGGCGGCGGTGTCGGTGTCAATTTAACCGATTTACGCCCACTCGGTGATCCAATCAAAGGCATTTTAAACCGAGCAAGTGGTGTCATGCCAGTTGCGAAATTACTGGAAAACTCATTTAGTTATTCCAATCAGCTTGGCCAACGTAATGGCTCTGGGGTTGTATATTTAAACGTCTTCCATGGAGATATCGAAAGCTTTATTTCTTCTAAAAAACCGAATGCAGACGATAAAATTCGCTTAGCTACCCTGTCTACCGGCATTATTTTACCGAATATATTCTTTGAGCTGATGCGACGCGATAAAGATATCGTGCTCTTTAGTTCGTATGATATTTATAAAGAATACGGCAAGCGCATGTCAGAAATTTCAATGACAGACATGTACTACGAGCTGCTCGACAATCCAAATATTCGCAAGTTAAAACGATTAAATGCGCGTAAGCTTTATACGGAAGTGAAAAAAGCACAATTTGAGTCAGGTTACCCGTTCGAAATATTTGATGACAATGTGAATAATGCACATGCATTAAAACAAATTGGCCGTGTCAAAATGTCGAATCTATGCACAGAAATTTTACAATATCAACAAACAAGTATCATTACCGATCAAAATAAACCGAATGAATATGGGCTTGATGTGTCATGTAATCTAGGTTCGATTGATATTCACGAAGCTTCAAAAGTAAATGATTTTAAACAACTGATTGATACAGCGATGCGCCTTTTAACAAATGTTTCGACGATGACCGATATCGTCAACGTCCCTTCTGTATCAAAGGCCAATAAAAAAATGCACTCTGTCGGGCTGGGTGTCATGAATTTACACGGGCATCTTGTACAAGCAGGCATTCGATATGGTTCGAAGGAATCGATTGCTTTCATCGATGCGTTTATGGAGGCAATGAATTATTATTCGCTTGTATCTTCCGTTACGATTGCCAAAGAAAAACAAGAGACGTTTTATCGCTTTGAGGAAAGTGAATATGCAAGTGGTGCTTACTTTGATACGTATGTGAACAAAGAGGAAAAAGAACTTTCTCCACAGGTGTTGAATGCACTTGGAAATGTGCCAGTTATTACAGCGCAAATGTGGCAGGAATTAAAACAACAAGTGAAGCAGCACGGACTTTTCCATAGCTACCGACTAGCGATTGCTCCGACGGGAAGTATCTCTTACATCCGTAGCTGCACGGCTTCAATCGCCCCAGTGACAGAACGTGTGGAAGTTCGTGATTACGCAGATTCCCGTACAATTTATCCTATGCCATTTTTAACAAATGACAATAAAGAGCTGTATACAGAGGCGTATGAAGTGCACCCGTACGAATTAATCGACCTATATGCAGCTGCGCAAAAGCACATCGACCAAGGGATTTCGATGACGCTGTATGTAACCGACCAATGGCATACCGAGCAGCTAGCCAAAGCCTATATTTATGCCTGGACGAAAGGCATTAAAACCGTCTACTATGTACGTCAACGATTATTAACAATTGAGGAGTGTGTCGCATGTCAAATTTAACTTACCAAGCCGTCAACTGGAACACACCAACAAGTGAGCTTGCCCGAATTTTTTGGGACCAGCAATGGAAGCAAATTTGGTTTCCTGAGGAAATTGCGGTGAGTAAAGACGTGAAGCAATGGAAGGAATTCGAACACCAAGATACATATAAAAAAGTATTCGGTGGGCTGACATTACTCGACACAGTTCAAACAAATATCGGCATGAATGAAGTTGCTAAATTTACACCAGACTTGCAAGAAAAAGCGGTGTTAACGGTGTTTGGCGCATTTGAAGCCATTCATGCAAAATCATATTCCTACATTTTCACAACCCTTTGCACGAATACAGAAATCGATGAAGTTTTTGAATGGGTACAAAAAAATGAGTATCTTCAATATAAAGCAAATCGCATTGGCGACGTATATAAAGCAATTGAAGAAAATGATCCAGAAAGTTTATGGAAAGGCATGTACGCTTCGGTTATGCTCGAAAGTTTCTTATTCTATTCAGGCTTCTTCTACCCGCTATATTTAGGTGGTCAAGGCATCTTGCGTAACTCTGCAGAGGTAATCTCTCTTATACTTCGTGACGAATCAATTCACGGAGTGGCGGTCGGCTATTTCGCGCAAAACATTTTTAACGCGTTCTCCCCTGAAAAACAAGAAGCACTAACTCTATGGGGTTACGAATTTTTACTCGATTTATATCAAAATGAAATGAAGTACACCGAAGATTTATATGCCGAAACAGGTCTATCTCCCGAGGTAAAAGCTTACGTACGTTATAATGCCAATAAAGCATTAATGAACTTAGGCTTTGAGACGATGTTCCCAGAAGAAGAAATCAATCCTATTGTGATGAACGGCATTGCCAACACAGGCTCTACCTATGATTTCTTTAGTCAAAAAGGTTCGACCTATGCCGTTGCAAAAGTCGCACCGATTACGGATGATACATTTAAATTTTAATCGAAAGGGATTGTCCGAAAATTATTTTTCAGACAATCCCTTTTATGAATACGGGGCTCGCCCACTTTACTTCTGATTTTTAAGAACTTCGTTTAATGTCAATGGTGTAATTGTGCCTTGATGGAAATATAATTGCCATCTCCCATCAATATGTTTCCATATTGAACTGCGATATGTGTTACGATTGCGCGTTGTATCGACAATAAAATACGTAGCTAACACGACATCTTGTGCTAATGGATAAATTTCATAGTTATGCAGGGACATCTCCGTTAAAACAACGCCCGTATCTAAGCATTCTTTTTTATCATACATAGATCCTGAACTACCAATTTCAAAGAATTCGTCTGCTAATAGTTCATCTAACTTTTCGCGACTTTCACGCACTTCAATACTCGTATGACTTTCCTCTAATCTTTTTAAATGTTCTTTTAAATTATGATCCATACGATCGAAACCCCTTTAACTTTTATATTTTTAGTAATTGTACTATAAAACGGGGTTTTATATTGTTAAAATTTGTCTGCCATACTCATTTTTAGAAATTGAATAAATGGATGCTCCTCTGTATCTGTTTTTCTCGTACAAATATATAAATTTTGCTCAATTTCTACTTTTTCTACAAAAACACGCGCTAACTTGCCATTTTCAATACTTTCAAGCACGCTTAAAGACGGTGCTAATGTCATACCGTAGCCTGCTTCAACAATTTTGATGGATTCTAATACCCCTTGAATTTCAACAGCCAGCTGCGGCAATGGACTATTATTCGCATAAAAAACGGCTTCTAGTAAATCGCGCGTCGAACTACCGCGTTCCCTATAGATAAAGGGCTCTTTCGTTAATTCGGTAATTGCTACAGTTTGATTTGCTAATGGATGTGACGCGTGGACGATAAACCAAAATGGAACGCTAGAAACTTTCTCAAAATGTAAGTCTTCATGCCCGATATTACTTTGTACGACAAACCCGAAATCCACTTCAAAGTTTAAAACACGTTGTTCGACTGATTTCACATTGCCGAGTGAAACGAAAAACTCCACGTGTGGATTTTGTGATTTATAACTAGCAAGGATGGGCGGCAGTATATAGTTCGTCGAAATATATGAAGACGCGATTTTCACCTTGCCGTCCTTTTTTAATAAGGACTGGAACTTGTCTTCGATTTGAGATTCTAATTGAAACAAACGCATCCCCTGCTCATACAAATACGCCCCTTCTTTTGTTAGCTGAATGCCGCGCCCTTTTCCTTCAAGTAATTTCGCCCCCACTTCATTTTCCAAATTACGAATTTGAATAGTTACTGCGGGCTGACTTAGTAATAATTCATTGGCAGCTACTGTAATGCCACCAAGTCTTGCTACATGTGTAAAAATTCGAAGCGCATGTAAGTTCATTTTTCCACCTCACCTATAAAATTAATTTATGAAATGCCAATTTATATATATTTGTTTTATGGATAGTATAGCAGTATTTTTAAATATAGAGGTGATTTGTTTGGAAAGTTTACTACTAGAGTGGTTATCTATACATGGTTTCGTTTTATTTTGTATTGGCGTTGTCGCTGCTATTATCGGGGTATTATTTGGAGCGGCGGGTTTTGTGTTATTACCCGCGATGTTACTTGCAGGAATTCCAATACACGCAACGATTGCAGCGAATAAATTTGCTACCGGGATCTCGTCGTTATCTACGATTATCGGGTTTGTTTTAAGGAAGAAGGTTTCATTAAAAAAAATGCTACCATTGATGAGTGTGACTTGTATTGGTGGAATTTCTGGCGCATTTTTAACAACACGCTTGTCCGAGCAAACGATGAATATCGTGGCGTGTATTGTGCTGATAGGTATGTTTTTTCTCGTTCTAAAGGGCAATAAGCATCTCGTGACAGAGAATGATGAGGGTAACGAACAAAAGACATCAATCATTTCCCCGTTCTTCATCGGGATTTATGATGGTGGGTTTGGCCCTGGATCTGCGTTGATGAACATTACATACTTTTTAAAAAGGAAATACAGTTATATGAAAGCGGTCCAATTGACGCGTTTTATGATGTTCGCGAGTTGTATGGGGGCATTTACGTTTTATTATTTCTACGGAATCGTCAATTGGGGGATTGCCATTCCAGTTGCGGTTGGCTCGATCGTTGGCTCTCATATCGGCTTGAAAATTGTGCCCTATGTAAAAGGAAAATGGCTGCAAATACTATTACCTGTTATCTTTTTCATTCTCATTGTTCAAGTCGTGTGGGATTTA
>JAZUES010000012.1:0-1718 GCA_045640265.1 Solibacillus sp.
GAAAATGAAAAGTGATGAGGATTAAGCGGCATTTGAACATTCCCAAGCCGAATGCCCCATGGTTCTCATCCTTTCGTTAACCACAATAGAAAAGCTCTTTCGTTTTACGGACTAGATCCGGAGACGAAAGAGCTTTTTTTATTAAGAATTAAATAATTTAGATAAAAAAGGACACTAGCGTCGCATTAAAATAATTCAACGCCCTTAATAAAACTGAATTTTCTGTAATATATTCCGTGCATAAAAAAATCCTTTATAATGGTTGGGCGGTAGTAAACCATCCAAATCCAAAATAAAGGACATTCGCATGGATAAGTTTACACGAAAAACATCATTTGAACAATGGCTTTCACCGATTTCTACTACACAAATGGAGAAATTGATTGAAATTCATCAATTAAATTACTATACAAAGAAGCTACATGTCGCTTCATTTCTGAAATTACTGTTGTTTGCGCAGCTCAATGAAACGGAAAGTCTGCGGGCTGTCAGTGATACGCTGTTTTCTGACGACCTACAAAAAGCTACCGATTTAGAATCAATTAGCTTTTCACAGTTAGGACGGCGATTAAATCAAGTGTCATCGCAAGTTTTCCAACAGATTTTTCTGGACTTGGTGGCGCAAATCCATGAAAAAACCAATTTTAATCAGCGCCGAAAAACGACGACACCACTGAAAATCATCGACTCAAGTACGCTACCACTGAATTTGAACAATCACCGGTGGGCTGAATTCCGTAAAACAAAGTCGGGAGTCAAGCTCCATTTACGCCTTGTTTACTTAGAAAAAGGCTGTTCGTACCCCGACAAAGCAGTGCTCACGAATGCGAAAGAACATGATCGTGGTCAACTAGAAGTGCTCGTTGATGACAAAGAATGCATGTACGTTTTTGACCGTGGTTACTTAGATTATGAGCGATTTGACCGCATGACAGATGACGGATTTTTCTTTGTCTCACGCTTGCGAAAGAACGCAGTAACTCGAATAGTTGAATCCTTGAAACTACCTGAAAACTCAACCGTATTATCGGATGAAATGATTTTGATTGGGACAACGCAAAATCGTGCTGAAAATCTATTTCGTCTCATCAAAGTACTGGATTCAAAAGGAAACGAGCTGCATCTGATTACGAATCGTTTTGATTTAAGCGCAGACGAAATCGCTGAGTTGTACAAATCACGCTGGGCCATCGAGCTGTTTTTCAAATGGATGAAACAGCACTTGAACATTAAGAAATTTTACGGGCAAAGCGAGCAGGCCGTGCATAATCAAGTGTATATCGCCATGATTGTCTACTGCTTAAACGTACTGGCTCAGCTCAACACGAATAGCTCACGGACCTACTTACAAATTAGTCGGTGGTTAAAAGTAGCACCTTGGAAACCAGCACGCACTTGGATTCGAAAAATCGCAGGAAAAGCCGTCCCATAAAGGTTTTCACGTTTCTGTCGCCCTCGTCAAAGGTTATAGTAAAAAAATGGATGTTTACTACCTCTGCTTAAGTGTCTTCCATTTTCTTCTCAAAAGGAAAAGTAATAAAACTGAATATTCCGTTAAAATTTACGCGACGGTAGTGATAATTAGTAATAAAAATATTTCAAAAGTAGATCTTGTGGCCATAAATGATGTGGTTAAAACCGCTGAAAAAAATTGGGGGCAAGTTAGTGAAGAAGCTTTTCGCAACAGCGACATAAAACAACCATTTACCGTTATAGAC
>JAZUES010000013.1:0-2326 GCA_045640265.1 Solibacillus sp.
CGTGGTGGTGCAGGTTTCCACCACGCTGTAAGCTTAGAGCTGCACAGGCATGTTAAAAACGCGAGCGGGAGCGAGGTTTACCTCGATTCCGTGGTGGTTTTTCAACATGCCTTTGTTTTTTGTCAAATTGCGGTGAGAGTACAGTTTGCTTTATTTGGTTTGGTTTTGAGGGGCATGACGTGATAGTAATGCGCCGGAACGGTTGTCTCCGGCGAGTTACGGTGCTGGTCAGTTCGTCGAGTGGTTTTGTCGACGATCTGCCAGCAATCACGGGATGCCCTTTCTTTTGCGGGACTATATGCCAAGGACAGTACTGCCCGTATGATGAAATTTATTTCATCATGGCGGGCTTATTTGTGTGGGGGTTCGCACTTGTTCTTTTTTAATAAGAAGCGAGCCATGACATAATAACAAGGTGCGGGGCGCTCTTTCCTGCACGTTGTGGTTTTTTCTTGATGTCGGGTGGGTTTTCCGACATGAAGAAAAAAATTTTGTGATGGCTCGCTTTCCTTTAAAATTGGAAGACAAAATTCAAAAGCGCTCAGACGATTTTTTTAACGAGTTGGTGGGTAATCCCCCATCTCGATTCGTCTGAGCGCCTTTTTTTTGTACACTTTTCTATTCTTTTCTTTTCTTTTTTACTCTAAATTAATCATTTTCAACGCATTTTTACATTAATTTATTCAAAAAACGCGATAAAAGTAAATTTCCATTTTTCATCCAGTTACTACTTTCCTTTAACACAAACTATGAATATAGTATAGATAACTACTCTATTGGAGGGAATGCCGATGAAGAATTTCCGTACGCTCGAACAAGCAAAAAAGGAAATACAAATTTACATGGATTATATTATGTTAATTGAACAGTATGAACCTCAAAACTTTGTGCAACGTGTGATTCAAGAATATGCATTTCAGGGTAATTTAGTACAAACAGCCGAAGTTTTAAATCGCCGTGGTCTTCGTATTGAAGATTGCCCCATTGAGCCCCAAGATATTAAGCAAATCATTACCAGTAAGCCCGATCCAGCAGATGCTCTTCACAAAGAAATTCGCCGTCTCTATTTGAAAAAGACGAAAGGCAAAAGAATTTCATCTAAGCCATTTGTTTATCGGTAGTCAGTTAACTGGATAACCCCTTTAAAATCAATGTTTTAAAGTTAACTAAACAGGGTTTCGGTATGAGTTGAATGTCGTTACTTTGGGATTTCTTCAAATTCCACAAAATTATATATTGCATATATTTATGTTAAATACAAAATACCCCTAAGCGTCCTCAGTAATTCGAGTTTATGGTTCCCCATCTCGAATTTTCTAAGAACGCTTTTTTTCATTCTCTTTCCGAAAAAAACGAGCATAAAACCACTCACAATAGAATAGAGAAAAGTAGAGAAGTAAATTTAGACGTGCCATAGCGTAGAAAAGAATAGAAAAATTTTTCGAAGAATAGGAGAGAATAGAATATGGAACAAGCGATTTCGATAGAGCAGCGTATACAAGAAATACTTTCGAATGACCCATTATTTCAAGTCATTAAAGAAACACCCAATGAGCAGCACTTTCTAACGGAGCCTTATTTACTCGAGCTCATTGAAAAGAAGTACTATTCCACACCTGAAGTGGCAAGTTGGTTTGACGTTACCGATGCACAGCTGCGTTACTATATTAAACCGTTCGAAGAGTACCTATTTGATGGGCAGGCGACGAACCCCACAACCGCAACCCTCATTCGTTTAGATTTTAAAGCGATTCTAAAACTACGTATGATTCTGTTATTAAAGGACGAATATCGCGTGAAGGGATTAAAACAACTTTTACGAATAAATGAAGATGGCTATGTGATCAAACGAGGATCGACTTCAGAAATCTTACCCGACCCTATACAAGATAAGCGGTTAGATACCCTCAGCCAAGCATTCACACAAATTATGCATACAGGATTGTTTCTTATCGAACAAGATGACGATAGCGAGGAAACGAAAATCGTGATCAACGAAGCCTTCCTGCACCAGCAACTCAAAGCACTTCCTTCCGAATCTTCGCAAGAAATGGAAAAGCTTCACGCACTAACGCAACAACTGGAACAGAAAAATCAGGCATTAGCCGAAAAGGTAGAGGAAATCCTCACATCCAATAAAGAAGATATCGCCGTCAAAATACGAGAAAAACACATTGAACAAAACGTCCTAAGACGCCTTGAGAATGAAGCCCTGGAACAATACATCGCCACAAAAAAATGGGGATTCTTCGGAAAACTTTTCCGTTCATCGCAAATCGAAATCGAAAAGAAGCAGTATATCGCTGCCTATATCGATGAACATTTT
>JAZUES010000014.1:0-9541 GCA_045640265.1 Solibacillus sp.
GATATAGCCATTACGTCCATTTTGTTTAACTTCATATAACGCTTTATCGGCTTCTATATACAAATCTTCTAGCGCATTAAATGATGATAAGTTCGCCGAATATCCACCAATACTTACTGTTAAATATGGATTAACTTCAGACGAATTATTATCAATTTTTAAATTTGATATGGTATTTAAAATTTGTTGACACTGTTTTTCAGCCTGTTCATTGTCACAATTTGAAATGCCAATAAATTCTTCGCCACCCCATCGTGCAACATACATCCCATGATTTTTTGCAACGCTTGAAAGCTCTTTTGCAACAAGCGATAAAACTTTGTCACCCTTTGGATGTCCATACATATCATTGTATTGTTTAAAATAATCAATATCTAAAATAAACACCATGCAGTGTAAGGAAATATTTCGTTGTAACATTGTTTCTACATGTTCAAAAAATGCATATCGATTTGGAAGTTGGGTCAATGAATCATAAAATGCCATTGTTTTGAGGTGTGCGTTTGCTAATTCTAATTGAGTATTGGATTGCTCTAGTTGGTGTGCGAGCTTCTTGGATTTTGCCCCTTCAAGCTCCAACTGTTCCTGTTGCCTCATCATTAGACGTTGTGAATGACCAATAAAAGCTTGAATAATCGTCCCAATTAAAAGAATGCTTATTAGAAAAATTATATACAAGTTACTATCAGAGGCCATTAATTTTGAACTAGTTACACCAGAAATAACAATCCATGTAGAGAGTAAAGAAAAAGGAATCATGTAGCGAAGTTTTGTCACAAAAAGCATGCTACACAAAAAATAAAATATGGTGAACATTAAAATATGTCCATGATAATGCGTATCGAAATAAGTAATAATCCCACCAAAAATGACCATTATACCGATATAGCCATCTACTAACCATGGATCAAAGTTTTTATTTCTTCTTGTTCTATTTCCAGAAAAATACCACATAAAGGCGATATTAACAACAACTAATGTTAAATAAATCCATAAATAACCGAAGAAATAAGGAAGTTGATAATTATTAAAAAAGCGAATTGTAAAATTTAAAATAGCAAGCAAAACACTTATGCTTAGTATTACTTTTGCTGAGCTAACAATGCGTTTTATATTGAACGCTAAAATTCGATTTTTAAATGACTGTTGCAATAGTAACTCTCCTTATAGTAAAAATGATAAGAATATATTTTTTTATGTGATTTTACAAGCTTTTATAATATATCTTAACATAACTTTGAAAATCAATGATGTAAATTGACTAGAAAATGTATTTTGTATTTGCTTAGAGGCATAATCCAAAAATCTCTACGGTATACTTCCTTCATCAAAAACCAATACTACAAAGTATTAACCCAACCACCAGGAGGAATCCAACTTGCCAAACACAGAATCTACTCTTTCTATCTTCGCCCTAGGTGGCATCAACGAAATTGGGAAAAACATGTATGTTATCCAGTATGAAGATGAAATACTCATCATTGACTGCGGGGCGAAATTTGCAGATAAAAGCTTATTAGGGGTCGATTTGATCATCCCTGAGCTTACGTATTTAGAAGAAAATTTGGATAAGATTAAAGGCTTAATTGTGACGCATGGTCATGAGGATCATATTGGGGGCATTCCGTATATGCTCAAAAAGTTGAATGTACCAATCTATGCCTCGAGATTTACACTTGGCTTAATCGAACTAAAGTTAAAAGAACATAAATTACTTCGTGAAACGGAATTATTTGAAATTAACGCTGATTCTCTTATCGAATTTGATCACATGGCAGTTACGTTTTTCAAAACAAGTCATAGTATTCCCGACTGTTTAGGACTCGTTTTTCACACGCCAGAGGGAAAGGTAGTTCATACAGGCGACTTTAAATTTGATTTAACTCCTGCAAATGATCAAACATCGGATATTCATAAAATGGCGGAGCTTGGAACGGAGGGAGTTTTAGCATTAATTTCAGAAAGTACTAATGCTGAGCGCCCAGGGTTAACACCATCCGAAAATGTTGTAGCGAGTCAATTAGAAGAAGAATTTCTAAAAGCGACAGGGAAGATTTTCATTTCAACATTTGCTTCCAATGTCAACCGAATCCAGCAAATTGTTGAAGCTGCAAGTAAAACAAATCGAAAACTTGTGTTACTTGGTCGCAGCATGTTAAATGTGACTTCTGTTGCAATGCGGCTGGGTTATCTAAATATTCCAAGTTGGATGCTTGTTGAAGCACGTGATACGAAACAACTACCACCGGAACGTGTTGTCATTTTATGTACAGGAAGCCAAGGGGAGCCTTTAGCTGCGCTTTCTCGTCTTTCCACTGGTAGAAATCGAGATGTCAAAGTTGTGCAGGGGGATACAGTTATTTTTGCGGCCTCAGCAATTCCAGGAAATGAAAAAGACGTTTCGAAAATCGTTGATAACCTATTCAAGCTTGGTGCAAAGGTTGTTTATGGAAATTCTAGAATAACTGGGATGCATGTTTCTGGACATGGCTATCAAGAAGATTTAAAGCTGATGTTAACATTAATGAAGCCGAAATATTTCATTCCAATCCACGGAGAATATCGCATGCTTCATATTCACCGATTATTAGCAGAGGCAGTGGGGATACCAAATGACCATTCGTTTATCCTGAAAAATGGGGAGGTCGTCGATTTTGTTCAATCGGTTGCGCGGCAAACCCGAGAGGTACCAGCAGGGGATACGTATGTTGACGGCGTTGGTATAGGAGAAGTTGGGGAGATTGTCTTACGCGACCGCAAGCAGCTTTCTGAGGATGGTATGCTCGTCATTGTTGTAACCATTAGTAAATATGATGGTTCCATCATTGTTGATCCGGATACGATTTCACGTGGTTTTGTCTATGCAAGAGAGTCGGAAGAATTACTAGCTGACATTAATGAACTTGCAAAAACAGCAGTTACGAATTTTAATGAAGCAAATGCGTATGGAATGAAGCGAGCCATCAAAAAGGTAGTAGATCAATATATCTTTGCACTAACAATGAAAAAACCAATGATTTTACCGATTATTATTGAAATTTAACTTAATAATTTGCTCATAAAAACTGTCCTGAAAGAAGTGACCTTCAGGACAGTTTTCTAATACACCTATTAAAGCATTTTGAGTAACGCTTCTTCTCCAGTCATTCCTTCAAAAATTCCGTGTACTTTTGCTTCATGCGTCACAGATTCTAGTGGTGCCTTTAGTAAGTCATCGATTGTTCGCACACCAACTGCTCGACCAGCAAGGATTTTTCTATCTGCCAATTCTCGATTCAAAAGACCGATATCCAATGCGCCGCACATAATATAGCCGCGTTCATTTGATATTGTCAGCAACGTCGTTTTTGGTAAGTGAACTGTCACCGCCGTAAATAAATATCCTTGAAGTTCAATTGTTTCTGTCGAGACTATAAAACTCGCCCCCTTCATCTCTATACATATGGAAGAAGGGGGCGAGGTGTTCAATTAAATTTTAATAAACAACACAATATACACGAAAAAAAGGTCAATACGTGGATGATTAAGCTTTTCAATTTACAAAGGTGCTTCCGAGAAAAATAAAAAACCACAATAAACACCTTTTTAGCACATATTGTGGCTTATAACTAATTTATGAAAACGCAACGTCTAAAATCATCATTACAGTAAATCCTAACATTAAACAGATGGTCGCCAAATCATTATTGCCATTTTCTTGAGAACCAGGAATTACTTCTTCTACGACAACGAAAATCATCGCCCCAGCGGCAAAGGCCAGTGCAAATGGCAAGATAGGTGTCATAAAAGATACCGCAAAAAACCCAATTATAGCTGAGATTGGCTCGACCATCCCAGAAAATTGACCATAGAAAAAGCTTTTTCTACGTGACATACCTTCTCTACGTAGGGGCATGGCTACAGCTGTTCCTTCAGGTAAATTTTGAATACCGATACCAATAGCCAACGATATTGCTGCGGCTAATGTTGCAGTAGAAGAACCTGCCGCAATGGCACCAAAAGCAACACCAACGGCAAGTCCTTCAGGTATGTTGTGTAAGGTAATTGCAAAAACAAGTAATGTACTACGTTTTTTACTTTTGGGATGGATGCCCTCCGCATGTTCAATTGTAGAAGTCGGATGTAAATGGGGGATAATTTTATCCGCTGCAAAAAGGAAGCCACCACCTAATAAGAACCCAACCGCTGCTGGAATCCAAGCGGGATAAGAAGCGCCTTCTGACATCGAAATTGCAGGTGAAAGTAACGACCAAAAACTTGCAGCAATCATAATCCCTCCTGCTGAACCTAACATGCCGTCCATGAGCTTCTGATTCACTGTTTTTGTTGTAAAGACAAGTGCAGCACCAACTGCTGTCATTCCCCATGTGAAAAGAGTGGCGAGTAATACTTGCATAATTGGACTAAGCGTTGAAAAGAATTCAACCATTTTATCATTTTCCCCCTATCATTTCTAAATAAACCGTATATTTATTCCCTTATTATATCCTTAAAGTTTCCTTTGTACAACATTTTGTCGTATTTACATAAAAACGTGTTGATTATTAACCCATCTTGCTTGTCTATTTTGGACCAAAGTTAAAGTAGCAGAGCTCACTACTCTGCAAAAACATAAATTAAATTTCTTATGATTGATAAAGTCGTCGCATACACTTATTAGGATTGTATAAATTTAGAGGAGGTTTGAAATGAAAAAGGACGCTTATCAAAAGTTTTTCAAGGCTGGAATAGCTACAGCATTGATTGCCTCAGCAGTTGTAGTAGCTCCGCCAATTGAAGCAAATGCAAACAAGGATTCAGGGAAAGACCACAAGAAAAACAACGGGAAAGATCAAGGAAAAGGTAAAAAACCCTCACCAAAAGTGGACAAGACAAATCTACAAACTGCCATTAATAACGGGATCAAACTCAAAAAAGTAGATTACACTGTAGATAGTTGGAATAGATTTCAACAAGCTCTATCAGCAGCACAAAGAATATTTAAGGATTCAAAAGTAACGCAGGCTAATGTAATAAACGCTTTAAATAGTTTAAATGCAGCAATAGATAAGTTAGTCGTAAATCAACAGGTTACCGATGCGAGCGTTAAAACATTTAAAGAATTAAAAGCAGCGATTAACAATCCAAAGGTTAAGAATATTTCTATCCAAAAGGATATTAAAGTAGAACAAACACTTAAGATATCTTCAGAAAAGCATATTAATGGCAATGGCTATACGTTGAGTGGAGTAACTTCATGGAGAGGTGACAATTCTCATGCACTGCAGTTTATGAAAACAGTCGGTTCTTTAACGAATATTTCAATTAAAGGCGCTGATGCAGCAGTATATGTAGATGGATCTACTGTTACGTTAAGCGGTAAAATTGATGTCAGTGGAAACAAACTAGGTGGAATCATTATATCAGGAACTTCTGGAGCCAAGACACAAACGCTAGTTAAAATTGTGAATGCAAATTTAGTGAATCGTGATGAAGCCAATCATAAACCAACCATTATAGAGGAACGAATTGAAAGAACAGATGTTACTAACAAAGTCGTTGGCTATGAAGGCATGTATGTTGATTACAACCAAAAGTCAGCAAAACATTTGCAAAGATTTTATTATTTAAATCATAAATTAAGAGCCCCGAATCCTATAGTGAGCCCAAATCCTATAAAAAGCTTCACCTTATCCCTTATGCATTCTAATGATACACATGCGAATTTAAATCAAATTGCGAAAAAAGTAACCGCTGTCAAGGAAGTGCGTGCATCTAAACCTAAAGCATTACTTGTAGATGCGGGAGATGTGTTCTCTGGAACTTTATATTTTAATGAATTTAAAGGATTAGCAGACCTGAAATTTATGAATTTAATGGGCTATGACATTATGACATTTGGTAACCATGAATTTGATTTGGGTTCGAGTGCGGAAGGACATCAAGCATTAGTAAACTTTATCAAAGGTGCAAAGTTCCCGTTTGTTAGTTCGAATATTGACTTTTCAAGGGATGCAAAATTTACTGGCCTTTTCAGCGACTTGATATCAAGTAATCCGAAAAACGGAAAAATTTACAATGGGATTGTAAAAGAAATAGATGGGGAAAAGGTCGGCTTCTTTGGTCTAACAACTGCAGAGACTCGAGATATTTCAAGTCCAGGATCTATTTCATTTGAGAACTATATTGAAGAAGCAAAAAAAGCAGTCAGAGCATTTGAGGGAATGGGTGTTAATAAAATTGTTGCCCTCACCCATATTGGATATGATGACAATTCAGCCATTGATAATGATTTAAATTTAGCAGCACATGTCGAAGGAATTGATGTTATCGTCGGGGGACATAGCCATACAGAATTGGCTAAGCCGATTGTCGTTGATAGTGATAGAACACCAACGATTATTGTGCAAGCCTATCAATATAACGAATATCTAGGAACACTAGATGTTGAATTTGATAAAAGAGGCGTTGTTGTTCGTCACGATGGCAAATTAATTAAAATAGCTGATAAAGTGGAAGATTGGGAGGCTACCAAGCTACTCCAACCGTATAAATCAAAAGTAGACCAAATTGCCGCTCAAGAAATTGGGGCATTTGCTCTGAGGGCCCTTGATAATCCGCGATCAGAGGGCGATAGTGTCCGACGAAATGAAACTCCGCTAGGCAACTTAATCACAGATGGTATGCTACAAAAAGCAAAAACTTATAATTCGAACGTCATCATGGCATTCCAAAATGGTGGAGGAATTAGAGCTGGAATCAATCAAGGGCCAATTACTATTGGTGAAGTGATGACGGTGCTACCATTTGGAAACACATTAGCAACGATGAATTTAACAGGAGCAGAGATAAAACAAACATTTGAAATTAGTTTAAAAGACCTCCCACTAGAAAATGGCGGATTCTTACATGTATCGGGTGCAAAAGTAGAATATGATTCTTCGAAGCCTGCTGGAAGACGAGTTGTTTCTATAAAATATAAAAATGCAGCAAATACTTACACGGACCTTCTAGATAATACAACATATACGATTGCAACAAATGCTTTTACAGCAAAGGGTGGTGATGGCTTTACGGTATTAGCTAAGGCATATGGCGAAGGACGAGTTAAGGACTTAGGTTTATCAGATTGGGAAAACTTCCGCGATCATCTTATAAATCGTAGAACTGTTGATGCAACATTAGAAGGACGTCTTATAGATGTAGCAAGAGGGTGGTAACTTGACCTATGAAATTACGAGTGAGTCGATTATCGTATTATTTTATATAATTGATTGAAGGGTATAAATAATAAAATGTATGGAGTGATAAAGGAAGATGTATTTATCACTCCATGTTGATTTTTGATAGGGGAATAACCATAAGTTAATGTGTATGGAATTAACGCACATTGACAACTAATTTGCTGAAATGTAACCAGTCTTTTCTAGCAATTTTACAGTTGTATAATTTAAGTTTGGAAGTCGATCTAAAGGGAAATATTTTAGATCGTTACTCTCCTCATTTAATCTAATTGTTCCTTTTACAGCCGTTGCTTTAAAAATTGCCGTAGCATTATAAATTTCATCTCCATGTGGATATTTAAAGTACAACTCTTTCCCTGAAGCCAATCCAAGTAATTGCAATTCCTCAGCGATTAAACCTGTTTCCTCAAACAATTCCTTTTGAGCGGTTTCTTCAAAACTATCTCCAATTTCCATACCGCCACCAGGAAGCCCCCAATCGTTTGTATCTGAGCGCAATTGCAGTAGTAGTTCATTCTTTTCATTTAAAACTATGATTGCTGATCCAGGTGCAATAATAGGCTTTGTCCCAACATGGTGCCGTAAAGATTTAATATAATTCATGGTTCCTCCAAAGAATAAAATTATTTATTTCTACAGTTATTATATTATAAAAATTTGGATATTACATAAAATGTAAATTTTGCTAGCGTATATTCCTTTAAGTAGCTCAATATAAGGGGAAAACATACCCAATTCCCCCTTGAAGTGATACATTTAATGGAAAAGAAAAATGAGGGTGAAGAGCATGAATTTATTTGTAGTAAGTGATATTCACGGGATGTACAAGCAGTTTGAACAGATGTTAACGCATTGGGATAAAGAAAGTACGCTTGTCATTTTAGGCGATCTCATTGACCGTGGTCCACAATCTTTGGACGTGATTCATAAAGCGATGAAGCTTAAACATACATATGGTGAGCAGGTTATTTTTTGTAAGGGTAATCATGAAGATATGCTGTTGAACTATATTGAACAGCCTGAAATGAATTATGAACGCTATTTTCGAAATGGTGGACTAGAAACAATGGTCAGCTTTTTTGAATCATTGTCACAGGATATTAAGGATGTTAATGAGTTGGAGCAAGCTTATATCGTAAAGGAAAATTTTAAGGACGAACTGGCCTTTTTAGAGAGTGCTAAATTACATGCGGTTGTTGGGGATGTACTGTTTACACATGCTGGTTTTGATTCAGCCAATACAGATTTCACCATCACGACTGACCGTGATTTTCTTTGGATTCGTGAGCATTTTTTAAAGGAAAACGGCACACCCTATGTTAATGTGTTTGGTCATACGCCGTTAAAATATATACATGAATCGAATGAAGTTTGGCAAAGTGCGGACGGAAAGTATGTTGCAATAGATGGTGGCTGCTATTTTAGTGGACAATTAAATGGCGTGTTACTGTCAGAACGTGGGGAAGTGCTCGAAATTTATATTGTCAAGGATGAGCCATGCGGTAGTTACACTGATTAATAAGATGAAATTTAAATGAAATAATATTTAGGGGTGCAGAAAAATGGGTTTTTTTGATGGGTTAATGGGGAATTCAAGTGAGTTGGATTTAGCAAGCGTTGAAAAGGAAAATAAAGAAATCTTAACGGAAAATGAGCGTGTTGAAAAAGCATATAAAGTCATTCGGGATACGTTCATCTTTACCGATAAGCGATTAATTTTGATTGATAAGCAAGGTGTTACAGGCAAAAAAACAGAATACTTATCGATTCCATACAAAAGCATTATGAGCTTTTCAATAGAGACAGCAGGTACATTCGATTTAGATGCGGAATTGAAAATTTGGATGTCAGGTAGCGCGGTACCTCTTCAGAAGAAATTTAATAAGTCCACAAATATTTATGAATTACAGCGGGTGTTGGCGAAGTATATATTGAAGTAGATAAGTTGAATAGAAACGCACGCCAGAAAATATCTTTCCTGGCGTTTTTCAATGGTTTTAATGGCCTTTAATTAAATATAAATTAAGTTCAATCTAGAGAGGGAGGCATATATGAGAATTAATTTGAATTTATTATCGTTTATTCTTTCTATAGTTTGCATGCTACTATTTTTTATTATAACTTCAGCGAATCTAAAGAACTTTTTTATAAATACATTTGGAGTTCATCCATTGTTAATTATATTATTTATTATGCTATGTACATTTTTACTTGGTATCATCGGACTGAAAGACGTAAATGGATGGAAAGCGTATAGCATTTTTGCTTTCACGAGTCTTACTACAATTACTTTATCATGTATAATAATTTACATTTTA
>JAZUES010000015.1:0-1574 GCA_045640265.1 Solibacillus sp.
TTGGTTAACAATAGCGCACCTCCTTCATTCATTACTTTGACGGAATCTACGTAACAAATAGTTTCAAAAAAAGTGACCCACATGATTTATGTGTGCCACTTTGGATTAGGTATTCGACTTTGCCTTTTTCCAATCAAGATAGAGGAAAAAAAGCAAAATTATTATTGCACATATATAAAGAAAAGAACGTGGTTTATCGGTTTCAAAATAGAATATCGCTTGAACGATGGCACCGAAAAGAATGATAAACGGAATTACTAGAATCCATCTTTTCGTTAACATTACAACAACTCCTCCAACTTCACCTGTTCTTTTTCTTTTAGGTAGCCGTTAAAGGATTTTGCCCAAATG
Organism: Solibacillus sp.; assembly: GCA_045640265.1. GTDB lineage: Bacteria > Bacillota > Bacilli > Bacillales_A > Planococcaceae > Solibacillus. The sequence goes on from JAZUES010000015.1 coordinate 352, forward strand.
AACAGCCACAGAAGTAATAGGAGTAAATTTAAAGTGAATATAATCGTTTGAAACGTAAATTGTTCAAATATGGATAAACCGCTTCTAGAAAAGGTCATTATGACATTACATCCAAGCGTAAATAATAGTAAGGCAGTAAAAAATGTTGTGAATTTTAACGACCGCTTTAAAGCTTGTAATTGTTCCGTGACTTCATATGTGAGACGCGGCTTCTCTTCCCCTTCTTCATAACGCATTGCCCAAATTGTTGGCGTATAAAACGGATTTTTGGAAGTAAACTTTAACAGCCAACCCATTTACTTATGTAACTCAAAATAGTTAGCTGTAATGGTTCTTTCGTAAGCAATATCATACGTAATATGCGTACTTTTTTTCGGAACAAAATAGAAAAAGACATTTGTAGCACGGTCTAATTCATAGCCTGCTTCAAACATTTCCATCAACCACTTCTTCGTTAAGTATGGATGATAAAACCAAGCAGTACGCATCTTTTTTATCGCTTTCTCATTATGAGACAATTCATGTATACCAAGAAATTGTCGCTCTTTTTTTTGAAACTTTAGGGTTACGAATAAAATAATTGCTAGTAATCCACCATAGCCGATCAAAAACGCAAACAGATTATTATTCAAGCTAAGCATAAAAAATAAAGGCATAAATATCATGGGCGCCAAAAATAAAGCTAGCATAATAAATACATAAAAATGGACGCGTAATCGCTTATACACCTTTTCCTTCGATGGTTTGAGTTGAGCAGACTGTGCGTGATAAATCGTCCACTTACCTGTACTTGATGCTTCCTGCCAACCTGCTTGTGCTACTTGTTCTTTATTCGAACGGTAGTCAATAACATAATTTTTTTCACAGTGTTCCCCTTGTTCAAACACAAACTGACGCTTCATTTTTATTCGCTTCAAATGATAGCCCCGCGCCGACATTTCATGTAGCCATTGCTCTGTTTCTTCTACTCGATAACTCCAAAGCGGTCGCCATTTTTTCATACTTTCCCCTCCTCAAAGCGTAAAATGTTAGCATGTAATTCATTAATTCGTTGCATTTCTTGCTGTAATACTTGCTTTCCAAGTGCCGTTATTTCATAAATAGTTTTTCGTTCTTCATCAGAAAATAATTGAATCAGTCCGTCTTGCTGCATTTTTGTTAATGTACCGTAGATTGTACCGGATCCGAGTTTTAATCGACTATTTGTTAATGCCTCAATATTT
>JAZUES010000016.1:0-12914 GCA_045640265.1 Solibacillus sp.
TTTTGTTCTGTAACTTCTACAAATTCACCGTTTTTGTATGCTTGTGCTGTAAAGGGTAATACTTCTTTTCCGATTAATGACATAAAATTACCTCCAAAATGAATGATATTAATACAAAAATTTGTTAAACAAATACCCTTAATATTTTTGGTACAAAGCAAGAGGAATATACTAGGTTTTAATTAAAAAGATATGTATTAAATGTCACAATGCGATTCGTTTCATGTGGGTAGATAAGGAACATTGAAATTTTTAGTTAATATGCAGCGCTATTAACTCGAGTAGATAATCATGAAGGTATTGATTATAGTAGTGATACGTGAAGAAAAAGAAAAAGTAGATAAGTGTAAGTTAGCAAGCGTTCAATTGTTATAGAACTGCACTTACATTAGTTAGGAGAACCGTACCATAAGTATGTGCGGTACTGTCTTTAAAATACCTTATAATCGGCTCTCTTTGATACGTGTCTAAGCTATGTCTATTATAATTCCGGGCTAGATACCAAATTCATCAAATATTTATCGCTTTTATATTGTGATTTATAGATTTTTATACCAAAATAAGGATTGTATATTCGGAAGGGGTCAGGAAATTGACAGTAACTCATGAAAAACTACAAAAAATAATCGATACAATTCCAATTATTAAGCAAGCAATCCCGATTGATTTTTCTGTCGCGATTTGCGACACTGAAAAGTTTTTAACTTATTTTCCAGCAACTAATTTAGACTTACAAATTAAGCCACTTCAGCCTTTACATCCAGAAGAACCACTAACCTCTGCTTTAAAATTAAAGAAACGATTACAATCTGATGTACCAAAAGAGTTTTACGGCTTTGAATTTACCGGTGTTGCACAACCCGTACAGGACACTACGGGGAAAGTAATTGGTGGAATTGCTGTGCAAGTTCGAAAACAAACCGAATTACGCGACATTGCCCTACAATTAACAGACTCTCTCTTAAGTGCATCTTCTGACATGAACTCAATTGTTCAGGGCGCTAACAAGATGACTGAAGTATCCACACAGCTTTATGATTATTCGAAGTTAGCTGAAGAAAACGTGGCACAATCTACAGATGTGTTATCTATTATAAAAAAGGTCGCCAATCAAACGAACTTGCTTGGTTTAAATGCAGCCATCGAAGCTGCAAGAGCGGGTGAACATGGTCGTGGATTTGAAGTGGTTGCCAATGAAATTCGTAAATTCTCAAAAGAAACGATTTCTTTTTCCGATCAAATTCGAATTACAATGTCTGAAATTTCATCTGTCACAAAGCAAATGGCTCAGTCTATCGAACAGCTTTCAACAACTGGAAAGAATCAGCAGCAAGCAATTGATTTAGTGACAAATTCAATGTCTAATATTGAAAAATTATCAAAAGAGTTGCATACACTTGCTATAAAACTTTAATTATTTTGTGCCTAGTATAATGAACACATTATATTGAACCGTATTAAAGTAAGTGCGGTTTTAAAAAAATAATAGAATAGTAGCCTCTTGAAATGGAATATCCCGGTTCAAGAGGCATATTTGTATACATTTAAAATGCACTTAATAGCATGTTAATAAAAATCTATATCAATATTTTGTACGTTATCTTGTGCCACTTTTTGCATCCTTACTTCAAGCACACCATTTCGATAAGTTGCTTTTACGCCGTTTTTAGAAACAGGACTTGGTAGGAAGATAGAGCGTTGGAAACCACCTGCATAACGTTCTTGTCTAAACATGTTTCCTTCTTTTATTTCCGTTGAAGTATTGATAGAACCTCTAATACTTAACATATTCTGGTCAACATTGATTTGAATATCGTCATCCTTTTCTAAACCAGGAATACCGCAAGTAGCGATGACTTCTGTTGCTGTTTCATGCACATCGATTGTCATGCCGCCAAAGTTACCAAGCATATTATCAAAAAAATTCAAATCAAAAGGAAAGGCTGAAAACATCCGGTCAAATTCTTTTCTTACATTCGATAATTGCTTAAATGAATCATCAGGTAGAAATGACATCCTATAAGCCTCCTATTTACTTTTTGCATATATATTATGTGTATGGATCCTTAAATTGGCTGGGCAATATCAATTATTTAGTGTAATTACGATTCACCGACTATTTAAAAGTATGGTGTCAGTCATCGTTAAAAGACAAAATAACTCTTTTGTGTTTGTTTGAAGTATATTTTTTAGTTGGGTAGGTAAATAACTGAAAGAGTAACTTTATTGAAGTTAATTCTTTATTCAGCAGGAGGGAATGGTTTGAAAGCAGTAACATATCAAGGTGCAAAAGATGTACAAGTAAAGGAAGTACCAGATGCAAAAATTGAAAAGCCGGATGATATTATTGTCCGCATTACGTCTACTGCTATTTGCGGTTCGGATCTTCATATTTTTCGGGGATCCATTCCGACAAAAGAAGACTTTGTCATCGGGCATGAACCAATGGGCATTGTGGTAGAGGTTGGTCCTGAGGTGACAAAGGTAAAAAAAGGTGACCGCGTTGTTATCCCTTTTAATGTCTCTTGCGGGGAATGCGTTTACTGCCAAAATGAAATGGAAAGTCAGTGTGATAATTCAAATGACAATCCGGAAATTGATGCTGGTGCTTATTTTGGCTATACGGAGCGCTATGGTAATTACCCAGGTGGACAGGCTGAATATATGCGTGTACCATACGGAAACTTTATCCCATTTAAAGTGCCAGAGTCCTGTGAATTAGAGGATGAAGCATTGTTATTTATTTCAGATGTATTGCCAACTGCTTATTGGAGTGTGGAACATGCTGGTGTCAAAAGAGGTGATACTGTTATTGTAATAGGCTCGGGGCCAGTTGGATTAATGGTGCAGAAATTTGCGTGGATGAAAGGTGCGAATCGTGTGCTCGTCGTAGATCCACTTTCTTATCGTTTAGATCATGCAAAACGTACAAATAATGTAGAAATATTTAACTTTGATGATTTTGATGATATTGGTGGCCATCTTCATGAAATTACACGTGGGGGTGCAGATGTTGTTATAGACTGTGTTGGGATGGACGGGAAAATGTCACTGTTTGAGAAGGCGCAACAAAAAATGAAGCTGCAGGGTGGAACATTAAGTGCTATTCAAGTTGGTATTAAGGCAGTAAGAAAGTTTGGAACTATTCAACTAACAGGTGTTTACGGGGCCATGTATAATATGTTCCCCCTTGGCAATATGTTTGAACGAAACGTGACATTGAAAATGGGACAAGCCCCTGCAATTCATTACAGTAAGATGCTTTATGACATGGTTGCCCAAGGGAAGATTGACCCAACAGAGATTATTACGCATAAAATGCCACTATCGGAAGCAAGTGAAGCATACCGTATGTTTCACGACCATGAAGACCAAAGCATTAAGTTTATCTTAAAACCGTAGTACACTATTTTACTATTGGTTGGGGAATCCCCGTTTTGGTTCTTTCACAATTTCTAGAATGAATCAAAGATGTAGATGATAGCGATGATTAAAATTTAAGCTGTGTTTCACTTGTTGAAAGTAAAACACAGCCTTAATGAAATGGGGATCTCAATCAATGAAATTGAGTATTTCTATTTAATCTAAACTTATTTTGTACATGAATAAATTCTATAATCTAATACACCGATATACTTAGAGGTTATATCAAAATGTTTTTCCATTATTTTATAAAGTTTAGGTTCAATATCGTCGGAGAAGTGGAAATCAGGTTCTGAATCGATGGATGAATTTTTTTGGATACGAATATGTTCAAAACCAGCCTGATTCAATAATGCTACCCAATCTTTTTTCATATTAAGGGATTCAAATCCATAGAATTGTTTAATTTCGCTTTCCTCATTTTCCGATAGTCGCTGGAGAATCGTTTGTTCAATTGCAACGAATCGACCGCCACTTTTTAATAACCGAAAGATTTCGTTAAGAGCTCTTGGCTTATTTACAAAGGAAAGAACAGATTCAGAAATAATAAAATCAAAATGATTATCCGGCAAGGGGATTTCTTCTATTGAGCCTTGAATTATTTTTACAGGTAAACGATTTTTTTTTATTCTCTTTTTGGCTTTTGCAACCATCGTTGGGCTGACATCTATGCCAGTAACTTTTGCACCGTATTTATAAGCTAAATAAGCAGCAGTTTGGCCAGTACCACACCCTACATCTAAAATTTTGGAAGTATTATTAATGTCTTCTAACTTGAATATTTTCTTTGTTAGGTTAAGGCCACCAGGGTGTGCGCCGCCAATCCCAAACTTAGATAAAAAATCTAGATACTTGGAGTTCTGAATTAGGGTCACCTTCTTAGGAAAATTTCTTCAGCGTCTAAGAGCAGCTATACGGAATTCAATACGCTGTTTATGTATAGTATGAATTAAAAAAAGTAAGGTTCTTGCAAGAGCACTTGTTAAATTTGCCTCAAGGCAAGTTAATAACAGATAGAAATACCCAAAACACTACTTACGATGTTTTGGGTATTTTACGTTTTTTAATAAAGCGGATTACAAAAATGATGAGTAGAATTCCTATAATAAGAAGTAATAGAAATTGATTATGGTTTGAAATACTAAGCACACTGAAGGAAGCAGAAGCTAAAACCAAACCATAAACCATATTGCCAATTGTTGTCGCGAAGATGAAATGAGAAAGTTTCATCGAACTTAATCCAGAAACAATATTAATTAAGTTGGTTGGTAGAAACGGTAAGATGCGTCCAGATAGAACAAATAGGAAGCCATTTTTCTCGACCTTCTGTTCATATTTTTGCAGCTTAGTTGAAGAAAAAAGATTAGGAAAGAGATAACGAATGGATAAGAAAATAGCTGTACTTCCAATGACACTACAAAAGCAGCTATATAAATAACCTTTCCAAAAGCCGAATAATGCGATGTTAATCGTAATAACAAGAATGAGTGGAATAAAAGTAAAAAGGTTTTGTAACGACATGATTACCAGCATAATGATTAATACTAAAATCATATTGTGGTGTGAAATTTTTAAAATTGTTTCGGGGGATAAGTCTGAAACTCTAATTCCACTTTTATAAAGGATTAGTAAAATACTAAGAATAGAGGCTATATAGCATATTCCACGAAAAAATAAAGTACGTTTTTTCATATAAAACTCCTAATTTAATTGTTTATAAATATTGAGTGCGTTAAGTATTATAGACGTTCTAATAAAAAGATGTAAGACATAGGGCTTACAATAGATAAAATGTGGGAAGTGTAGAAGAATAAATGAATGATTCTTTACATGGAATATCTACTTTACTTATGGTAAAAAAACATTCAACGTAATAAAAAGTAACATCTTTTTTGAATACTTCTAGATGTTTTCTTCAGCTCACTTATTAATCTGACCTCTTCAAATTAATAGAAATTGATACTTTTTTAATTGTCAGAGTATTGCTAATATGAGGTACATCTTAAAAAGGGAGTGTTCTTCATGCAAACATCAAGCTTCACAAGTACAAGTAAAAAAACGTTTGATTTGATTCTAACAAGCATGCTCATTTCTCTTGTCTTTATTGCTACTTTTTTTATTAATATCCGTTTACCGATTACTGCAAATGGTGGTCTCGTTCATCTGGGATCCGCAATGTTATTTATCGTTTCTATATTATTTGGTCCGAAAAAAGGAGCACTAGCAGGAGCATTTGGGATGGCTCTTTTTGATTTAGTTTCTGGCTGGACATTATGGGCACCCTTTACGTTTATTGCTCGTGGACTCCAAGGCTATATTGTTGGTAAAATCGCTTGGTCTTTTCACCGTAATGGACAAAGCTTAGTATATAACATACTAGCGACAATAAGCTCCATTCCGTTTATGCTTCTTGGTTACTATATTTGCGAACGTGTTTTGTATAATAGCTGGGTCATTCCTTTTGCCTCAATCCCAGGAAATTTAGTCCAAAATTGCATCGGTATCTTCATTGCCTTACCCGTTTGTATATTCTTAAAAAAGCTATCTATTTTCCAATGAAAAGTAATACACATAATAAAAAGGCTGCCGAAAAATCAGATGTGCATCTGATCTTTCGGACAGTCCCTTTCATGCATTAATTGTTTTCTGCACGTACTGGTTTGAAAATAGAAAGTAGTAAAATGACTAAACCTGCAATACCAATTCCTAAAATCGTGTTGAATGAGCCCCCAGTATAGAAGCCGCTACCGAAGTAAAAGATTTCACGCAACCCTTCAGAAGCGAAACGAAGCGGTACCCATGGACGGATGAAGTTTACAAAGAAACTTGGCAGCATTTCTTGTGGTGTCATTAAAACGCCCATACCTAGAAGCATAACAACCATGAATAATGTAATGGCTGGTTTACCGATCCATGCAGTAATTGCTGATACTAGTAAGAAGAAACAGAACGCTGCAAACGATACAAATGATGCAACTAAGAGATAGCTTGGCATGTTAATACCAGCGAGCTGTGCAAGTGTTGCCACCGTAAAGCCTGAGAATAAGGCGATAATAATACCGAATAAAATTTGCTCACCCATTAAGCGTAATGTTTGTTTACGTGTAAACATTTCTCTCTTAAGGATGCTTGAAGATGCTAAGAATACAATAAACCCACCGATTAAGGCACCTACCCAAGCAGGAACGGCCATTAGTGTTGGAGCACTACCATTTGCTGTAGCAGTAGTAATGGGATTAAATACTTCTTCTTCAGAAACAATTGGATGTACAAGAACGGATGCTTGAGCAGCATCGATTTGCCCGTCGCCCATTTGCGCTAAAAAGTTTGTAGAATATTGATTGCTCAGTTGTGTAATTAAACCGTTTAAAGCCGTTTTTGCAAAGTTTGCACCTGTCATGTTAAAGCCTTGGTTAATATCGACTTTTAAAGTTGCAGGTGTGTTGTTTGTCATGGCATTTTGTACGGCATCATTATAGCCTTCTGGAATAACCAATGCTGCGTAATATTTTTTATCAGCAAATAAATCTTCAATGTCTGCTTCTTTTTCATTTGTAAAAGTTAACATCGGTTCTTCACCGTCGGTACCTTTACTCATTTGTTCAATTGCTGCTTTTACAGCGTCAACATGTTCGCCCTCATCACTCGTAATAAGTGCAACTGGTAGATTTTTTACCTTTGGATCTCCCTGAGCAAATAAGTTCAACGAGAATAGTGCAATAATTAATATTACAGCGATGGGTGCAGCCCATGCTAATTTTTCTTTAAATAATCTCATGTGGATTTCGCCCTTTCTCAATTTTCAACATGTTGTTTAGTAGTACTCATATATCTTATAATTTAGACGTATACAAAAGCAATAAACAAAAGTGAACAGACTGTTCAATTTTGAAGGAAAGGAGATTTTTATGAGCATTTATGCAGAGAAAAATCGAAAAACAAAACAGCTTATTCAAACCTCATTTATGCGAATTTTAGAGAACGAGGCGTTTGAATCAATTTCAGTAGGGGACATTACAAAAGCAGCACAAATTAATCGAGGAACATTTTATTTGCACTATAAAGATAAATTCGATTTGCTTGATCAAATAGAGCAGCAGCTATTTGAAGATGTAGGAAATCATATTGATGAATTGCAAACACATTATTCATCTACGCATACGTTTGAAAAAGGACAAGAGCAATTGGCAGCTACATTATTCAGCTCAATTAGATTGCATGCACCTATATTAAAAATCTTTTTAAGCAATCGGGGTAGAGCGGGTTTTCATATTCGATTTCGAGATGCTTTTTCAGAAAAGGTGCGTATTAATTTAGAGAAAAATGAAAGTCTTACTGCAAATTTAAAGGTCCCAATGGAATACTTTTTATCCTTTATCACGTCTGCTTTTTTAGGTTTAATTGAACAATGGGTTCAAAATGGTTTAGATAAAACCCCTGAAGAAATGACGGCCCTATATATAGATATTATTTCTTTTATTCAAAAGAGGTAATATAGGTTAAAAATCCATAAAAATAAGGGCTTGAGGATATTATTTTATCCGTATAGCCCATTTATTATTCTGCTTTAAATTTGAAGGCAGTTGGATTTAAAGTACAGGTAAAAGTCACGGTTTATAAAATAATCAATAAGTAAATAAATTAGAAAATTGTACTATGCCAAAACGCAGGAGTTCGTGTATATTTCACTTACTTTATCAATACATTGAAAGAAAGTAATAAGCACAAGGAGAAATGACTATTCCTAAAATCGCTTCGGTTGGTACATATACGCCACCTTATCCATTGGCTCAATCTAATATTGAACAATTAACGAAAGAACTCTTTCAACACAAAATGCCAAGATTAGAACGGCTATTAAAAGTGTTCGAAAATGGTGAAATTGAAACACGTAATTTCTGCGTTCCACCAGATTGGTATCGTGAGGACCATACTTTTGAAGAGCGCAATGAACTCTATATTCAGTTAGCAACTACGTATAGTGTGGAAGTAATTGAGAGATGTTTAACTAATCGTGCTTTTTTACAAAATGATATTGCTACAGAGGACATTGATGCCATACTTTTCGTCAGCAGTACGGGTATTTCAACCCCCAGCATTGATGCCCGTGTTATGAATAGACTATCTTTTTCTGACCAAATTGTACGGCTACCAATCTGGGGACTTGGTTGTGCAGGTGGAGCAGCTGGTATTAGTAGAGCCAATGACTATTGCAAAGCCTATCCAAATGCTAAGGTTCTGGTAGTCTGTGTGGAACTTTGTAGTTTAACATTTCAAAAAGATGACTATACAAAGAGTAATTTAGTTGGGACATCCTTATTTGCAGATGGCGCGGCTTGTGTGCTCGTTTGCGGTGATCGTGTGGGGCTCGAACAGGATATGACTTTACCACACATCCTTGGTAGCGCATCAAAGTGGATGCCAAATTCCGAAAATGTAATGGGATGGAATGTGAAAAGCGGCGGATTACATGTTGTATTTTCAAAGAGTATTCCTAGCATCATTTCAAAATGGCTTGGGCCATTTATTCACGAATTTTTAAGTAACTATAATGTCTTACCAGAGCAAGTCGATAATTTTGTTGCACACCCCGGGGGAAAAAAAGTGTTAAATGCTTATGAGGAGGCATTGCATTTAACAAAAGATCATACGGCTGTTTCACGTGAAATATTAAAAGCTCATGGCAATATGTCCTCTCCAACGGTTCTTTATGTTTTAGAACAATTTATGTTAAAGAAAAGTGAATCAAATACGTTTGGTTTATTAGTGGCACTTGGCCCTGGTTTTAGTGGAGAAGCTGTCTTATTAGAATGGAGGTAGTAAAGTGTTTTTTTATTTCATTCTTGTTTTCGTTATTATTCAAAGACTCGTAGAACTTCTTATTGCAAAAAGAAATGAAAAAACGTTGCTTGCAAAAGGGGCTTATGAAGTGGGGGCAACGCATTATCCGTTTATGATTTTGTTACATTCTTGTTTTTTTATAAGCCTTATTATAGAAGTTATCTTTTTTAAATCCATTCTTACACCGCTTTATCCATTGCTGTTTTTATTTATATTGTTACAACTATTACGGGTATGGTGTTTAGTATCACTGGGTGCATTCTGGAATACAAAAATAATAATTTTACCAGATGCAAATGTTGTTATGAAAGGCCCATACGCATATATCCGGCACCCCAATTATTTAGTCGTTTGCCTTGAAATCGTTGTACTTCCATTAATGTTCCAAGCATATATTACAGCTATTTGTTTTACTATTTTAAATTTCATCATACTTTCCGTTCGAATTCCTATGGAGGAAAAGGCGTTAAAAGAAGCGACAAACTATGCTGAATTAATTCATCGTAACGTAAATTTAAAAAAGCATAGTTGAGTTTAGATACGTCTCAACTATGCTTATTCTTTAAACGGTGATTTGATAAAAATCAAATGTGGTCACCACTATGTTAGTGTTCGTACAAAGCGTATGCTCACAAAGGAAATTAGATAGCACAAGAAAGCTGCGGCTAGTGTGATGCCAATTCCTTTATACCAATCGTAGCCTATTTCACTAATTGTTTCTTTCGTTAAAACATATTGAAATGGATTGAGCCACTCTATATTCGAAAACGATAGTTGATCAAATATGGCATATCCGCCAAGTAACAAAACAAGAATGGTAAGAAGTGATGTAATTGTATGCTTAAATAGTAAGCTAACAACAAAACTAAGTGCAATAAAAAATAGTACAATCGCTGTCGCGGAAGTAAGTGAGGCAACGATATAATCCGCAATCGTCATAAAGCTGAATACACCATTTTCTTCAATTAGTACAGGGTATGAAAACGTTCCTTGTTCTCCGAAAAGTAGAGAGACACCACCAGCTGTAGCCAGACTACATAGAGTTACCGCACTATAAATGGCTACAGCAATCCAAAATTTGCTGCGTATGATGGCACTCTTTTTAAAAGGTTGAGTATATAAAAATTTAATGCTGCGTCGTTCAAATTCCTTCGTTAAAATATCACCTACTAGGATTAGTAACACTACAATCGCACCGAAGTTAACAAAAATATCAATAATTTGTTTCATAAAATTAGGGAGAGCTGTACTGTATGATTCATGCTCTGGCGCAATATTTGTTACAAGGTGTTGGGTATTGGTTGCTATAGTTCTCTTAATGTCCTCATCGAGATACGAAAATTCTCCACCCATTGCCTTGTAGTCCTCGAGTTGAGTTAAAAAAAGATTTTCATTCTGGAGTTCCTGATGCCAATCGCCTGCCTGAATTGCTTTACGCACGTCAAAAAGTGTATTGACGATTTCCTCTATTCGAGCAATTTTTTCCTTTGCTATTTCATCCCCTGGGTCTTTTGCAATAGTTAATTGAAGCTGACTTATATTCTGTTGACCTTCACGTATCGCGGAAAGAATATGCTCTTCGCGTTCTTGTTCAATCGTTACTTGAAAAATATAATTTCGTAAAAATAGTGCACCAATGCAGAGGATAAGGAATGCTATTAAATAGAGAAAACGTTTACCGAAGACAATTTTTTTAAGTTCAAATTGAAATAATCTCATCTCAACAACTCACTTTCATATAGCTCCATATAGCGTCGTTCTGCTCCAATTTTGTAGTTTTCAATTTTACTAATCTGAATTTCATTTTGACTGAGAGCATTGATAATGGTTTGTAGTACTATCTTTGTATCTTCAAATAAAATCGACTGATCTTCCACTGTATAATCGAATGTTTGGTCTGATAGGACTTCTTTTGCTTTTTCAATATCAGAAACGGTAAGTTTATAATGACTTGTTGAATAATCCTCTAAAGACTCTTTTAAAAGCTGTCCATCTTTCATAAAGTAGATTGTATTGGTTAGTTTATCGATTTCATCTAAAGTATCAGAAGAAATGATAATTGTTGTTCCTTTAGCATGCAAGTCTAATAAAATATTTCGCATATGGATGGCACTTTTTGAATCTAAGCCATTAACGGGCTCATCCAATAATAAGAGCTTTGGTTTATTTAATATAGCCATCGCGAGTAATAGATGCTGTTTCATACCAAAAGAATAATTGCGTACACGTTTTTTAAAATAACGATCTATGCCCACGTAGGCGGCTATTTCCTTCACGCGTGAGATGGGAATTTTTTGTACACGACATATAAACTTTAAATGATCATAGCCCGTTAAATGGCCATATAAAATACGATCATCTTGTAAATAAGAAACTTCATAAAATAGAGAAGCATCGGTATGCTTTTTCCTAAGAATCGTAACATGACCTTCTTGAAAGGGTAGCAGGTTCATCAGGCAGTTCATCAAGGTTGTTTTCCCAGAACCATTTGGGCCGACCAAGGCAATAATTTGAGGCGTATTGACTTGAATATTAATACCGTTTAGTACTAATTGTTTTTTATACTTTTTTGTTAATCCATTTACTTCAATAATCATCTAATACCCCCTCGTTTGAGTTTCGATAGTACAAATGGCAATGGAAGTTGTATAAATGTATACATAAAAGCTAATACAACCACTCCTAACCTCTTAACAGCCACTTAAAGTAACCAGAGCGCCATAATTTCTTCATTTCGAACTGGATAAGTCTGATCAATACCCACCCCCACAGAAAAGTCTTCTATTAAATAAGTAATTTTTATACTTGCTTAATAGTAGTGAATAGATTAGCAAATAAAAAAATAGCCAGCAGCGGTAGACAACCTGCTCCTGGCTGTTTTCTATTATTCAGTCTTAGCAATGCTAGTAGGTAAAATACAATTACTAGAGCATGCAACAGTCCCTGAATAGAATGCTCAGGCGTTTGTCCCAATTTTAATAACTTATTCTAGTTAAGGTATCTACCCAGTTTCCCTCTCTATAAATATATGTATTACTAGGTATAACTATACGTGGTATAACAATCAATTTTATTGAAAAATTCTAGTAGACCAATGAACATAAAGAGCAAGAAAATTTAAATGGTATAAAAATAGATGTTACTTTCTTTTGTTTGGTTATTTTTGTTAAAATATGTTTGGATTAGTTAATGAAGAAGGAGACGGGGAACTTATGTTTTTACGTAAGAAGGGTTTAGTAGGTGTACTTATTTTAGTAATGGCTGTCGCTCTGTTGGCAGCATGCGGTAATGAAAAGTCATCTGATGATAGTGATAATCAAGCATCGAATGGAGATTATGCTTCACAAGTAACAGAAAATCCAATTGTGACAATCACAATGGAAAATGATGAGAAAATCATTGTTGAGTTAGAGCCAAAGGTAGCGCCAAACACGGTCGCAAACTTTATTTCACTTGTTGAGGATGGTTTTTATAATGGACTAATTTTCCACCGTGTCATTCCTGGCTTTATGGTACAAGGTGGAGACCCTGATGGTACGGGAATGGGTGGTCCAGATTATTCAATCAAAGGTGAGTTTTCTTCAAATGGCTTTGAAAATACATTAGCTCATGAGCGTGGTGTTCTTTCAATGGCACGTTCAAATGATCCA
>JAZUES010000017.1:0-2756 GCA_045640265.1 Solibacillus sp.
GATGTTTACAACAGCTGAAGAGGCGCTACAATTTGTAAGTCAGTCTGAGCTATTAGCAACTGTAGAAAAAAATACGGTGTTTGTTGAAATTCAAGATGGGTTACCTTCGATGCAACAGTTATTGAATCGATTAACCATGGCGCCTTATGAAGTGGTAAAAGTTGAGCGGGAAACGGTGAATTTAGAAGAAATCTTTATGAAGGTGGCGGATATGAATGCAACAATTTAAGACGTTACTTTTAAAAGAATGGCGTGAAAGCTGGCGAAGCTTAAAAATGCTATGGATTCCGCTTGTCTTCGTGCTTCTGGGTGTTAGTGACCCGCTTGTCAATTATTTTATGGATGACATCTTAAAAGCAGTTGGAAATATGCCAGAGGGATTTTCAATGACGATGCCAGAACTTCATGCACCTGATTTATTACTAGCATCAACAGGGCAATTTCAATTGACTGGTTTACTTGTGTTAATCGCAGCATATATTGGCACGTTTAGTCGAGAACGTCAAAATGGTACGGCGACACTTTTATATGTACGACCGATTTCATTTACGGCCCTATTTTTTAGTAAATGGTTGGTGGCAAGTTTAGTTGCAGTATTAAGTGCAGTCGCGGGTTATGCAGGGAGTATTTATTACACAGTCCTTCTATATGGCACGGTGGAATGGTCAAAATTTTTCGCGATGCTTGTGACATACTGTGTATGGCTCCTATTTGTTATGGCAGTTACAGTGGCGATGAGCGCAGCATTCCAAACGGCAGTGGCCGCAGTGCTTACGATTATAGTTATTCCAGTTGGCTTAATTATCGATTCACTTATCGGCAACTTTTGGAAGGTGACACCTTGGAAATTACCGAATTATGGGGTAGCTTTATTGACGGATAGTGTGGGGATGAAGAATTATTGGGCTAC
Source organism: Solibacillus sp. (assembly GCA_045640265.1). Lineage (GTDB taxonomy): Bacteria > Bacillota > Bacilli > Bacillales_A > Planococcaceae > Solibacillus. Next base: position 911 of record JAZUES010000017.1, read on the forward strand.
ATTATTCATAGTCATCGGTATCTTGGTAGTAGTGATTGCATTTGGAGTTATGATGAGTAAGAAGCGTAAGAGTATGGTGAAAATCTAATATAAAGGCAGAGAATGAGAGAATGAAAAAAGTAATAAAACATTCTCTGCTTTTTTTGCGTTAACTTTTCAGAAAATTAATACTATAATAGTTTTTAAATAGTAGGTAGTTAAAAATAGAACCTATGGGAACAAGCCTCAAATCAAAAGTGAACCGAATCTACGCCGATTGATATTATGAAGGTGGACTAACATTTTTTAAACTAATATAAAGCGAGCCATTTTCTAAAACTTGCGCAAAATAAACATCTTTTACGTTGTTAATATTCTTTTTAGATAACTTTTTTAATAGCCATTCTTCTGTTAGGTGAAGTTCTGCTAAATTTGCTGCAATAATTTTTCCGTCTGAAATAAGCTCGGTTGGAAAAAATTGCGGTGCGGGTGCAGCAATGTTGACATCTTCTTTTGTGGCGCCACGCATCAAAGGCTTTTTCATAACACTAAGTTCACCATTTGTTTCGAAAACGGCGTAAAGTACTTCGTCAAGGGAAAAAATACTTTGCTCGCGTAATAGCATCGTGAGTTCGTCAGGATGTAGCCGCGATTTCCTCAAATTATCATTTAAAATGATGCCATTTCGAATTAAAATCATCGGTTTATCATCGAATAATATGCGCGCCTTTTTCGATTTAAAGGATAAATAACTTATGAGAAGTGTTAATATAGTCCACCATATTAGAGAAACTAAGCCATCTAAAAAAGGGGTTTCAACTTGGGCTGAAATTTCAGCAGCAATCGAACCAAATGTGATGCCGGTTACATAATGGAAAAACGTCAGTTGGCTTAATTGTTTTTTGCCTATAATGCGTGCGAGTAATAATATCGCAAAAAATGAGCAGGTTGTACGTATCAGCATTTCACCTAAATTTAGCTCCATCATAGATCACTCCCTTATCGAGTAGCATGAGCAAAACGAAAAATAATATACGATTTTAAATGACAGAAAGTATGTGAAAAGATCACAACAGTGAATCAGAACCAGTCAAACCCAATTTATCCCGTCATGGTGGCTATTGGTGTTTGTCACCTAATTAATGACACGATGCAATCGGTTATCCCGGCAATGTTTCCGTTACTCGAACGCGATTTAGGTTTAACATTTACACAGTTAGGGATGATTTCCTTTGTACTTAATATTTTTGCAAGTTTACTTCAGCCAGCTGTCGGTTTTATAACGGATAAAAAACCATTTCCATATGCATTGCCACTAGGGATGGTTAGTTCGTTTATTGGCTTATCACTTCTCGTTTTATCAGGGGAGTATTGCATGATTCTAGTGTCCGTTATCTTTTTGGGAATCGGCTCAGCTATTTTTCATCCAGAGGGTTCCCGCGTATCTTTTATGGCAGCGGGCAATAAGCGAGGTTTAGCCCAATCGATTTATCAAGTAGGAGGGAATTCAGGACAAGCATTTGCCCCATTACTGAGTGCGTTTGTCATATTACCATTTGGTATGAAAGGCGCGGCAATGGTCCTCGTATTGACGTCAATCGGGATTTTCACGCTGACAAAAATCGCGGCGTGGTATAAGCGTCAATTAGAAGCAGAAAAATTATCAAAAGTGAAAAAGGTACTCGTTTCTTCATTACCGCCTTTATCGAAACAGCAGATTGGTATCGCACTTGGTTTATTATTAGTCATTATTTTTGCACGCTCATTTTACGTAACGAATATAACGAACTTTTATGTATTTTATTTAATTGATGAATACGGGTTATCGGTTGAACGTGGGCAATTGCTCATTTTCTTATTTATGGCC
>JAZUES010000018.1:0-2841 GCA_045640265.1 Solibacillus sp.
AGTAAAACAGATAAAATGTAAGTAGGAACTATATAAAGAAGCATACTTCCAATCGTTTTTAACCATTTAGATAAAAAGTTATCAGTAGTTGATTCTTCGTCTTTTATAATTTGATCAATGTCAAAAGAAGTATCATTTTTAACAAAACGATTGGCTAAGTAACTTACACCAAAAGTTAAAATAAGGCCAAATACTAAACGAATCAATGTGAATTTCCATGATAATACAAATGTCATAAAGACAAGCGTTGCAGGATTAATAATAGGATTTCCAATCCAAAAGGCTAAAGCTGCTCCAACTGAGACATTTTTTTTACGAAGACCTACGACTAAAGGTGCAGCACAACAAGTACACATCATGCCAGGTATAGCAGCAAGTCCGGCAATGGCAGTACTACCAAATGTTGTTTTCCCTAGCATTTTAAGAAGCCATTGAGTTGGTAATAATACTTGTATTAAAGATCCAAGCAGTATACCAAGTACAGCTGCCTTCCAAACAGATAAGAAATAAACTTTTGCATAATCCCAAGCTGATTCCCATGAAAAAGTTATATTTGAAAGGTCTCCTAATATAGAAGAGCCAATAGAGTGTGTATCAGCAGCTACGATCCCTTTTTGATAATAAGGTAACCATTTAACATAAAGTAATCCAGCAGCAGCGATTAATAAAAATAAAGCAATAAACCAGAACGTCTTTTTCTTTGTCGAGCGCTCCGGATGAAGTGTAGTTTTAAAGTCCGACATGGTAACCTCCTAAATCATAAATAATTTTCAAAGACATAATATTATATCATAAAAATATCGTTTTTTTATAAAAGTTTATTTAACCTTTTAAGAACCGTGAATATCATTTATTACTATAAAGTTTTATAATAAAAAATAACGTATAGAAAGGTAGTTGTTTTAATATGACAAATTCAAATAATGTAAAACTTACATCATTATCATCAAAAGGAGGTTGTGGGTGTAAAATTGGTCCAGCAGACTTAACGCAAGTTTTACGAAATTTACCCCCTGCTTCTCCAAACCCAGATTTATTAGTAGGTTTAGATACTAGTGATGATGCAGGTGTTTATCGTTTAAATGATGACTTAGCAATTGTTCAAACCGTAGATTTCTTCACACCAATTGTGGACGACCCTTATTCTTTCGGACAAGTTGCCGCAGCAAATGCTATCAGTGATATTTATGCGATGGGCGGAAAACCGTTAACTGCACTAAATATTGTTGCTTTTCCAATAGCAACATTGGACAAGCAAATTTTAACGGATATCTTACGTGGTGCCGGAGATAAGTTAAAAGAAGCAGGAGTTACGCTTGTTGGTGGCCACTCAATTGATGATAAAGAACCAAAATTTGGTCTTGCTGTTACCGGTACTATTCATCCTAATAAGATTCGTACAAACGCAGGTGCAAAACCTGGGGATAAACTTATTTTGACTAAACCAATTGGTGTAGGTATTTTAACTACATCCATTAAACGTGATCTTTTATCGGAGAAAGAAATTGCACAATTGACAAAAGTAATGACAACATTAAATAAAACAGCCTCTGAAACGGCGGATTCCTACGATGTCCATGCTTGTACGGATGTGACTGGTTTTGGTTTACTTGGACATGCTTCAGAGATGGCAAAAGGAAGCCATACAGGACTTCGAATCTATAGTAGCCAAGTACCGGTACTACCTAGGGTTAGAGAGATAGCTGAAAAAGGTGCTATTCCTGGTGGTACAAAAAATAATTATAACCACCTTAAAGGAGACGTTACCTTCCCTGAAACAATGGACCAGATTGATCAATGGATATTATGCGATGCGGTTACATCAGGCGGACTTTTGATTTCAGTTGCAGGTGAAGAAGCGAATAGCTTGTTATCCGATTTACAAAAGGCTGGGGTTGAAGCGGCAATAATTGGAGAAGTAACAGAAGAGAATTCAGGACATATTTTCGTAGTTTAATTTATCGTTGTAAAACTAAATCGGCTAACTTGCCGATTTTTTTAATCGAACTTTCAAAGAAACTTTAACGTTTTTTACACATGCAAAAGAGGTGGCAACATTTTGTTCCAAGATATTTCAATAGAAGAATTACTTTCATTAAAAGATAAAAATAAACTCACATTAATTGATGTGCGTTCTCCATCTGAATTTAAAGATGCAACCATTCCCGGTAGTATGAATATACCGTTTTTTAATGATGAAGAAAGAGCAGAAGTCGGAACAATTTATAAACAAGTAAGTGTGGATGCAGCAAAAGAACGCGGTCTGGAAATTGCTTCGGCTAAATTACCTCGTTTCGTAAAACAGTTTGCTGAGCTAGAAGGAAAAAAGGCCGTTTTTTGTTGGCGTGGAGGAATGCGTAGTAGAACTACAGCTACCGTTCTTTCTTTAATGGGTATTAAAGTTTTCCGTTTGGAGGGTGGCTATAGAACCTATCGTAATTGGGTAGTAAACCAGCTTGAAACGTTAGAATTGAAACCAAAAGCTTATGTATTAAATGGATATACTGGCACAGGGAAAACAATAATCTTACACCATCTAAATGACGAAGGTTATCCAACGTTAGATTTTGAAGGTATGGCGAACCATAGAGGATCTGTCTTTGGTCAAATCGGTTTGGAGCCAAGTAATCAAAAAAGATTTGATGCCTTACTTTATGAAAATATTAACCGCGTACAAAAATCATCATTCGTTTTAATTGAAGGTGAAAGTAAAAGAATCGGTAGAGTTGTAATTCCTGATTTTGTTTTAGAGAAAAAGAATCAAGGACTTCAATTGTTTATCGAATTGCCAGTAGAAGAGAGAGTTAAGCATATTTTAGAGGATTATCAGCCTTGGGATCA
>JAZUES010000019.1:0-14924 GCA_045640265.1 Solibacillus sp.
ATTGTAAAGGACCTATTGCTATTTAACGAAACGACAACCATTTTGGATACGACTTGCGGAGAAGGGGAAATTTTATCGTTTCTTCAACAAGGAAATCCAACAGTAAAAACGTATGGTGTTGAAATTGAGAAGGGCCGCGCACTAAAGGTACAAATTGTTCTGGACATCTGTATTCACGCTCCTATTGAGAGAAACCCATATTTTTAACGAATGAAAGTTCGCTTTTAACTTTCGTGACTAGTTGAATATTGGTATAATAAAATTTATGACTATATAGAAAAGGGAGGTGTGTTCATGGCACTTAAACAAATAATGCTTGAGCAAATGCGTTGTCATATTTTACTTACAAATACTGCGCGTGAAGCGATGAAGGAGCATGTTACTGATGAACACGCCTTTTTTAATTTACAGCAATATTTTATTACTGCGATTGAAAAGGTTTCTGTTGAAGAAGAACAAACGCATTTAACACTTTATTTTGATAATGATAAAAACACAAAATTAAAATCGAAATTTGATGAACGTGTTGTCATTATGGATTGCGTATTTGATGTTAAAAACGGTCTTGTTGCAAAAAGCTTCCGTTCGCGCGGTAAAGGTACTCCAGTTATGACAAATCGACGAGCTGCTATGAAAATTCATTTCGTGCCTTCACGCATTAGCGGTCATACCTATCAAGAAAAGTTCCTTGAAGCCATTGATCAATTGCCAATTGCACAGGAACGATTTGATTATGTTAATAAGCGCATTTCAAGTTGGGAAGGTTATTTAAAAGTACTAAATAAAAATGCGGATATAGATGATATCACTGTTCGATATACATCCGTTACATATGATGCTGATTTTTCTCATATGACGATGCGTCTAGCCAATGTAGAGAACAAACAGTGGAAGCAGTTAGAAGGCTTAAGTGCCAGATTACGTGGTTACGTACAAGAAATCGGAGACGTTGTAAAAGCACGTCGCGGTGAAAATACAGTAGAAATTCAATTAAAGCCATTTTATAGTAACTTAGCACGGAGAAATGAACTAAACTTCCAATCTGAAGACGTAGAATTTTCAAATGCAGCAACAAAATCTCAATTAAAGCGCTTATTAAGAGGCTTTGAGCGCTTAAAAGAAGGCTTGGCTGCCAACGCCAATTTAGAAAACATTTTATTTGAAGATAAGCCAGTCATTGCGGAACGAAAAACTGCGAACACAATCAATTTTCATAACCGTTTAAACCCGTATCAGCAACAAGCTGTAGAAGGTGCGATGAGTGCAGAAGATTTATACGTTATTCAAGGACCACCCGGAACTGGGAAAACGACAGTTATTTCGGAAATTTGCTATCAAAATGCGAAAGCAGGCTTAAAAACACTTGTCGCATCGCAATCTAACTTAGCGGTCGATAACGCATTAAGTCGCTTATTATCAAATAAGGATATTCGAATTTTACGTTATGGCCGTACAGAAAGTATTGAAGAGGAAGGCAAAAAGTTCATTGAAGAAAATGTAGCGACCTATTGGCAAAAGCAAACATTTGAAGCAATTGGCCATGAGATTTCCCTTCATTCAAAAAAAGAAGCTTTACTAAATGAGCAAATTACTACCACTCAATTGGAAATTCAAGCACTAAATGAAAAACAAAAACAGCTTGAAAAACAAATAGAGCAAAAAGAAGCAGCAAAAGCAGAGCTTCATGTATTGTCAGATAAAATTTCTACATTGAAAAAAGAGCTATCTGCAAATAAAAAAGCATTAGAGGAAAATGAGCAAACCCTTGAAAAATTAACAAACACTTATGAAATGGTAGCTAGTAGTGTTGAAAATTTTGCCGCGCAGCTAGCAGATGGCGAAACGGCTGAAGAATTAAAAGAAAAGCAATTACAATTACAACAAGCACACGAAACATATGAACTTCACATTCAGGAAAGTAAGTACATTGCACAGTATAAGCAATTTGAATCACGTATGCAGGCAGTGGAACAAAGAATAGTTCGTGCACAAGAGACCGCGCAATATGAACAGTTAATCGATAAAATTGCGTCATTAAAAAAAGTTTACGAAATAGAAGAATTTATGACGCAGTATGGGATTCGCCGTAACTATGCGATGGATCGATTATTAACAGCACTTGAACGCATCCAACCACAAATGGAGCAGTATAAGCCCATTAAAGATGTGCGCGAGCGTTTACAAAAAGCATTGAATTATAGTGAGACAGCACTTGGAATTCATGTGGATCCCGTACAATTACCGATGAATCATAGCTATTCAATCGAGGAAGTGCAGGAGTTTTTAACGAAGTTAAGCATGGCATTCCGTGATAAAAAAGTAACACCAGCAAATGGTTCTCGTTCTATACAGGGCATTCATTATCGTATGCAATATATGGATCATTTGAATGGTAAATATATGGATGCAATTCGTGAAACTGTATTAATTTTTGAAAAGCTAAAAGAAGAAATTAGTATCCAATTTAAAGAGCAAAACAGTGAAAAGGCACAAATTTTAACAAAGCTTCGTCAAGAAAAGCAAACATACGAAAATCAAATGAATGTACTGAAAACAAGTATGAATCCTTCGATTGAGATCACACAGTCAGTTGAAGAACTTCAGGACAGCTTAGCAACGAACGAATTAGAGCAAGTGAAAGTAGAGACACAGCTTCAAAATCGAATAATAATCGAACAGCAGCATACGCAAAAATCTGAAGAACTTACTGTGTTAACTGAACAAATAGCCATTGGAAAAACAGAAATTGAACCATTAACGCAATTAATAAAAGAAATTAATGCGCAAGGTATTCAGCTAGAAAAACGCCGTGAAGAGCTAGAACAATTAACAAAAATGAATCCGGAAAAGGCTATTGTTGAAGTGAATGAAAATATCACACAGTTAAATACACAAATAACAGAACTTCAAGTGAAAATTGAATTGTTACCAGTAACGCAAGAGTTGCAGAATGAGTGGCACGGTTTACTTGAACACGCAAACGCACACGATTTAGAGGAAATCCGTAAGCTATATGTGAAGCATGCAAATGTTATTGGTACTACATGTGTGGCTTCTGCGAATAAAGAATTTATGGACAACTATCCAACCTTTGATGTTGTAATTATTGATGAAGTTTCAAAGGCCACACCGCCAGAACTTTTACTACCAATGTTAAAAGGTGCAAAAATTATTTTAGTTGGGGATCATCATCAATTGCCACCACTTGTGGGGGATGCAACATTTGAAGAAACGTTAGAACAGGTCGTAAAAGAAAGCACAACGTTCGAACAAAAACGTGAGCTAGAAAAATTACTTGAAGAGTCATTGTTTGAACGTCTCTATAAAAACTTACCGAAACAAAACAAAACAATGCTTGCCTTGCAATATCGCATGCATAAAAATATTATGTCAACTATTACTCCGTTTTATGAAAATGAAACAGAAGGCTTACAATGTGGCCTTGAAGATTCAGATGCCGTACGCGATCACTACTTAGAAACATCTAAAATTACACGTGAGCATCATTTACTATGGCTTGATATTCCAAACAAAAAGCCTTACTTTGAAGAACGCATGAAGGAAGGTTCAAGTTTATTTAATACAGCTGAACTTGAACAAATTAAAACACAACTTATCGAATTGAATGAAGCTACAATCCGCGCCAAAGAGCAAGGACTTATCGCACAAGACGCATTAAAATCCGTTGGGGTAATTTCGTTTTATGCAGAGCAAGTAAAGCGTATTAACCGATTGATTGAACAAGAAATTTCAGTTCCACACTTGCATATACGTACAGGTTCAGTCGATAAGTTCCAAGGGATGGAGATGGACGTTATTATCGTCAGCATGGTGCGTAATCATGATAATGAGCGCGGTGAAATTGGTTTCGCGAAAGATTATCGCCGTTTAAATGTTGCATTATCACGTGCACGAGAATTATTAATCATGATTGGTAGTACAGACATGTTTACAAAACGACCAAAACAAGCTCAAACTAAAGCAATGTATGCACATGTTCTAAATACCGTTAAAGAACAAAACGGTTATTTTGCGAATTAACTACTTACGGTATGACTGTATTAAAAGGAGCACATCATGGATTTACAAAGCCTTGAACAAAAATTAGTAAAAGAACTTCAGCAAAATCCTAATATTGAAGTTAAGCAACAAATGCATTATTCTATTCCGATTCATACATTAGAAGTGAGTTATCATCCAGTAATGCGTAATGCCATGGATATCTTAATGAAAATGATGCTAATATCCTTTCAAAAGGCTAAGTTAAAAAATGCCGAGTTATTAGCGGATATTTTACTTGTTGAACCACTATTTATCCATGATTTAACAAATAAGATGCTGCGTCTCGGAATGATTGTCAAGGAAGACTATTATGCATTAACGAATAAAGGACAAGCTCAGCTACAATCTGGTATTTTTGAAGAAGAGCTTGATCTAACTTCAAACTATATTCAATACAGTCCGTTACATCAATCGATATTAGAGGGGGATTTAGAGGCCTTTATGGACTTAGAAGAGTTTCCTGAAGTGTTTCCATATATCGAATCCGAAGAAATTGATGAGATTGAAGAAGCAATGCTTGTCGATTATTTGCAGGAAAATCTTTCAAACCAAGAATTAACTGAAGAGTTCCCTACATTTATTACGAGTATAGCTTCTACGGAATCGATACAAATCAATGATATTCCTGTACTATGTTTTGTCCTATATGATAAAAAGGAAGACCGTTTTATTGCCCGTGTATTTAACACATTAACCGGTGCATGGGACGAAACAATCGAAGCTCTACTACTGGCAAATGAAAAAGAAAAATGGCTTGCATAAAATAATATTTTAGTGGATAAGAAAGTATAAGTTTTATTAAATCCACATAAGAAAAAACATGATTTCACGTTATTTGGTGCGAAATTTGTTTTTTTAAGAATTATTGCAAAGTTTCCCATAGCATGTTACGATGGATAACAATTAAATATGTCTTATCACGAGAAGCAGAGGGAAATGGCCCGTTTGAAGCTTCAGCAACCTCTAATCCAATTAGAAAGGTGCTAATTCCAGCAAGGACCTAGATTCCTTGAAAGATAAGAGCGAGCGTTGACCTCTCATTCTTTTTGCTGGAATGGGAGGTTTTTTGTGATGAAGGCATTATAGGGGGAACCGCGCTATGCCTATTAATATACCGAAACAATTGCCAGCTGGTGAGTTACTGAAAAAAGAAAAGATTTTCGTTATGGAAGAGGATCGTGCGAAAACACAACAAATTCGTCCATTAAATATTTTAGTGTTCAATTTAATGCCAGAAAAAGAAAAAACAGAGCTTCAAATTTTACGCCTTTTAGGGAATACACCATTGCAAGTAGACGTAACGTTTTTAAATACGGCAACTTACGAGTCTAAAAACGTGTCAAAATCGCATTTAGATACGTTTTACCAAACCTTTGATGACATCAAACATCGTCGTTATGACGGGATGATTTTTACTGGTGCACCCGTTGAGAAAATGGCTTTTGAAGAAGTCGGTTACTGGCAAGAGATTACGAAGGTCATGGATTGGGCAGATAAAAATGTAACATCAATTATGTATATATGTTGGGGCGCACAAGCTGCACTATATCATCATTTCGGCATTGGGAAATTTGAATTACCAAAAAAATGTTCAGGCGTTTATTCGCATGTTATTACTGATTTAACCATGGATTTAGTGCGCGGCTTTAATGATGAGTACGTAGCACCGCATTCGCGTCATACGTCGGTTTCGATTGAGGAAGTGCGAGCAAACCCTAATTTACGTTTACTCAGCTATTCTGATGAGGCCGGAGTCTTTATTGTTCAATCTAAAAACAATAAGCATATTATGATTACAGGGCATTTAGAGTACGATGCAACCACTCTTTCAGATGAATATTTCCGTGATATTGAAAAGGATCCTGAACATACAGAGATTCCGGTGAATTATTTCCCTAATAACGATCCACACCAGACCCCGAAAAATAGCTGGCGTGCGCATTCACATTTATTGTTCTATAACTGGTTGAACTATTACGTATACCAAGAAACACCTTACGTTTGGCATTATGTCAATGAAAATTTGGAATATCATATTTAAAATGAAGCGCGAAGAAAACAATGGACAGTTTTCTTCGCGTAATTTTATTTCAATGCAACCCAAGCGCGGTCACGTTCAATTTGTAAACTTACCGATCGGCCGAAAAATTCTCCTAACGTTGCTTCGGTTACAATCAATTGCCGTTCACCAGTTGCCGTGTTTTTTCCATCTTTCATTAACAATACATGCGTGAAGCAAGGTAGAATTTCCTCCACATGATGGGTTACATAAATAAGTGTTGGACCATCTTCATCTTCAGCAATTTGTTCAATGGTTTTTAGTAGATTTTCGCGTTCAATTAAATCTAATCCACCACATGGCTCATCTAATATTAAAATTTCGGGTTCTGCCATTAATGCCCGAGCTATTTGTACACGTTGTTTTTCCCCTTGAGATAGTTGCTCAAATGGCTTATTCGCTAAATGATCACAGTTAAAATGCTTCATAATCGAAACAGCCTGTTCGATTTCCTCACCTGTAACTTCTTCAAATAGACGAAGTGCCCCGAATTTCCCGCTTAGTACAATTTCAATTGCATTGTCATGCCAGTTAAAGTTATCAATCATGGCATTGCTTACCCAACCAATGCGTGTACGTAACTTTGGAATATAAGTTTGACCATACGTTTCCCCAAGTACTTGCACCGTGCCGTCATTTGGCCAAATATAACCGTTAATTACTTTTAATAATGTCGTTTTACCTGAGCCATTCAAACCAAGAATTGCCCAATGCTGACCTCTTTCGACATGCCAAGATAAGTTATCTAAAATAACTTTTTCATTGCGATATAAATGGATATTTTCAATATGTATCATAGCAAACACCTCCATCTATACTATGCACTCTTTCTTAAAATTCAGAAAGTTTTTTCTGGACTTAAGCCTAAAAATTTCTATAAAAAAAGAAAACGAACAAAATGCCCGCTTCCTAGCTGAATTATATATTAGATTACAGCGCTTTCTATACCAGTTGCGCGGTAAAATAGCTTTTCGTTTAACTTGAGAGCCCATTGGACGATTGGTCCGAGTCCGAATGCCATAAATACAGTACCAACTCCAACTGGTCCGCCTAATGCGAAACCAATAATCGCAACACTTAATTCCATTGTTGTACGTGCACGTGTGACTGACCAACCAACTCGTTGTACAAGAAGTAACATTAATGTATCACGAGGACCGACACCGATATTTGCTACCATATACATTCCGCAGCCTAAGCCTAATAGAATGACACCAAATATAAATGCAATACTCTGTTCAAACCAGCCATTTGCATCAGGTAAGAATAATAGAAAAATATCCATGAAAATACCAGTTAAAAACATGTCTAAGTATGTCCCTATTTTTGGTAAGCGTTTTGAAAACATCGCGTCAATCGCTAAAATAATTAAGCCTAATATAATAGACCATGTCCCTACGGTTAAGCCTAATTTGTTGGATAGTCCGATGTGTAGCACATCCCATGAGCCCACACCGAGCATTTGTCCTTTAATTGTGAGCGCAATGCCTAAAGATAATACAATAATACCTGCTAAGAAAAAAGTACATCGCCAATAAAATGCTTGTTTCAATTTCAATTGTTATCCCTCATTGTTCAAAAAGTCTAAGTTGCCTTTAGACATTATAACGATTTCGAATCGAAAAGGGGGATAACAATCTATTCGAAAAATTTAAATTATTTTCCGTAAGAATATCTTAATTCATCATGCACAGTATCAACATCAACCATTAAATGATGCTCGTTGAAAAACCATTCATCCGCCTTTTCAATGTAGAAATGAATGTCATGAATAACTGTTTCAATGCCGATTTCATGTGGCTGTTCGCGATTCATTCCTAAAGAAAAACCTTCATGAAACGGGGAAGAACCTCCGTAACGTGCGTAAAAACGAATATAATCGCCTTTTTCAACTTCCATTTCTTGTTGGAACCATTCAATAGCTTTTTTTGATAGTTTGATTTCCATATACTCACCTCTATAATTCATTATGCCGTAAAAGCGCGAATCTTTCAAAAACAAAAAAACTCTCTCGTAATGAGAGAGTTAGAAGCCTTTAATTTTAGGTTCTGTACCGTTTTTAATGCGTTTGATATTTTCACGATGGCGATAGAAAATAAAAGCTGCTAAAAAGGCAACTAATATAGGTAATGCGACTTCACCTGTAACAAACCAATAAACAATCACGTAGATAATCCCGGCTGATGCAGCTGTTATTGAAGATAAACTAACCATTTTCGATAATTTTAATGCAATTACAAATACAATTAATAGTACTAAAAATAACGATAAGTGATAACCTAAAATAATACCAGCGCTTGTGGCAACGGCTTTTCCGCCCCGGAAACTAGCGAAGATTGGAAACATATGACCGACTGCGGCTATAATGCCTAAAATAAGTGGATGAACTGTACTGTTATCAAATATAGGTAATAGCGGAAGAAGAACTGCTGCTGTCCCTTTTAAAATATCCATCAACAGCACGGCAATGCCTGGCTTTTTCCCTAACACACGGAATGTGTTAGTTGTTCCTAAGTTGCCGCTACCTTGCTGGCGTATATCTGTTTTGTAAAAGATTTTACCAATCCATAAAGCAGAAGGAATGGAACCTAATAAATAAGCACAAATGAAAATTACTGCATTGATCAAGAGTTGTGCTCCTTTCAATTTTAAGAATTACTACTTGGTACTAATAGTATGTAATGAATATTTTACACCGTATTTATATAGAAGGAAAGAGGTAATATTTTTATCGAAATATTTCGTAAAAGCAGGAAAATAGTTACATTTCAGCGAAAAGAGCTAAAGGATATGCTTTAAAAGCGTGGTTTTTGATGATACAATTAGTCTTTGCAAAGCCTAATTTGTTACGTCAAACATTGACACCATGTATTTTTGGCATTACGATTAGGACGAGAAAGAACGTTTGTTTGTATTTTTGGAGGGGATTACATTTGGTAAAAAACCAGACCGGTATTTCTTATAATGAAGATGCCATTCAAGTATTAGAAGGTTTAGAAGCCGTACGAAAAAGACCAGGTATGTATATTGGTTCTACTGATAGCCGAGGTCTTCACCACTTAGTGTATGAGATTGTAGACAATGCAGTGGATGAAGCACTTGCTGGATTTGGGAATCATATCATCGTTAAAATTCATGGAGATAATAGTATAAGTGTCCGAGATTTTGGTCGTGGGATGCCTACAGGTATGCATAAAATGGGTAAGCCAACACCAGAAGTCATTTTTACTGTGCTCCATGCTGGTGGTAAATTCGGACAAGGTGGTTACAAAACAAGTGGCGGTTTACACGGTGTTGGTTCATCTGTTGTAAATGCTTTATCGGTATTTTTAGAAGTTACGATTCACCGCGATGGTCAAATATATCGTCAACGCTTTGAAAATGGCGGAAAACCTGTAACTTCACTTGATGTTTTAGGGAAATCAAAAGAAGTAGGGACCTTAGTTCATTTCTTACCAGATCCAACGATTTTCTCTGTTACGAAGTATAATTACGATACTTTGGCTGAGCGTTTACGTGAGTCAGCATTTTTACTAAAAGGGCTAAAAATTGAGTTAATTGATGAACGTGGTGAAGGTCAACAGGATATATTCCATTATGAAAATGGTATTGAAGCATTTGTTACATATTTAAACGAAGAAAAAGACGTACTTCATCCTGTGAAGTATGTGGAAGGAATTTTACAGGAAATTGAAGTTGAATTTGCTTTCCAATTCAATGATGCCTATTCAGAGACAATTCTTTCATTTGTAAACAATGTCCGTACACGAGACGGTGGTACACATGAAACAGGTGCGAAATCCGCATTAACACGTGCGTTTAACGAATATGCCCGTAAAATTGGGCTATTAAAAGAAAAAGATAAAAATTTAGATGGCTCGGATATTCGTGAAGGCTTAACGGCCATTATTTCCGTTCGTATTCCAGAAAATATTCTTCAATTTGAAGGGCAAACGAAAGGGAAATTAGGTACGTCTGAAGCGCGTGCTGCGGTCGATACGGTTGTGTCTGAACAGCTAATGTACGTCTTAGAAGAAAATGCTGAATTATCATCATCACTTGTTCGTAAAGCCATTCGTGCACAGCAAGTTCGTGAAGCTGCTCGTAAAGCTCGTGATGATGCACGTAACGGCAAAAAGAAAAAGTCTAGTACACTTCTTTCAGGTAAACTAACACCCGCACAATCAAAAAATGCAGCGAGAAATGAATTGTATTTAGTAGAGGGTGACTCTGCCGGTGGTTCGGCAAAGCAAGGGCGTGACCGTACTTTCCAAGCTATTTTGCCATTGCGCGGTAAAGTTATTAATACAGAAAAAGCCAAGCTACAAGACATTATGAAAAACGAAGAAATTTCTACGATTATTCATACAATTGGGGCTGGAGTAGGCGCAGACTTCACTGTAGCAGATGCTGCTTACGATAAAGTTGTCATTATGACCGATGCTGATACAGATGGTGCACATATCCAAGTGCTACTATTAACTTTCTTCTATCGTTATATGCGACCACTAATTGAAGCGGGGAAAGTATATATCGCCTTACCACCACTTTTTAAAGTTTCAAAAGGATCTGGAAGAAAGCAAGTTATTGAATATGCTTGGACAGAAAATGAGCTGGAATCAGTCATTAAAAAAGTTGGTAAAGGTTATATCCTACAGCGCTATAAAGGGCTTGGTGAAATGAATGCCGACCAATTATGGGATACGACGATGAATCCTGAAACGCGTACGTTAATTCGCGTTAAAATCGAAGACGGTGCACGTGCAGAACGTCGTGTAACGACATTAATGGGCGATAAAGTAGAGCCGCGCCGTAAATGGATTGAATCAAATGTCAACTTCGGCATGGAAGAGGATGCAAGCATTTTAGAAAATGAATTCATCCAGCATGAGGAGGTTAACAAATAATGAGCTTTGTAGAGAAATTCCAAGATTTACCCTTAGAAGAAGTCATGGGCGATCGTTTTGGTCGCTATTCTAAATATATTATTCAAGACCGTGCATTGCCAGATACACGAGACGGTCTAAAGCCAGTACAACGTCGTATTTTATTTGCGATGTTCAATGAGGGCAATACAAATGATAAGCCATTCCGTAAATCGGCAAAAACAGTCGGTAACGTAATTGGTAACTACCATCCACACGGTGATTCTTCAGTTTATGAAGCGATGGTCCGTATGAGTCAAGACTGGAAAAGCCGTCATATGTTAATCGAAATGCACGGTAACAACGGTTCGGTTGATGGGGATCCACCTGCTGCGATGCGTTACACGGAAGCACGTTTATCTGCAATTGCTGCAGAAATGCTCCGTGATATAAATAAAGGTACGGTTGAATTTGTTCCAAACTTTGATGATCAAGATATGGAACCAACCGTATTACCATCACGTTTCCCTAATTTACTTGTTAATGGGGCTACAGGGATATCTGCTGGTTACGCAACGGACATTCCACCACATAACCTACAAGAAGTGTTAGACGCGGTTTTAATGCGTTTAGACAACAAAGATTGTAGAGTTGATGAACTAATGACCGTCATTAAAGGCCCCGACTTCCCAACAGGTGGGATTATTCAAGGCTTTGATGGTATTAAAAAGGCGTATGAGACTGGTAAAGGAAAAATTATCGTTCGTTCTCGTACGGAAATTGAAAAATTAAAAGGCAATAAAGAGCAAATCGTGATTTCTGAAATTCCTTTTGAAGTCAATAAAGCCAATATGATTCGTAAAATGGATGAGTTACGTGTAAACGATCGTCGTTTAGATGGAATTTCTGAAATTCGTGATGAATCAGATCGTGATGGTCTACGTATCGTTATTGAATTGAAGAAGGACGTGTCAGCACAAGGTATTTTGCATTTCTTATTTAAGTCTACGGATTTACAAGTGTCTTATAACTTCAACATGATTGCGATTCATAACCGTCGTCCAACGATGATGACGTTACCATTAATGTTAGATGCTTATATAGACCACCAAAAGGAAATTGTACGTCGTCGTTCGAAATTTGATTTAAAACGTGCACAGGACCGTCTACACATCGTAGAAGGCTTAATGAAAATGATATCGATTTTAGATCAAGTAATTGAAACAATCCGTGCATCAAAAGACAAACGTGATGCGAAAAACAACATTATTGAAAAATTCAGCTTTACTGAAGTGCAAGCAGAGGCAATCGTTAGCTTACAACTGTATCGTTTAACAAATACGGACATTACAGAACTTCAAAATGAACAAGATGAATTAAATCAATTGGTTGTGAAGTTAACCGCTATTTTAGAGGATGAAAAGAAATTGATTCGTGTTATTAAATCGGAATTACTCGATATTAAGAAACGTTTCGCCTTACCGCGTCTCTCAACAATTGAAGCAGAAATAGAAGAGATTAAAATAACACTTGACGTACTAGTTCCAAGTGAAGAAGTCGTTGTTACAGTAACGAAGGATGGGTATGTAAAACGTACAAGTCTTCGCTCGCATAATGCATCGAATGGCAAAGATTTCGCAATGAAGGAATCAGATTTCTTACTATACGAAGCAAACTTAAATACACAGCATCATTTACTATTATTTACAAGTAAAGGTAATTATATATATCAGCCAGTCCATGAATTGCCAGACATTCGTTGGAAGGACTTAGGTCAGCATATTTCAAGTATTGTACCGATTGATGCAGCCGAAGAAATTATTCAAGTTATCGGTATTGAAACGTTCGAGCAACCAGATAAGTACATTTTCACTGCAACAAAAGAAGGTCAAATTAAGCGTTCTGCACTTGCTGATTATGTCGTAACACGTTATTCAAAACCGATTAAAACAATGAATGTTAAGGGCCAAGATGAAATGATTTTTGCTGCACTTGTAACGGAGAAAGAAGAAATTTTACTTTCGACAAATACAAGCTATACAATCCGTTTCCCAATGAGTGAGCTACCAGTTACTGGTGTTAAAACTGCTGGGGTTAAAGGAATTATCATAAAAGATGGCGAACATTTAGCAGCCGTTGCCATTTTAAATCCAAGTTCAGATGAAGAATTAGTTATTGTGACACAGCGCGGTGCTGTTAAACGAATGCTTCTGAGTGAAGTAGAGTTAGGAAACCGTGCAAAACGTGGTGTTGTCATATTAAAAGAGTTAAAATCAAATCCACACCGAATTTATGCCATTTTAGTTGTGAACTTTAGAAATTCAATCACAGTTGAAACTGAAAAAGGTGTACTAGAAACCATTCAAGTAACGAGCTTAACACGAGCGGATCGCTATTCTAACGGTTCACTTCGTATCGATACAGAAGGCGATGGTGCGTTAATTCGTGCATTTGTTGAGAAAACAGAATAACTTTTTAAACGATTGGGCTAATACCCAGTCGTTTTTTTACGAAATGATAGGGCCATGTTATGATAAGAAAAATTATTGAAATAGGGGAGTATAATGCATATTCAACAATTTGAAAAAGATATTTCAAAAGTGATTTTATCAAGAGGGAAAAACTATTATAAAAGTAATTCAATCCACAGATTCGAACAAATTGCAGCTAATACTTGGCGTGCAGCCGTCGTTGGGAGTGAAAAGTACTTTGTCTTTGTAGAACTAAACAATGACTATATTGCAGAATCTGTTTGTACTTGTCCTTTTAGTGGGACATGTAAGCATGAAGTTGCAGTTTACTATGCAATTCGAGAAGAATTATCCCAATTGAAAGACGACAACTTCAATTTGTTTCTTAAAGATAAGTCAAGAGAGCAATTGGTCGAAATTCTTTCTAAACTGATGCGTGATAATCCATTTTTAATCAAGCAACTAGCACCAGAGGAACCAAAATCAGCGGATATATTAACGACGGAGCAAGTAGAAAAGCACATTTTACAAAAATTAAATCCATATCTTAGAATGGGCTACATAGGGGAAGTATCGATTGACAATGCTTTTGCAGGGCTTTATGAAGTATTGGAGGAAATAGAGGGTATTTCTGTTGAAAACCCTCTACATGCGCTAGAACTCGTATGTCAATGTATGGAGACGACATGGCAAGTGGATTCGTATTGTGATGAATGGATTTTCAATCAAATAACGGATTATATGTTGACGACGTTTGATTCGTGCATTTTAAAAATCGATACTAAAGAAATGGCAGTACAAGTTACGGATTTTTTACTTGAAAAGTTTAAATTTTATGCGAAATGTAATCAGAACAATGTCTTTTTCATATCCGCTGTGGCGGAAATTTGTCAGTTAGCGGAAACCAAAGAAGTATTACTGGCCTTTTTAGACGACTTCTCAAAATATGAAGCCAATAATGATTTAATAGAACAATTAAAGTTTCAGATCATTGCAGAAGTCGGCTCAGATGAAGAGATTCAAGCCTTTTATGTACGTACAAATTTATCAGATGCACTTCGTAACGCTATTATTTTGATAGCTATTGAGAGAGAAGATTATGAAGAAGCCTTATCTTTATGCGCGGATGGCATTGAAAATCTAAAAGCAGACCCAACATATAAGAAGAATTGGTTATTAGAAGCCTTTAAAGTGCATGGTAAGCTAAACAATCCAATTGCTCAACGTTCCATTGCGTTTGAACTAGCGGTGGATGGTCATATGGAAGAATACCAGCAGTAAAAAGCATTGTATCTGCAGGATGAACAGATGTGGCAAGAAGTCATCGATGATTTACTATTTGTATTTGAAGAGCGAGCAGTACAACCTTATCATTATGCCCATATTTTAGAAGAAGAACAACGCTTCGAAAAATTATTGGCATATTGTATTCAACAAAAGCAGTCGATACTACGCTTCGGTCAAGCA
>JAZUES010000020.1:0-2715 GCA_045640265.1 Solibacillus sp.
TTCGTTTCATAAATCTCTTTTAAATTTACTTCTAACGGACGATCCGTGATTAACTCAATATTGTTGAAGCCAGCCACTTTTTGACCATTAAAACTCACTGCTGCAAAACGGGAAGAAACGTTTAAAATAGGATCCCCTAACGTCTTCCAAACCGCGCCACCCCAGCCTGCTTCAAATGCTCTTTGAACTTGATAGCCCGAGTTTGTTGGTGGTGCTGATGCTAACCAAAAAGGATTTGGTGACTTTATACCAGCAAAATTTATACTTAAATCTGCCATTTGAATACCCCCTATGCAATTTCTGATATTGCGTTTAGTTCATTATGAATTGCGTACGCTGAATCTTTTCCTTGTTGCGCCGCGGACACTACCGTTGCTTCTCCGTAGCCATTTCCATAAATAACATCACCACAAGCATAAATTTTCGGATTCGATGTCTTTAAACTATTCATCTCTACATCAATCACACCACGTGTATTTGCTAATCCTAAATGTTCGATTAGCTCATAATGTTTTGATTGACCGATTGCTCGAATGACTGCATCCGTTTCAATGACAAATTCAGAATGAGGGATTTCAGTTAAAGTACCCTTTCCATGTTCAATTCCAGTTAACTTCATTTTCACACATTCCATGCCAATGACTTTGCCGTTTTCATCCCCAATGATACGCTTAGGTAGCGTTAACCATCTAAATTCAACACCGTCCTGCTTGGCAAAATCATATTCAAAATCATAGGCTGTCATTTCTTTTGATGTACGACGGTAAACAATCTGAACTTGCTCTGCACCCAGTCGTATCGAACATGTTGCAGCATCGATTGCTGTATTACCCGCGCCGATGACAAGTACTTTTTTGCCTTGCAACTTATCGGTAAACTCAGCCTTTGATTCTTTTACAAAATCAATTGCATCATATACACCCTCTAACTCTTCCCCCTCAATACCTAGCATCGGTACTTTCCCCATTCCAACCGCTACGATAATACGGTCGAAATTAGCTAGTAGCTCATCAACTAATATATCTTCACCTATTTTTGTGCTCGTTTTTATGTCTACGCCTAAGTTTTGTACTTGTTGTACTTCCCACTCGACGATATCTTGTGGCAAACGGAATGAAACGATTCCATAGTAATTTAAGCCACCCGCCTTTTCATCAGCTTCGTAAATCGTCACACCATAGCCTAATAATGCTAATTCGCGCGCAGCTGATAAACCTGCTGGCCCACTCCCGATAATAGCGATTTTCTTGCCATTCGCTGGTTGTGGAGTAAATAAATTCACATTTGATTCACGTAACCAATCCGTTGCATAGCGTTGTAAATGGCCGATTTGAATTGGTTTCTCCTCGCTATTTAAAACACAAGCTCCCTCACAAAGCTCAATCGTTGGACAAACGCGTGCACAACTTGCTCCTACTGGATTTGATTCCATAATGACACGAGCAGAGCCCTTCATATTCTTCGTAGCAATTTTCTTTATAAAGCTGGGAATATTAATACTCGTTGGACATGCTTGAATACAAGGTGCATCATAGCAATATAAACAGCGATTCGCTTCTACAGTTGCTGTGTATGTTGTTAGGCCTCCAAACATTTCTTCAAAGTTTTTTGCTAAATCAATTTTCATTTTCATAACAATCCTCTCTCCAGTATGATTTGTTATTACTTGTCTAGTTGATTTACTTATATAGTTACTTTAGCTGTGTTTTTTACTTCGCGACGAATATACTTACCACTACCTAGCTTCCCTACAAACGCTTTATCTTTAATGACATATTCACCACGTACTAAAACGCTAGTCGGTTCGCCTGTTACTTCCAAACCTTCAAATGCGTTATAGTCCACATTCATATGATGTGTTTCCGCTGAAATCGTCCGTTTTACAGTTGGATCAAATAATACGATATCTGCATCGGAACCTACAGCAATCGTTCCTTTTTGTGGGAATAATCCAAAAATCTTTGCAGACTGTGTAGAAATCATATCAACGAATTCATTTACTGAAATACGTCCTTTTTCTACCCCTTCTGAATATAAAACAGAGAAGCGATCTTCGATAAATGGTCCCCCGTTTGGAATTTTCGAGAAGTCATCTTTCCCTAATGATTTTTTGCCATTGAAACTGAAGGAACATTGATCGGAACCAATCGTTTGTAATTGCTTTGCTTTTAATGCATTCCATAATACCTCTTGGTGTTTTTTAGGACGTAAAGGGGGAGACCAGACATATTTTGCACCTTCAAAATTTGGTTTTTCTAATGCCGTTTGGTCTAATACTAAATATGGGGGACACGTTTCACCTAAAACATTGTAGCCTTTATTGCGGGCTGAAATGATTTCATCAACAGCTTCTTTACACGTTACATGTACAACATAAAGTTGTGCTCCTGCTAAATGAGCCAGTTCAATCGCACGTTTTGTTGCTTCTCCTTCAACTTCTGGTGGGCGAGTTAATGCATGATAAATTGGTGCTGTATTACCATTTGCTTTTGCCTCTTCAACAAGCTCATCAATAACGGAACCATTTTCACAGTGCACCATAACCGTTGCACCAAGTTCTTTTCCCACTTTAAACGCCTGGAATAATGTACGATCTGATGCTTGAAATTCTTTTGCATAAGCTAAAAACACTTTGATTGAACTAATACCACCTTTTTCTAGTGCTTCTGGTAATTCTTTTAAACGTTGTTCATTTAAATCACCAATCATTAGATG
>JAZUES010000021.1:0-3683 GCA_045640265.1 Solibacillus sp.
AATCAGGTAGAGATGAATTTATTAATACACATTGGGATAAATAACAAAAAGGGTTTAGGCATATGCCTAAACCCTTTTTAATCAAAAAATATTTCATTATATGCTTCTAAAACGAATTGTTTATATATTGTATCTGAGAAATCTTCTACTCCGTTTTTGGCGAAAATGATATCCCGCTTCGCTGCATCAAACTCTTTCATGTAATAATAGGCCAATGCACGAACTGCAAAGTAGCGATAATAACGAGCTAAATCAATTGGGTGGTATATAAAACTTGGAATGGATAAGCCCTTACCATACTCAATCGTACGCTCATAATTTTTTAACTTAAACTGTGCATACATTTGCTCGCAAATAAACTTAGGATTATGTGCAAAATATTGTGATTCATTGAATAATATCTTATACTCGTTCATTAATTGGTCGACTTTTTGATATTGGTGCTCTACATTGTTTAAATAATGTAAGTTACAAAATGCTGAAGCCATCTTAATGGCGTTATCATCCGCAAAATCCGAAAGTAATAGCAGTTTTTTTACATACAGTGCACTTTTATTATGATCTTTATTTGCTATTGAAAGTACGAATAATAGTTCATAAAAACTGTCCATTCGATAAAAAATTTGCTTTCTTTTCGCAAACTCCATCGCCTTCTGTAAATAATATTCGGCCATTTCCATATTTTCTACAGCTGAATAGGCTACTGTTAAATTATAGTAAAAGTCTAGCTTGGCAATGGGATCGATTAATAATTCATAAGGAGCAATTCGTTGTTCGCCCTTTTTCAAAATGTCTAAAGTTGCTTCGTAGTTGCGTTGTTCAATTGCAGCAAATGCTAAATAGAAGTAGCAACGTAACATGCGGCTATAAGCATGGATTGCTTCATATTCATTAATAAATTTCCAATAATCATCCAAAGATTTCGCTTTATTGATAGTACGGTTCATTAAAAAATATACTTCACGTATGCGAATTTGCTCGTAATTTATCCCTTGAATTTGAGTTGAATAGGGCTCTATTTTTTCAATTATTTTTATTGTTAACGACAATATTTTTTCGGGATCAAACATTAAACTTCTCTTTTCAATGTCTTCTTCTATATTTGTATATAACTTTCGTAGTTGTGCTAGTGTTCCATCATCCAGCAATTCACTGACTTCAACATCTAATTGCTTTGCTAAAAAACGCAAACTTTCCATAGATGGCTGAGCTTTTCCGTTCTCAATTAGACTAAGCATGCCCTTTGTCAGACGGTTTCCAGCAAGTTCAGTTTGTGTATACTTCTTTGCTTTTCGCAGTTTTTTAATGCGCTCACCTAAAGAATCCATTCTTCACACCTACAATTCCAAATTAGATAATTTAATTAAACTATGGATGTAACTTTTATACAATAATTTAACATAAAGTTTAGTGAATTTAAACTTTAGAACGGAAATATTGGCATTTATAAACAGAAAAAAGGAAAGCAATTTTTTCTTAAGCTTTCCCTTTTTAAATTCCGTATAGAGTTAAGACAAGTCAGAATAAATAGGTGTTTTATAAAGTCTCATTATTTGTATATTCTTTAATAGCATCAATAAAGGTTTTACCATACTTCTCTAACTTACTTTCGCCGACACCACTTACCTCTAAAAACTGTGTGCTGTCTTTAGGACGTCTAGCGCACATATCCTTTAATGACTTGTCGGAGAATACTACGAATGGCGGCACTTTTTCACGATCCGCGATTTCTTTTCGTATTTGACGTAATACTTCAAATAACGGATCATTTGCCTCGACATTCGATTGAATAATACGTGCTTCTTTTCGGTAAATCGTATGTTTGCCGAGTAAAACTTCTTTCCCTAAATCAGATATTGCTAATATTGGAAACTGACCATTCCCCACGACGATGAGCTTTTCAGCAATTAAAAATTCAATAAAGTTCGCAATTTCTTTTGCATTCATTGCACGTAAAATACCGTATGTCGGTAATTTATGAAAATTGAAATCTAACACTTTTTTACTGCGAGAACCTGCTAATACTGATGCCGTTAACTGCTTCCCGAATTTTTGACCCATTCGAACAATACACGATAACACTTTTTGTGCATCTGTTGTAACATCTATTTGAGGACGATTGTCTGTACAGTTCGCACATTTCCCACAATTGACGCTCTCTAAATCCCCGAAATATTCAACGATATAACTTTGTAAACAGCGTTCGGTATGACAATAATCAATCATCGTATGTAGCTTTGTCAATTCAAGTGGAATACGTGAACGGTCTTGGGCTTGGTCGATTAAAAAGCGTTGTGTTTGCTCATCGGATGAACTGTACAGTAAAATACATTCACTTTCTAAACCATCTCGCCCTGCGCGCCCCGCTTCTTGATAGTAGCTCTCCATATTACGCGGCATATTGTAATGAATAACAAAGCGCACATTCGTTTTATTAATCCCCATACCAAATGCATTCGTAGCAACCATAATTTGAGCTTCATCATTTAAAAAGCGATTTTGCTCATAGGTGCGGTCCTCTTCGTACATACCGCCGTGATATTTTGCGACTGCAATGCCCGATTTAAGGAGCATTTCATAAACTGCCTCTACAGACTTTCGTGTGGCCGCATAAATAATACCTGCTTCATTTTGATTGGCTTTTACATATTTTTTAATATAGGATTCTTTATTTTCCCCTAGTAATACAGAAAACT
This sequence comes from Solibacillus sp., assembly GCA_045640265.1. Lineage (GTDB taxonomy): Bacteria > Bacillota > Bacilli > Bacillales_A > Planococcaceae > Solibacillus. The sequence continues at coordinate 2,697 of JAZUES010000021.1, forward strand.
TTAAATTATCTCGGGCAAACCCAGTAACAAAGGTATCCTCTTTTTCAATGGCCAGTAACCCTTGAATGTCCGCGCTCACCTCTTCTGTGGCGGTAGCTGTAAGTGCAATAACAGTTGGCTTTACGTCCCATAAATGTAGCAATTGCTGAATCGAACGATAGCTAGGACGGAAATCATGACCCCATTGTGAAATACAGTGAGCTTCATCAATTGCAAGTAGTGGCACACGTATTTGCGAAAGTTCCATAGAGAAGCGTTCATTTTCAAGGCGTTCGGGCGCTATATAGAGTAATTTCACTTGCCCACTGCGTACGCGATACATCACGTCTTGAACTTCCTCAAAGCTAAGTGAACTATTAATGTATGCTGCTTGTATCCCACTAGCGACAAGCATATCTACCTGATCTTTCATAAGTGAAATAAGTGGTGAAATAACGAGCGTTGTGCCTTCCAAACATAATGCTGGTATTTGATAGCAGAGTGATTTTCCTCCACCTGTTGGCATGATAACGAGTGTATCTTGATTTTGTAACACATTTTCAATGACTTGTGCTTGTCCAGTACGAAATGAATCGTAACCAAAATAAGTTTTTAAGTGTTGTAAAGCAATTTGTAACATAAGCCCTCCAAAAATTTTTCAATAATTTTATTATACTATGGAAAATAAAAAATGAATGCATAAATATAATAGTAGAAAATTTTAGTTTACATAATATAATTATGGTTATAAATTATTATGAACTATATTGAGTATTAATTGTAGCCGCTTTTTTCTGTTTCAGCGACTGGTATCAACCTATTAATTGAATCATTTCAAGTGGTTTTCGGTATCAAAGTGGTTTTTTAATTCAAATATGTAAAATAAAGAATTTTTTTCGCTAAATTATTTGGTTAATTTGTTCAGTTGTGTTAGGTGCTTATAGGCTTTTTTATTTATTTAAATTTTGCTATATAGCGTCGTATAATATGTAATTTTTCTATAAAAAC
>JAZUES010000022.1:0-17302 GCA_045640265.1 Solibacillus sp.
ATGTTGTTATTTGCTACGAAACCTCCAAACTCTTTACGGATTCCTAGCATTTCAATCACATGTTCCACTCGATTCACTCCTTTAGGCTAATATGAATTAAATTATTTTTTATTAAAATTAACACAGGAAAGATTTCATTTGAAATCTTTCATCTATTAACTTAATTCCAACTATTATTTATTCTACAAATAATTAAAATAAACCTTTTTATTATTTTAATAAAATAGAACGCTTACATTTGAATTTAACACATAAATTTACAAATGATTAAACGAATCTTGCGACTTTGTGTATTTTTCGTTAACGGAATTTTCTGGAATTTAACAACACTCACAAAAACATCATAGGAGACATATGTCCCCTATGATGAATAGCTTCATAATAATGAATAATTATTCTTATAATTACTCTTTTGGTTTTTCTTCAGAAACTTTAATTTCACCAGAAGCGATTTTTGCTTTATAATCTTCAACATCTTTTAAGATATTTTCTGGAATTGCACCACGAGAATCCGCTAAACCAACACCATCTTCAGCTAAACCGTAAACAGTTGTTTTACCACCAGGGAACTCACCGTTTTTCGCTTTTGTAGCGATATCCACTACAGCGTTGTTAACGCCTTTAAGCATAGAAGTTAATGTAATGTTTGTTGAATCATTTACTTGACCTTCTGCGTATTGGTCAGCATCTACACCGATTACCCAAATGTTTGCATTAGGATCTTTGTCTTTACGCTCTTTTGCTTCAGAGAATACACCGTTACCAGTACCACCAGCAGCGTGGAAGATAATATCTACGCCTGAAGAGTACATAGCATTTGCAGCGATTTTACCTTTAGAAGCGTCATCGAATGCACCTGTGTAATTCACTACAATTTCGATGTCAGGGTTAACAGCTTTTGCACCTTCAACGAAACCAGCATGGAAACGGTTGATAACTGGGATATCAACGCCACCTACGAACCCAATTTTACCCGATTGAGACATTTCAGCTGCAACTACACCAGCTAAGTATGCACCCTCTTGTTCTTTAAAAAGAATACTAGCAACGTTTGGAGCATCTACTTCTGAGTCGATGATTGCTAACATCTTCTCTGGGTTTTCAGCTGAAAGTTCTGACATTGCATCATCCATCATGAAACCAACACCGAATACTAAATCGAAGTCACGACGTAATAAGTTGTTTAAGTTCGTATTGTAGTCTGCATCAGAAGCTGATTGTAAGTAATCAAAACCGCCATCTCCGCGAGTTAAACCGTTGTCAGCACCAAATTGTTGAACGCCTTCCCAAGCTGATTGGTTGAATGATTTGTCATCAACGCCACCAACGTCAGTTACCATTGCTAATGAGAATCCATCACCAGCTTCTTCTGTGTTTGCATCAGAACCTGCGTTGTTGTTTGAAGTGTCTTTTTCTTTTTCTTCGTCGCTACCACATGCTGCTAAGATAGCACCAGTTGCTACTACAGATGAAATTAATAAACCTAATTTACGTTTTTTCATTAATGAGTCCTCCTCAAAGGTAATTGTGATTAGCAGGAATTTAAATAATAGAAATTATTTGTTCTACACCCGTTTTCGTACTACATGGAAGCTGAACTTGTCAGCTCTAAAATAGTTTTTCGAGTAAAGCACTACACGATCATTGTCATCATAGTGTAGCTGTTTCAAAACAAGTAAAGCTGTTTCTGGCCCACATTTCAAGATTGGTGAAACTTCTTCGTGGAATCCAATTGGATCAATATATGTAATCGCATAGGCGACACGAATATTGCCTGTTTGCTCTAATGCCGAAAAAATTGAAACATTTTGATTACTTATAAATTCCTTTGGCAAAAGACTTGCCGGTACTTTGTCTACACAGTAAACAACCGGCTCATTATCTGCCGTTCTTACACGTTCAATCGTGATAACATTGTCATCAATGTCAGTTTGGAATCGTTCCATATCATCTTCCGTAGCCTTCTCTTCCTTCGCACTAATAAAAATAGCACCCGGATGCATGCCAGCACTTTCTATCATAGAAGATACGCTCGATAATTGCTCAATTCCAGATGTAAATACTGGTTTTGGATTAACGAAGGTACCGACTCCATGACGACGGACGATAATATTTTCCTCTTCTAATAGTCGAAGTGCCTCACGTAGTGTTGCACGACTTACACCAAGTGTTTTTGAAAGTTCAAATTCAGATGGCAATTTTTCGTTCTCACGATAGATACCTTTATCAATATCTGATTTTAATCGATCAATCACTTGTAGGTATAAATGACGATGATCCGCTTTAATTGACATTAAGTATCACCACCATTACATAGAGATCAGACATCTGATGTACAACATTCCTACTAATTCGTGAATTAATATAACACTTTCAGCGAAAAAAGAAAACATATTTATAGAAATGTGTTACCTAAAAGTGAAATTTGAGCGAATTTATTAAAAAACTCACAGAAATACATATATTCAGAAAAGTGAATTTAGTCCAAATATATCAAATGTTACAAACGATTAAGGACTTGTCTAGGTTTACTGCCTTCAGGTGGACCAACAACCCCTCTTTGCTCCATTTGATCAACGATTCGGGCTGCACGTGAATAGCCAATTCGGAATCGACGTTGCAATAACGATACTGATGCTGTTTGCATTTCTAATATAAGCTGAACCGCATCATCATATAACTCATCTGTTTCATCTAAAGGATCGACTATAGGTTCATCTGTTGGAATCATTTCCTCTTCATATTGTGCCTTTTGTTGTTCAATAACACTATCTATTACCTTTTCCACTTCATGATCACTTACAAACGCACCTTGCACACGAATTGGTTTCGATGCACCCGCAGGTAAATACAACATATCTCCTCGTCCTAATAGTCGCTCAGCCCCACCCATATCAAGAATTGTTCGCGAATCGACAGCTGATGAAACGGCAAAAGCAATCCGTGATGGAATATTCGCTTTAATAATACCTGTAATAACGTCTACTGATGGACGCTGCGTGGCAATAATTAAATGAATGCCTGCAGCTCGTGCCATTTGCGCAAGTCTTGTAATGGCATCTTCTACTTCATGGGAAGCAACCATCATTAAATCTGCTAACTCATCTACAATCACAACAATATAAGGTAGTTTTGGTTGTTTTTCCTGTGCATCTTCATTGTGCATTACAATATGTTCATTATAACCTTCAATATTACGTGTACCTGTCATCGAAAATAAATCATAGCGACGTTCCATTTCAGAAACAACTTTCTGTAATGCCTGAGCTGCTTTACGCGGATCTGTTACAACAGGTGCTAAAAGATGTGGTATTCCATTGTAAACACTTAACTCAACCATTTTTGGATCAATCATCATCATGCGCACTTCTGAAGGTTTGGCCCGCATAACAAGTGACACGATCATGTCATTAATACAAACACTTTTCCCACTACCCGTAGATCCTGCAACAAGTAAGTGTGGCATTTTATTTAACTCAGCAGAAATGGCTTGTCCTGTTACGTCGCGCCCTAGACTAACAAGTAGTTTCGATTCTGGCTTATATTGATCATTCGCTTCTATTACTTCTCGTAATGTTACGATGGCGACTTCACTATTTGGGACTTCAATCCCAACAGCTGATTTCCCTGGAATGGGCGCTTCAATTCGAATGTCCTTTGCTGCAAGGGCTAATGCTAAATCGTCCTGTAAGCTAACGATTTTACTTACCTTTACCCCTGTATCTGGCATAACTTCGTATTTCGTGACAGCTGGGCCTAAGTGTACTTGTGTTACTTTTGCCTTTACACCGAAGCTCGCAAATGTTTGCTCTAGCTTTTTCGCATTTGTTTGGATGACAGAAAACTCACCACTTTGATCATGTTCAGGTGGTGCATTCAACAATTGAATCGATGGTAATTTGTAAGGCTTATCTAATTGATGTTCTGTTTCTGCTTTTGCTAAATTTAAATCCTCAATCGGAATATCTTCTACTACCTGTTTTAGTTCATTTAGTTTTTCATTTTTCACTTGTTCGACAAAATTCGAAATAATCGGTGCGTCATTTTGCGTCGCAGCAGTAATAATAATCTGCTCTTCATCGGCTGCTTCTTCTTGTTGCTCATCTTGATTGACATCCGGGCGTTTTTTCGTCTCTTTTGGGACCGATCTTGCCACACGTTTTTTACGCTTTACTGTTCCTTTTAAACTTGGCAATTTATCTAACAAGATTGGTACCATTGCCTTTCCTGTAATCAAGATAACACCTATGGCTAAAAAGACTGTTGCCGCAATGTTTGTCCCCGCAGAATCAAAAAGTACATGTAAAATGCTAAACAATAATCCGCCTATCATTCCGCCGCCAAGAGCATTACTGCGGTTGATGATGCCATCATTACTAATTAAGATGCGCCACGTTTCTTTTAAAACAGAATTCGAAATTAACGAATTCGTTTTATATAATTGCTCGAATAACATACTGTGACTAAAAATCGCTAAACTTGCACCGACAAATAGTACTCCATATACGACGCGACTTTTAAATGCGACACCCCTTCTTCGCACCATCAGCATCCCTGCTATTAAAAAGCATAATAATGGGACAAGAAAATTTAAGTTCCCGAAGAAAAACAGTGAGATGGAATGCGTCCACTTCCCGACAAATCCTAATTCTAGAAATTCTATGATGGCAAAAGCAATCAAAATTAACCCGATAATTTCATATGAGAGCGGATGAAGTTCCTTTTGATTATTTTTGGCTTTTGTTTTTGGCTTTGATTTTCCTTTTACGTTTTTCGTTTTGCGTTCCAATGGCTTCACCTACTTTTTATAAATTATCGCCACCCAATTAGACGCCATGGCTTGTCTTTTGGCTCCACTTTGACTAATTAAGGAGAAAAAAGGGTTTTCTCACACCGTTCGGCAAGAAAACCCTCATTTTTAGAAGTGTTTAGTATTCCATGATAATTGGGATAATCATAGGACGACGCTTCGTTTTTTGGAATAAATATTGATTTAATGTATCACGAATTTCTTGTTTAATGTTTGTCCATTCAAAAGTATCTTTTCCAACATACTTTTCGATGACTTCACGTGCGATAACCGAAGCTTCTTCCATTAACTGCTCTGATTCACGAACATAAACAAATCCGCGTGATAAAATTTCTGGACCTGACGCAATTTTCTTTTGTGCACGATTTAGCGTAACAACGACAATGAAAATACCATCTTGAGATAGTAATTTACGATCACGTAACACGATGTTACCAACGTCACCAATACCAATTCCGTCGATTAAAACGTTGCCAGCTTGTACACGACCTGTCATGCGCATTTTACCGTTTTTGTGTTCGATAATATCGCCTTTATCCGCGATGAAAATTTGAGATTTTTGTAAGCCTATTTCTTGTGCTAATTTAGAGTGCGCAATTAACATGCGGTATTCCCCTTGAATTGGCACAAAGTATTTCGGCTTCATGAAGTTTAACATTAATTTTAAATCTTCTGCGCTACCATGACCTGAAACGTGAACCTTTTTGTTTGAAGTTAAAATATGCGCGCCAGCTTTTGATAAATGGTTCATTGTATTGTACATTTGCACTTCCATGCTTGGAGATGGTGTAAATGTAATTAACACTGTATCGGTATTTTTAATTTTGACATCACGATGGTGTTTACGCACAATTTTATCAAGTGCATCAAGTGGTTCACCTTTGTTACCCGTTGCCATAATAATAATTTCATCATCTGCATATTTATGGATTTCATTGACTGGTACTAATGTTTCTTCGTCTACTTCTAAGTATCCTAAGTTCACACCGATATCAACGATTTTTTCTAATGATTTTCCTACAACCGCTACTTTACGATATGACGAAGCCGCTTGCTTAAACACTTGTTGAATGCGAATAAAATTCGATGCATAAAGTGCTACAATAATTCGACCGGGTGCCGAATGGAATGTTTTTTGTAATTCTTCCGCGATAACCGATTCACTTGTTGTATAGCCAGGACGGTCTGCTTCAACGGATTCAGACAACAGCATAAATACGCCTTCTTCACCAAGCATTGCCATTTTCGCTAAATCTGGTTTGAACTTGCCTGTAGCAGATTGGTCGAATTTGAATTCACCTGTATGGACAATTGCACCTTCTGATGTATGGAACACAATTCCTAAAGAATCTGGAATACTATGCGTTGTATGGAAGAATGTCACATACGTTGAGTTGAAATTCATACGACTGTTGTTAGTTACTTCGAAGAATTTCACTTGGTATGGTGCAGGTAATTCTTTCAAATGTTCCTTTGCTAAAGCAATTGTTAATTTCGATCCGTAAACAGGTGCTTTAATTTTCTTTAATACATAAGCAATCGAACCAATCGCATCTTCATGTCCGTGTGTTAAGAAAATCCCTTTGACACGATCTTTATTTTCTTCTAAATACGTAATATCAGGGATGACGATATCAATTCCTAGCATTTCGTCCTCAGGGAACATCAACCCACTGTCAACTACGAACAGTTCTTCATCAATTTCAATTACATACATTGATTTTCCAATTTCGCCAACTCCGCCTAACGGAATGACACGGATTAATTCGTTTTTTGTCTTTGTCACTTTGTTTCCTCCTAAAATGTTCCGAACAGCAACCACTTAAATTTCATTATACGGGGAGAATGGCTTTAGTACAAATAAAAAAAGTGATTTTCTAGCTGAATCAAAAAATACCATTTGGATTTAACAAAATTTTATTGTTCTATGAACCAATATGAAATAAAACGACCACCAACGTTTATGTATGGTGGTCGTCATAACTTTAACTATTTTGTAAGGCTCGGAAGTTGTCTGCCTTTGCTTGGTAAGTGTCCCAAATTTTATCGAATTCTTGCTTTTCCTCTGGAAGCATTTCCATCATTGGCATGCGCACGTCTAATGTATCAAATCCGAGTTTTGTCATCGCGTATTTAATTGGCGATGGGTTTGGTTGCGCAAACAAGGCACGAACAAGTGGTAATAGTGCTCGATGAATTTGTGCCGCTTCTTGATGACGTCCTTCTTCAAAAGCACGAATCATTTGCTGCATGTCTTTACCAACAACATGTGAGGCAACCGAAATAATCCCGCGACCACCTATTGCAAGTAGTGGTAATGTTAAACCATCATCACCTGAGTAAACATAAAAGTCTGACTCTACATTTTCTATAATGTCACCCATTTGATCTAAATTGCCGCTTGCTTCTTTAATACATGTAATATTTTCTACGTCTTTACTAATTTTAATTGTCGTTTCTGCTAAAATATTCGCTCCCGTACGACCTGGTACGTTATAAAGCATAACAGGTAAGGACGTTTCCTTTGCAATGGTTTCAAAGTGGGCATACATCCCGCGCTGGTTTGGCTTATTATAATACGGTGTTACTAGCATAATGCCATCCGCGCCATTTTCTTCAGCCTTATGTGTCATGGCAATGGAATAAGCCGTTTCGTTATCTCCCGTACCCGCAATTACAGGTACACGACCTGCTACTTTTTCAACCGTAAAACGAACAACTTCAATTTTTTCTTCAGTTGACATCGTTGGGTTTTCTGATGTCGTCCCACACGTGATAATCGAATCTGTTCCGTTATCGATTAAATGGTTAATAATACGTTCTAACTCAGGATAATTAATCGTACCGTCTTTTTTAAACGGTGTAATCATCGCTGTCCCAATACGTCCGAAGTCCAATGAAAAACATCTCCTCTTATAGTAAGTTATCCTCTAACATTGCTTCTGCGATTTGAATGGAATTCAGTGCAGCTCCTTTTAATAAGTTATCTGACACAATCCATAAGTGGAATCCCTTTTTGTTATCTAAATCTTGGCGAATACGTCCAATAAAAGTAGAATCTTCATTTTCCGCAAAAATTGGCATTGGATAAATTTGCTGTGAAATATCGTCTTGTAATACGATGCTCGGTGCATTTTTTAGTACATCAAAAATATCTTGAACTGTGGCTTCTTGTTCTAGTTCAATATATACCGATTCTGAGTGACCTGATACAACCGGTACGCGTACACAGGTTGCTGCAACGTTCATGTCAGGTGCTTCCATAATTTTTTTCGTTTCATTAATCATCTTCATTTCTTCGTATGTAAATCCATTGTCTGTGAACTTATCAATTTGTGGAATAACGTTACGTGCAATTGGATAATGCTTTGCGTCTGATTTTACTGGTAAAACTTTTGCTTCCACGTTTTTACCTTGTTCCCACTGCGTGCTTTGCTCACGTAGTTCTTCAATTGCTGCAATACCTGAACCTGAAACGGCTTGATAAGTTGATACAATAATTTTCGCTAAACCGAACTTTTTACGAATTGGTTGTAATGCTGCAACCATTTGAATTGTCGAACAGTTTGGATTGGCAATAATCCCTTTTGGAATATCCTTTAATGCATGACGATTTACCTCTGGAACAACTAATGGTACTTCTGGATCCATTCGAAAATGACTTGTGTTATCAATCACGATGGCTCCACGTTTTGCAGCTTCTGGTGCTAATACTTCTGATACTGCACCGCCTGCCGAGAATAATGCGACATCTACGCCTTCAAAGCTTTCTGGTTTTGCTTCTTCAATTGTATATGTTTTTCCATTGAATTCTATCGGATTTCCTGCTGAACGTGCTGATGCTAAAAATTTGATTGAGGCAATCGGAAATTTACGTTCCACTAATTTTTCCAACATTTTTGAACCTACTGCTCCTGTTGCTCCTACTACCGCAACATTCAATTGCTTTGACATGTCTCATCGCTCCTAAAGTAATGTGTATGTATATAATGTTGGATATTGTATCACAAATTTTTCGAATTGTGTAAGATTATTTGATTATTTAAAATATTGTATAAATATAGGCTGGAGTTGTTTTTTATGAGCGAGCGCAAAGGTTACCGTTTCGAGCATTTTAGTAAAATCTGCAATAAGCGATGTCGGCTTTTTGATTGGATCATCTTGACCAAACGGAATAAAATATACATTTTTTGCGTTGAGTAATTTCATGATGTTCATCCCATTCAAGCCAAGCGCATCATTTGTAGAAATACCTAATACAACAGGTGAACCATTGCGTAGTGTAGCCTTTGCCGCCATTAGAACTGGGCTATCCGTTGCAGCATTTGCAAACTTACTAATGGAGTTTCCAGTCATCGGTGCAATGACCATACAATCAAGCGGATTTTTCGGTCCGAATGGCTCCGCTTCTAAGATTGAGCTGACAACCTTTTCACCTGATAATTGTTCGATTTTCTCAATCCATTCTTCTCCTGTACCGAACCTCGTTGCAGCGTGTAGTACAGAAGGGGTAATAATTGGTACAACTGTCGCACCAGCTTCTCGAAAACTTGTAATTTTTGGGACGACATCTTCATACGTACAATGTGATGCTGTAATGCCTAAACCTATTCGTTTTCCTTCAAGTATTGTCATCATCCTTCCCTAACGCGACAATCGTTTCAAATAAAATCTTTGCTGCTGCCTGAGGAAAGTATTTCCCAGGTAATGCTGGCAAAAGTTCATATTGCGATAGTACAACATCTTTTAAACAACCTGGTGCTGAAGCTACATCATAAATTGGACAATTGCTCCAAGATAAATATTCTTTTGTCAGCCAGGGTGTTGGAATAGTATTTATAAGTAAATCTGCATCATGAACAGTCGTTTCTTTTATTAATATTCCGTCATAACCATAGGCTATAGCCTCCGCTTGTTGGGCTTCTGACCTAACAGCAATTTGAACGTGTGCACGCAAACGACTTAAAAATAATGCGAGCATTTTACTAACACGTCCAAAACCAGTAATGACTATTTTTTTGTGTTGAACACTTACACGTTCTTTATATAAATGGGCGAGCAACCCTTCGGCAGTTAGGGCCGCGTTTTTCCAAATGAATAGTTCATCTTGTAAATAATCATGTCTGTTTAAGTGCTGCAATTGTTGTGTCCACTTGTCATTTAGACGACCTGCATAAATTTCTGCATTCCGAATGCCGAATAACTCCTCTACTTCAATAGCAAGCGGATGAATTGGTAAAACAATCTTCGTTGGATGAAATTCTAATACAACCTTATTTAATGCTTCATCCCAAGTGTTTGTTTTTTTATAATAGACATTCGGATAGACATTTGATAATTCTTTCGCTAAAAACTTCATCCGCTCATCTTCACCTATGATTAAAAAGCGTTCGCTCATAATGGGTTCTGCATCGTTGTTGTTGTTTTTTGAAATAAAATACGATCTTCACCAATGAGCAAAATTTCTTCCCACGGAATATATTTCACCATACCTGCTTTCTTTCTTTGAAACGGCATTTTCACCATTTGCGAGGGCATTTCAAACCCTAGAATTTTACCAGTCTTTGGATCAAAAATACATTCGGTTTCCGCTAAAAAGCCGTAGCGTACCCCTCTTTCCATTTCAATTAATTCTTTTTCTGCAAGCTCTGATAACAGCATTCCTAACCTCCTTTTAAATAGGCTCATCAATACTATATGCAGCCTACCTTCTCTTCGTGAAATTGAATTTTCTGAAAATAAAGTAGACAAGATCACTTCATTCTGTATATACTGTATATATACAGATTTATTACAGGTGGTGAAATTAGTTATGATCATCAAGTTAAGCAATAATAGCGACAAGCCGATTTATGAACAAATTACTGATCAATTGAAACATGCGATTCTTTCAGGCTCACTCGTTACTGGCGAAGCTCTCCCTTCAATTCGAGCACTTGCCAAAGAATTAAAAATTAGCGTCATGACGACAAAGCGTGCCTATGCCGATTTAGAGCGAGATGGTTTTATCGAAACAGTTGCTGGTAAAGGAAGCTTCATTTCCGAACGAAATCAAGACTTTTTACGAGAAGAACTCATACGTCAAATTGAAATGCATTTATCAAAGGCTGTTTCTATTGCTAAGACAGCAAATGTTGGACGTGAAGAACTGTTTGAATTAGTTGGATTATTATTGGAGGAATGATTATGTATGCGATTGAATTAAAAAATGTTTCAAAGCAAATGAAGAAATTTCGTTTAAATAATATTTCATTTAACGTGGAATACGGGACTATTGCGGGATTTATTGGTCAAAATGGTGCAGGTAAAACGACAACGATGAAATTGATTTTAAACTTGCTAAAAAAGATTGATGGTGAAATTTTGATTTTCGGGAAGGATCATGTTGCGCATGAGGTCGAATTAAAATCACAAATTGGTGTTGTTTTTGATGAATTACATGTTCCTGATAGCTTTTCGCCTAGAGAACTCGATGTATTATACGGGAATGTATATACATCTTGGGATCGTTCCTACTTTGACCAATTACTCGATCAGCTTTGTGTACCGAAGTACGACAAAATTAAAACGATGTCTAAAGGAACAAAGACAAAACTTGCCTTAAGCTTAGCCTTAGCACACCGTCCAAAACTATTATTGCTTGATGAGCCTACAAGCGGCCTTGATCCAATTGTGCGTGATGAAGTGTTAGAGCTATTCCAACAGTTTATGGAGCAGGAGGAGCACGCAATTTTATTTTCTTCGCATATTACGAGTGATTTAGAGAAGATTGCGGATACGATTACCTTTATTCACGAAGGTGAAATTTTATTTAGCGAAAATAAAGATGATTTGTTGTATGGCTACGGTATTTGGAAAGGTTCCACGGAAGAGGCGAAAGTCATTCCAAATCACGCGATTATCGGGAAACGTGATTATGCATTTGGTGTAGAGTATTTAATCATACGTGAGTTTTTAAATCCAGTTATTGAACTACAAAAGCCAACGATTGATGACATCATGCTATTTTTCGTTAAGGGGCGTAAAGCATGAAGTATCCCCTTTTGCGCTATTACTCACAAGATTTGAGCACTTGGATTTATTTAGCACCACTTGTTTATACATTAATAGGATTGCTTTTATTGTTTGAAGGGTTGGAAATAGCGGTCTATTTTATCTTAACTCTTTGTGTCACCTCCATTTGTGCCATTTATTTTGATAAACGTGAAAAGGAACTTTTAATGACCAGTTTATTTCCCCTTACACATAAGAACTTTGTCATGACAGACTTTATTTTTATCGGTCGTATCATCTTTGGCTACTATATATACAGCTTAGTAATAAGTATCGGACTCGCATCTCTTTATCATAATTCATTCGTACTTCCATCTAGCAGACAAATTATACTTAGTGCTGGCATTTGTTGCTTCATCACTGCTCTATTCTTTATCGTACGGTATGTACCATTTAGAGCGTATATCAATTTTTCACTATTTTTTTTACCCTTCATTTTTATATATTGTATTCGATGGATTAAAACATTGAGTATTGGTTATAGTTGGTTTTTTTTCAGTTTATCCGCAGTACTTTTCATTGTGGCATTCGTTATTAGCTATATATACAGAGAACGGAGAGATATTGTATGAGTGCTTTACTTCGAACTTATTTTTATTTAACTAGAATATTACTTATAGTTATTGTTTGTTCTATTGCTTTGTTATTTTTTCTTACTTGGCTACTATTAGGGGAAATAAATATCGGTTCAATTACCTCTTTTTTCCTCCTTATGTCTCCTTTATTGGCGATGAGCTTTTTAGTCGAGAATCACTTCATTCAAACATTTCGGATCATGCCTATTTCGATAAAGGACTTTATTAAAAGTTTGTTTATTTATGTTTTTTTAATCGAACTTGTCGTTTCTATTCCTATATTAGGTCGAGAAATTTACTTATATGCAATTGATCAGTCTGATGCCCTTAGTCTTTCGTTTATTTTTGGTATGTTTGCTGCTGCAGTTGCAGCTATCGGTGCAACGCTTGCAAAATATTTTACGAATCCGAGTAAAAAAACAAAAGGCTTTTCTTTTGGTACCATCTTTTTATACTTAATAGCTTTGTTTATTCCTCATCTTATTGTTATGCTTATTTTTTCAATAATTGGGTTACCACTGATTGGTTGTTTTATTATGCCGATTATTAGCTTTATTATTTTCTATCAATTTTATAAGAAATCAATAATTCACTATGAAAACGCCGAATTTTAAAAGGGAGTTGGAACTTGGAAACTAAACGAAGTCTACTTTTACTTCTTCTTGGTATGCTAACAGTATTAATTATTACCCCAGTATTAAATTTTTTTAATATCCCAACTTATGCTGTCATTTTACAATTGGTATTTGGTGATAACAAATTATTAGGTATTCTCTGCTCTTTACTATTACTAGGTTGCCTATTATTCATTTTTAATAAGCTAACAAAAACAAAAGCTTAATTCTAAACGTCGAAAAGCACCATTTCATTAGTAATCAAAATAGTGCTTTTCGTTTTTTTAATTTATAATTATCAATTATTCATTCTCTGGGCCAATAATAGCGATGGCCGGTTCGTTTAATAAAATTTTCGTTATTAAATCGTCCATCGAATCCATTGAAATGGCGTCAATTTTTGCTAATACTTCATCGACTGTGCGATGGTTTTGATGAATTAGCTCGTTCACACCGTTACGGTTCATATGGTCCTCTGTGCCTTCAAGGCCTAAAACGAAGCTGCCCTTTAATTGCTCTTTTGCATTTTCAAGCTCTTCTTCTGTTACCCCACCTGCAACAACATCAAATAACGTTTGATCAATTTGCTGTTTGAGTGCATCTAAATTTTGTCTCGATGCAGATGCCGCAATCGTAAATGCCCCAACATCCTCGAAGCTTGATTGGAAGCTAAATACTGAGTAGGCTAAGCCACGATCTTCACGCACATCTTGGAAAAGTCGTGAGCTCATATTGCCGCCAATAATATTATTTAATGCAACAAAGCTATACATTTGAGGGTCCTTCACATTAATCGCAGGGAATGATATCGCAATATGTGCTTGCTCTGTATCACGTGTTTTTTCAATTTCTCCTGCAGTGAATTCAGGATACGATGGCTTTGAAACAATTGATTCACTACTTGCTTCATATGTACCAAACAATGCTTCAATTTTCTCAAGTAATCCCTCTTCAATATTACCTGCAATTGAAATAACAACATTTTTTGGTCCGTAATGCTTCGCCATATAAGAACGAATCATGGCTTCATCAAATGTTGCAAGAGTCTCTGCTGTCCCTAAAATCGGACGTCCTAATGCATCATTCGGATACATCACAGCCCATAGTTTTTCATGCACATCATCAGCTGGATCGTCTTCACTCATATAGATTTCTTCTAAAACCACTTGGCGTTCACGTTCAATATCTTCTTGACTAAAGAGTGAATTGAAAAACATATCTGCTAAAATCGCAATCGCAATTTCACCGTGATGGTCTAAGACTTTTGCAAAATAGCATGTATTTTCCTTTGATGTAAAGGCATTGATTTCTCCACCAATGCGGTCAAATTGTTCTGCAATTTGTCGAGCCGTACGATTTTTTGTGCCTTTAAAAAGCATATGTTCAATAAAATGTGTAATCCCATTTTCTTCTGGTGCTTCATAGCGTGATCCTGCATTCACCCATATACCTACTGATAAAGAGCGAACATGTGGCATTTGCTCTGCTACAATACGTACACCATTTTTTGCTGTAATTACTTGTACCATAATTTGCTCCATTCTTTTATCTATTAATCTAAAAAAAGACTGTACAGTATTTTGTACAGCCCCTCTTTGTAACTATCTTGTACCTGCCGCTTTGCTTTCGGTACAGTAAAACATTTTGTACCTGTCGCATTGTTTTCGATACAGAAATTAATAATCGATTATTAATCGATTATTAATTTTTCTCTGCGCGTTCTTTTTCTTCTTGGATTACTACTTTGCGTGATAAGTTCACTCGACCTTGTTTGTCGATTTCGATACATTTCACTAGTAATTGATCACCAAGTTTTAGTACGTCTTCTACTTCTTTTGTACGTTCTTCTTGGATTTCTGAAATGTGTAATAAACCATCTTTACCAGGGAAGATTTCACAGAACGCACCGAACTTTTCAATACGTTTTACAGTAGACATGTAGTACTCGCCCACTTTTGCTTCACGTACGATTGATTCAATCATTTCTTTTGCACGGTTAATCATTGCTTCATCAGCTGAAGCGATATAGATTGTACCGTCTTGTTCTGTATCAATTTTAACGCCAGTTTCGTCGATGATTTTGTTAATTACTTTACCACCAGGTCCGATAACATCGCGGATTTTATCTGGATTGATTTTAATTGATACGATTTTTGGTGCATATTGTGATAACGATTGACGTGTTGATGAAATTGTTGTCATCATATGTTCTAAAATTTGCATACGACCAATTTTGGCTTGTGTTAATGCTTCTTTTAAAATATCACGAGATAATCCGTCAATTTTAATGTCCATTTGAAGTGCAGTAACACCTTTAGCTGTACCTGCTACTTTAAAGTCCATGTCGCCAAGATGATCTTCCATACCTTGGATATCTGTTAATACTGTATAATGTTCGCCTTTTTTCACAAGACCCATTGCGATACCTGCAACAGGTGCTTTAATTGGTACACCAGCAGCCATAAGAGCCATTGTTGATGCACAAATTGATGCTTGAGAAGTAGAACCATTTGATTCTAACACTTCTGATACACAACGGATTGCATATGGGAAGGCTTCTTCAGAAGGCATAACCGCTAAAATCGCACGCTCACCTAATGCACCGTGACCGATTTCACGACGACCTGGGCTACCATAACGACCTGTTTCACCAACAGAGAATGCTGGGAAGTTGTAATGGTGCATCCAACGTTTTGATTCTTCAATTCCAATACCGTCGATAATTTGTACGTCACCTAATGCACCTAATGTACAAATTGATAACGCTTGAGTTTGTCCACGAGTAAATAATGCAGAACCATGTGCACGTGGTAATAAATCAATTTCAGAAGATAACGGACGAATTTCGTCTTGTTTACGACCATCTGGACGGATTTTATCTTCTGTGATTAAACGACGTACTTCTTCTTTAACCATTTTATCTAAAATGGCTTTTACTTGCTTCATTGTATCTTCGTCAGCTTCCTTAGCCTCGAAAGATTCAATAATACGTGTTTTTACAGCTGTGATGTTTTCTTCACGTTGTTGCTTGTCCACTGTTTGGATAGCTGTGTTCATATCAGCTTCACATGCTTCTTTAATAGTAGCTGTTAGTTCTGCATCTAATTCATACAGTGCAACTTCTACTTTTTCTTTACCGACTTCAGCAACAATTTGTTCCTGGAATGTGATTAATTTTTTAATTTCTTCATGACCGAACATAATCGCTTCTAACATTGTTTCTTCTGGTACTTCTAACGCGCCAGCTTCTACCATGTTAATTGCATCTTTGTTCCCTGCCACTGTTAAATGAATTGTTGATTTTGCTGACTCTTCAAGAGTTGGGTTGACAATGAATTCACCATCAATATAACCTACGTGTACACCAGCAATTGGTCCGTCAAATGGAATATCTGAAACCGCTAATGATAATGAAGCACCAAACATTGCTACTACGTCTGAAGGGCAATCTTGGTCATTTGACATAACCATTAAGATAGCTTGTACTTCGTTACGGAAGCCATCTGGGAACATTGGGCGAATTGGACGGTCGATTAAACGAGATGTTAATACCGCTGTTTCTGAAGGACGGCCTTCACGTTTAATAAAGCCTCCTGGAATTTTACCTGCTGCATAAAGACGTTCTTCGTAGTTAACTGTTAATGGGAAGAAATCTAATGGTTTTGGTGATTTTGACATTGTTGCTGTCGCTAATACTGCTGTTTCGCCGTAGCGAACCATTGCTGCACCGTTTGCTTGTTTAGCTAACTGTCCTACTTCTACTACAAGTGAACGGCCAGCCCATTCATACGAAAAGACTTTTTTTTCGTTCATTAAATGAACCCCTTTCTTATTGAAACACTCACGTATCTTTATTATGTACCATATTAGTGTATCAAAAAAGCTATATCTATGCTAAATTTTTTCATTAAAATATTTAAGTTTTACAAATTTAAATTAGGAGCACTTCATTGTGCATAATAATTAATAGTGGATTCGTTACTTGCTTTCTCTAAACAATAATAAAAAGCGGGATAAATCCCGCTTTTTATTGTCAGATTAACGACGTAATCCAAGTTTGTTGATTAATGTACGGTAACGTGGAACATCGTTTTCACGTAAGTATTTTAATAAGTGACGACGTTTACCTACCATTTTAAGAAGACCACGTTGAGAGTGGAAATCCTTTTTGTGTGTAGCTAAGTGAGCGTTTAAAGCGTTGATTTCTGCAGTTAATACAGCGATTTGTACTTCTGGAGAACCAGTGTCGC
>JAZUES010000023.1:0-1545 GCA_045640265.1 Solibacillus sp.
ACTCAATGACTTGTAATACAAGTTCAATGCCTTGCTGGAATTGACCGTTTAAAAAGGCGATGAGTGCACCACCCATACCCCCAGCAGCGCCAGCCCCTTTATAGTCGTGTAGGCGAATCATTAACTCGCGCTCTACAACATCTGCAAAATGCGTAATCGCTTTATCAAAATACGCTATTTCATCTTGCTTCACGCCTTTTTGCGGACCGAAAACCGCGGATGCGCCTTTTTCACCTACTAACGGATTGTCAACATCACAGGCAATAGTGAATGTGCAATCTCGTAAACGTTCATCCCACTTACTAAAGTCTAGCTTTTCAACCTGATAAAGACCGTCAATCGATTTTTGTACATGTTGTCCATCTTTATCGAATAGTTGTAAGCCTAATGCGCGGAGCATCCCAACCCCAGCATCGTTTGTCGCACTGCCACCTATACATATGATAAAGTCCTTAAATCCTTGCTGTAATGCATGTTTCAGCAATTGACCTGTGCCAAATGTAGAGGCAATATGTGGGTTTCTTTCATTGTTATGTAACAGTGTTATACCAGAAGCGGCTGCCATTTCGATGACGCATGTTGTGCCGTTTCCAAGTACACCATAGCTTGCTATAATTTCTCGCCCTAGTGGATCGAGTACAGGGACGTCAACTTTGCGTCCATTTGTTGCTAATACTAGTGTTTCTAAAGTTCCTTCGCCGCCATCTGCAACGGGAATAATAAGTGTTTCTATATCATTATTTATATGTTTTATACCACGTTCAATACTTTCAGCAGCTTGTAATGCTGTTAGTGTACCTTTAAATGAATCTGGACTTATGACGATTTTCATAATAGAGCCCCTTTCGTAACCGCTTACATATCATTATAATGACAGACAATTTAAAATACATTATAATGAATGTACAAATTAACTGTATTAGTACAGATATATTTTTATACGAGGTGTACAAATTGCTATCTATTAAACTTGCGGAACAAATCGTTTTACAAACAAAGGAAAAGCTTCATCACAATATTAACGTCATAAGTATGGATGGGGTGATTTTAGCCTCTCGCGATCAGGACCGAATTGATTGTATTCATGAAGGGTCGCTGCAAGTAATTAAAAGCGGCAAGCCTGTGTATATCGACGAAGCTGCCGCCAAACAGCTCCAAAATAGTAAGCCTGGTGTTAACTTACCGATTCATTTTCATGATCAAATGATTGGCGTTATCGGCATTACGGGTAATCCGGAAAGCCTGCAAGATATTGCGAGCCTTGTGCAACTGACGACGGAAATGATCGTGCATCAAGTATTAAGTGAAAGTCAAAGCGAATGGCAGCGGAAAAACGGGGACTTTATTTTTAAAGCATTGATCGACCATTCGCCTATTGATGCAGACATGATGGAACGGATACAGAAGCTGCCGTTTTTAATGAACGGACCGTATCAAATCATTTTGCTGAAGCCGACAACGGAAGCGTATAACCAGCTATCGCTGCAACTTGAAAATATGCTATACCGTCAAACCTCGCTATTTGGGCAAACGGACTTGCACGAG
>JAZUES010000024.1:0-10334 GCA_045640265.1 Solibacillus sp.
TCAACTCGTCACAACTATCTTCGCCCTATTAGGATGCATCCTTGCAATTTTGGTATATGTTCATTTAATGAAAAATCGCTCTATCTTACAAATGGAGGTTACGGAATGATTACCTATGATGTTCAATGCTTTTGCTGTAAATCGACATTTCAAGTAGTGGAAGGAACGAAAAAATATCAATACTATAAACGCAATATGAACGGTAAATTTTCGTGTGATACTTGTGACAATAAGGTCTTTTTAGAGGCTCGTAAGAATTTGATTGGAAAGCTTAATTAAATAAACTTAGTTTTAAGAAAGCAAAAATCCGAGCCTCTATTAGCGAAGCTCGGATTTTCATATTATTTTTTTTGAACTTTGTAAAGTACAAACAGCAAGATAAACCATACTGGTGTGAACATTAACGCAGTTCTTGTTAATTCAGAAATGGCCATAACAACGAGTAAAAAGACGAAGAATGCCAACACCACATAGTTAATAATTGGTGTTAACGGTGCCTTGAAAATGGACGTTGCATGGAGTTCTGGATGACGTTTTTTATAAATGATATGTGAAATTAAAATAATACTCCACACCCAAATAAAGCATATCGAACTTACTGTTGTAACGATACTAAATGCATCTTCTGGCATGAAATAACTTAATAACGCACCCACCGAAACGACCAATCCAGATAAAACCAAGCCATTTTGCGGTACGCTATGTTTGTTTAACTTAGCAAAAGCTTTTGGTGCTTGCTTGTTGTTCCCCAAGCTAAATAACATGCGGCTCGTTGAAAATAAACCACTGTTGCCTGATGAAGCTGCAGACGTGATAACAACGAAGTTAATAATGCCAGCCGCAACGGGAATTCCTACTAATGCAAAGACTTGCACGAATGGTGAACTTGAACCGCTAAATGTATCCCAAGGGTTAATCGTTAAAATAACGAATAATGCTCCTACATAAAACAGTAAAATTCGAAATGGAATTTTATTGATCGCAGATGGAATATTCTTTTGTGGGTTTGCGGTTTCAGATGCAGTTACCCCGATTAATTCAACCCCTACAAAGGCAAAAACCACCAATTGGAAGGCCATTAAGAAACCAGATACACCGTTCGGGAATAGTCCGCCGTGCTCCCAAAGATTGGATACGGCTACTTTTCCAGAATCAGTCTCAAATCCGACAATAAGTAACACAACACCGATGACAATTAATGCCACAATGGTAATAATTTTAATTAATGCAAACCAAAATTCTAGTTCACCAAAAAGTTTTACAGTTAATAGGTTGAGTACAAGTAATACGACCAAACATAAAATAGCTGGAATCCATTGTGGTATATCAAACCAATACTGCATATACATACCGACTGCGATAATATCTGCCATTGCAGTCATTATCCAGCAAAACCAATACGTCCAACCTGTTATGTATCCTGCCCATTCTCCTATATATTCTGTGGCGAATTCTGTAAATGAAGAATAGCCACCTTTTGATAGTAATAGCTCCCCTAGTGCACGCATCACGAAAAATAGTGCGATACCGACGATTAAATACGCCAATATGATGGAAGGTCCTGCGAGTGAGATCGCTTTTCCTGAACCTAAAAATAACCCTGTCCCGATTGTTCCGCCAATCGCGATTAGCTGGACATGTCTGTTTTTAAGGTCGCGTTTTAATTCTTGTTGTTCCAAGACGATTCCCTCCGTAAGATGTAATTCTACTAACTGCTTTTCGCAGTGCAAAATAATAAATATGACTTCGCAGATCTAGCGATAAATTTTCTGAATATAAAAAAGGGACCGTCTCAAAAGGTATATCTTTTGAGACAATACATTAATTGAGTATAAATTATCCGCTTAAGACGGTGCTCCTGTGGTGGTCAGAATAAATTCTCACCATCCTCGTCGCAAAGGGTCTGTCCCGAAATACTTTCCGGACAGACCCTTTGTTAAGAATAATAACGTCTCTCATTACTCTTCTGTCCTTTTGCCTGAGATTATGAACCCTTCGGCGCCGCGTACCCGCGCTCTCTCCAGAAACTGCTCCCGTCTGTAGTTTGATCCACAGCGATCTTCACATTGATATCTATGCAATTTGTTGCTTATAAGTTGTCTTATCATTCGACTACTAATAGCACGCGTTTAATACTATTATTGTGCGATAACTAATACTAGCACTTTTTATAGAAAATTCAATGTAAGCAATTGAGAGTAATACAACATCGGTAGCATTTCCACTAACCTTTTAACATATTTCACGCATAAAGAAGAATTATTGGACTTGAAATTATTGAATTAATAGTTGATTTTCTAATAAGGTATGGTTGACATCCTTTATTGTACCCTGTGTTAAACCCGTTTTGTCCATTTTCACAATGAATGTAACTGGTACTGCCATTTCAGTACATGCGAATTGCTTCTTATTACGAATACCTTCTGGATAATTTAGTTGAACCATTAATTGATTCCCTTCCTTTTTTACATTTTCTAAAACCCGACCGCATCCATCTGTATAGGTTGTAACAAACAAAACTTCCTCTTTTTCAAAATCAATGGTTGGAACAGTTTCAAATCGGAAAATTTCTGCCC
This sequence comes from Solibacillus sp., assembly GCA_045640265.1. Classification (GTDB taxonomy): domain Bacteria; phylum Bacillota; class Bacilli; order Bacillales_A; family Planococcaceae; genus Solibacillus. The sequence goes on from JAZUES010000024.1 coordinate 2,577, forward strand.
AAGATTCATACAACTGCTCATCTTGAATAACCGAAATACTTGTTCCCATCTCATGTGGGACAAACGCTAATTGGAAAAGTAGTTCATGCTTTATAGTTGATTGCTGAGATGAATCATCCATTGAAGATTGATCTCCAACAGGATCTGTTTTGTCAGGAGCAAAATCCGTACTTTGTTCTTGTTCAGTACACGCAGTTAATAAAATTAAAAAGAACATCATTGATATTAACAAACTGTTTCTCATTTCAATCATCTCCTACATTCTTTAGTCAATTAGTCGTTCATACTTGTAATAAGTTACATCTCAAGAATTACTTGCAATGTAGCATGGAACTAAATGAAGTTGTAAGAAATTTACGCTATAATCTAAAAAAATCGTGTCTGAGTTTACGCTCAAGCACGATTTTTTTATAATTATAATAATTGATCGATAAAACGCCTCTTTAATTCTGGCCATTCCTCTTTAATAATGCTATACATTACCGTGTGACGAACCGTCCCATCTTTTTTAATCATATGATTACGCAAAATGCCTTCTTTCGTTGCCCCAAGGCGTTCAATTGCTTTTTGTGAACGGAAATTTTCATGTCCCGTTTTAATTTGAACACGATTCAATTCAAGCTCTTCAAATGCATATTGAAGCAATAAAAACTTACAATTTGTATTAATACTTGTACGCCAATAGTTTGGTGTAATCCAAGTAGATCCTATTTCTGTACGCTTGTGTTGGACTGAAAAATCCATAAATGTTGTCGAACCAATAATTTCGTCTGTTTGAACATCGACAATGACATAGGAATAATCTGTTTTTGCTTCCCAATTTTTCACCATTTTATCGACATACTGCACAACACTTTCATAATCCATTAACGTAACCGATAAATGTTCCCAAATTTCAGCATGCTGACATACCTTCCAAATCCCATCAACATGGTCAGGATGAATCGGTACGAGCTTCACGATGTCATTTTGTAAAATTTCCATAATACTCTCCCCTAATTGAAAACTAATCTAAACTCGTTTTTATAGCACTATATTGCTTCCCTATATATGAATAGCCTTGTTTCGTATACATTTCACGAGGGGTGTCTTCACCGTCTGCAACTAATAGTATCGTTTTATCAGAATATTGTTCCATGGCAAATTGTTGTATTTTTGTTCCGATACCCTGACGTTGACATTGTGGCAGTACATAAAAATTATCAATTTCTGCTGTATCTTTTTCGACAATGACATCGACTGACCCAACAACTTGACCATCAATTTTCGCGATGATTTGAGCTTTACGCTGTTCCTTAAAATTACGTGTCAGCATGTTTTGTTTATCTTCTTCATACGACTCCCCCCATTTAAACGATTCGTCAAAATGGAGCGCTAAATAACTTGAAAGATCGTGTTTAGTTAAAAATTCAACGACTACATTTGTGTTTAAAATTTCTTTCGTAAAAACATTCGGATGAATCGCATACATCTCCATAATCTCTATCGAATAGTCTTGCTCACTAAGATAGTGTCTTATTTCAAATGGAATCTCATCATCTTGTGGAAAAACAAACTTTAAAAATTGTTGTCCTCGCAATCGTTGAAACTGTTTTAAATCACGCTCTGCATCTTGTAATTGTTGCATCGTAGGCATCACTTTAAATTCAATAAAATTACTATCATAACGATTCTTCACTTCATCTAGCTTATAATGCTTGAAATCCTCTGTCTCTTTTTCAAGTTCTGCAAATACTTGAATATTTCGAAACGAAAAATTCATATGGCTTCCCTGCTTTCGAATGTTCATAATTTTCGGTGAAGTTTTACTCTATAGTAGCACATTCTTACAAAGGATTTCATTTTACCTTCGATTAAATATTCCTAGAAATATAAATCCAGGGTTATTATAGAAAAGATATTTCAGCATCCACGTCATGCTAAAGTATCAATTTAAAAAATTTATTTACACAAAAATACATGATGTGTCATAAAATCTGTGTTTTTTAGAGAGAATAATGACAATATGTAGATGATTATTATTCTATTTCTATGTGACATGGTGATGTTAAATAGTCTAATAATTCAGCAAGTGTGTTTTATAAGAATTTTGACGTATAATAGGTTTGTTTATATAACATTACACCATTCTCTTGGAGGGTTCGTATATTATGAGTACACGTATTGAAAAAGACTTTTTAGGCACATTAGAAATTCCAAAGGACGTTTATTATGGCGTTCAAACAACTCGTGCATTAGAAAACTTCCCAATCACTAAAATGACAATGCATCCCGAATTAATCCGTGCATTTGCCATCGTTAAAAAAAGTTCAGCACTAGCTAATGCTGAAATTGGTAAATTAGACACTAAAATTGCTAATGCCATTGCACAAGCAGCAGATGATATTATTAGCGGTAAATTACACGACCAATTCGTTGTTGATCCAATTCAAGGCGGCGCTGGTACTTCGATGAACATGAACACAAACGAAGTTATTGCCAACCGCGCGTTAGAAATTTTAGGGGAAGAAAAAGGCTCTTATTCAATTATCAGCCCAAACAGCCACGTTAACATGGCACAATCAACAAATGATGCTTTCCCATCAGCAATTCATATTGCAACGGTTACAACTTTAGATAACTTAATTATTGCAATGGAAACAATGCGTGATAGCTTCATCCAAAAATCAGTGGAATTCGATTCAATCGTAAAAATGGGTCGTACACATTTACAAGATGCTGTTCCAGTTCGCTTAGGACAAGAGTTCGGTGCATATGCAGCAGTAGTTGCACGTGATATCACTCGTATTAAAAAAGCACAACAATCAATGCTACAAATCAATATCGGTGCAACAGCAATCGGTACTGGCTTAAATGCAGATCCAGAATATAAGAAACATGCGGTAAAACATATTGCAGAGTTCAGTAACTTCCCATTCATTAATGTAGATAACTTAATTGATGGTACGCAAAATACTGATACTTATTCTGAAGTATCTGCTATGTTAAAAATCGCCATGACAAACATGTCGAAAATCTGTAACGACTTACGCTTAATGGCTTCAGGTCCAAAAGCAGGCTTTGCTGAAATTCGCTTACCAGAACGTCAACCAGGTTCTTCAATTATGCCAGGTAAAGTTAACCCTGTAATGCCAGAAGTGATTAACCAAATTGCATTCCAAGTAATTGGTAACGACTTAACAATTTCTTTAGCATCTGAAGCAGGTCAATTCGAATTAAACGTAATGGAACCGGTTCTAGTGTTCAACTTATTACAATCAATCGAAATTATGACAAATGGCTTCACTGTATTTACAAAACTTTGCCTAGACCATATCGAAGCAAATGAAGATCGCATGCATGACTACGTAGAACGTTCAATCGGCGTTGTCACAGCACTTGCACCACACTTAGGCTACGAACGTTCAAGCCAAATTGCGCGTGAAGCCCTTCATAGTGGTAAATCAGTTCGTCAATTATGCTTAGAATATAACTATTTCACTATAGAACAATTAGACATCATCTTAAACCCATTTGAATTAACACAACCAGGTATTGCTGGTGAGAAAAAGTTAAACAAATAATTTAAAAAAGCTCCAGTGATGAAAGGACTTCCCTTTCCACTGGAGCTTTTTTATCATTATATAAAGAGTTTTAGAAATCAGTTTAATAGCCATTAAACTGAACAAATTCTCCAACTGGCTTACGATATCCTCGAGAACGCACTTTATCAACACTTTTCCCAATTGTAATCATCATAAATGGTTCTAAATGATTTGGAATAGAAAACTCTTTTCTTAACTGTTCTGTATTATGTACATGCATAGGACAAGTATCAAATCCATAATGTTTGGCACTTAGCATAAACAGCATAGCATGTAAGCCCACATTTCTTGCTAATTCCATTGATAATTCATTAGGGTTCTCTTTTAATCCATCACTATAATTTTTAATTGTATTCATTGTCATTTCAAAATCGACATCGTCCAACATTTTTAGCATTTTTAATGGCTCATATATTTTTTTTGCTTCTGGCATTTCAATACTGTCTTTATTCCCCATTACGATAATCACTGCACTAGCTGTATGTATTTTATATTGATTGTAGCTAAGTTCCATAACGCGTTCTTTTTTTTGTTCATCCATAATTACTAAGTAATCCGTAAACTGTAAATTAAACGCGCTAGGTGCAAGTTTTGTTAGATCAAAGATTTTTTTAAAATCTTCTTCTGTCATTTTTTCCTCTGCGATAAAATTTACTGCTGAATGACGTGCATTTACTAATTGATCAAAGCTCATGTCTTTAGTTTCTCCATTTCATGTTGTTAATTTCACGGACCTACATGGTAGCAAAATTTAAATGATCTTTATGTATGGTTACTTAGTTAATCATACTGACATCGCACAATTTTTCAGCAAATCTTACTATTTACCCTACCACTGTAAATATATAATCCGCACCATGTACCTGTGACACATGGTGCGAATTAAATCATTTAAGCTCCTGGATTTACTTCTAATTCCACGTTGATCTTAATATCTTTTCCTACTAATACGCCGCCTGTTTCTAATGCAGCATTCCATGTTAAACCAAATTCTTCACGGTTAATTTTAGCTTGTGCTTCAAATCCGTATACTTCTACACCCCATGGATTTTTCCCTTGGCCACCAAATTCAACTTCAAAAGTAACTGGTTTCGTTACATCTTTTATCGTTAAATCACCTGTTACGGCATAATCATCGCCATCTTTAGTAATGTTTGTTGACTGGAATGAAATGGTTGGGTACTTTTGTACATCAAAGAAATCCTCTGATTTTAAATGATTATCACGATCTTCACTATTTGTGTTAATCGAAGCTACATCAAATGTAAATGCAATTGAAGCGGTTGTTAAATCTGCTAAATCTGTTGCTTCAACATTTGCTGTATAGTCCACGAATTGCCCTTTTACTTTTGATACCATCATATGCTTCACTTCAAAACCAACTGTAGAATGCGATTTGTCCACTGTCCAACTTGTCATTTTAAATTCCTCCATTTTCATTATCTCGAAATTGAGATATATAGTTAAAAAATTTTACTCTATTTAATTAGAGTCACGCTAAGATGAATTGTTTCAATTTATTTTGAAACTATTTATCTTGAATTCGAAATAAATTTACCATACTTTGCTATTTCTTGTCAACAAGTTTTCTAAAATTAAAAAAATCAGATGGCAATTCTTTTGAATTACCACCTGATCCTGATTTACCATTAATTTATTTTATCCAAATAACTTTTCTTTCGCGAGCGTTATCGCACGCTTACTAACTTCTAAACAATCCCCGTCCGCATTCAACTTTAACACACCATTTTCTTCATCAAAAATTGACTTTAAGGATGCCTTTACTTTTACCCCAACCATCATAGGTGCTTGCTCGTTTTTTACGCTACGAATATCATCTTCCCTGCTTGCAATGCCACCTTTATCAATTGGTGGGAAAGGCATCGTTTGTTCAGGCTGCGATTTACGACGTGTTTGATTACTTAATCCTGAACTTCCTGCACCGACAGAACGTATCATCCTTTTTCCTCCTAACTTTATTGCTCATTTGCTTTTTTGTGTTTTCTGCTCTTATGTATATCAATTCAGCTTGGAAAAGCTTGAATAATACTGCTACTACCAATATTATAACAATCCAAGTATCCAATTTATGTACCTATTTCTATTTCCCCTCTTTACTTTACTCATTTTTACAATTGATACAAGTTAAGAAAGTTCTATTTTACTAATTTCACGTTCGAAATTTCGATTTTTTTGGCCGGATATCCAAAAAGTGATGATGTATTCAAAATCAACCAATAACTTTAACATAATCTAAAAAAAGGTGAATTCGTTTGAATGCGAATTCACCTTTTTCTTATATCCTTCTGTGCGTGAATTACGATTCCATTCAAAGCTTGATTGGCTAACTGATCAGCTTCTGAATTTTTATTTCGCTCTACATATGTGAAATTCGCTTTTAGTGCAAGTTTTGCAAGCCTTTGTTCAATTTTATCTGCCCACTTTGACAAGACAGTGTCTGTCACTGCCCATTCCCCGTTCAATTCATTAATAACCACTTGCGAATCACCAAATACTTGAATTGCTTGATGATGCACACCCATTTCTTCTAGCTGCTCAATAGCAAAGTAAAGTGCCGCATATTCTGCCTCATTGTTTGAAGTTAAATATTCGGCCTGTAGATTCACTCGAATACGATACGACTTACCACTTTGCTTAAAAAAGATGACTGCGCCAAGTCCCGATAAATTTTGCTCGCGGTTAAAGCCCCCATCAAAATAGACGGTGACATCATGTGGCTCTGTCTCAAGCTCGTTTAAATATTTCTTAAGTTCTTTTAAAGTCCACGTACTGTCATGCTCATCTGTCATTATTATTTCTTTTACACGTCCGGTCTTTAAAATATCTTCTACGAGTAAATACGCGTGTGCAGCTGGTAATGCCTCACTTTTAAAAACTGTTGCATGTTTTTTGGCTGTTTCATAATGCCATTCGATTGCTAACTTCAAATAACCATCCTCCTATATCGGACCTCTTCATTTCGTTTCATCCTTTTCAATATCCGGTTGGTAAAAGATTCGAATACAAATCATCGATGTGAAGATGCCTATAATGAGTATCGGTGAAACCACTAAAAAAAATTCAGGACTTCCGATACGGACTTTTAAGAAAATCGAAACGATGATTGGTTGAAAAATACAGATTACCAAAGTTCCATAGTAAAATGTACGCTTATTATAATGATGAAGCATGATATACTGGACGTAATACCAAGGTAAAATAATAAAACTATATGGGATGATAACAAAAAACAACACTGGCCAGCTAAAGAAAAGTGCATCGCCATTCCAACTGATCCCGTATTTAACATTTACGAAGCCAAAAAGGCTAAAATAACTTATGAAATATGGTAATAGACCTGTCAGTATAACTTGCCATGATTTCACATTACCACCACCCGCTTTTCTATAATTATACTAAATGACAAAGGGAGAAACCCAATGAAGCTTAAATTTTATGAAAATAACGATCAGCGTGTTGTAGGGGTTACTTTAAAGGATGCCTCTCTTGCTGAAGAAAATAATATGGCTCTTCACGTATGCCAAAACCAAGCCAATATTTTAGAAAATCGACAAGCATTAGCGGATATTTTAAAATCTGATGTGTCGCAATTTGTTTGTGCGAACCAAACGCATAGCGCAAACTTCTTTCATGTTGAAAAGGAACATATTGGATTGGGTGCATCGTCCAATGAAAATGCAGTTACTGATACGGATGCGCTTTATACGTATGAACCGAATGTTGTGATTAGTAGTTTTACAGCTGATTGTGTGCCCGTACTGTTTTACAATGAAAAAACAAATTTAATCGGTGCAATTCACTCCGGCTGGCAAGGAACGATTAAAGAAATTACCTCCAAGTTGTTAGCGCATTTAAAAGCTCAAGAAAACTGTGAGATGACTGATTTAAAAATCTTTATTGGCCCTGCAATTAGTCAGGAAAAGTTTGAAGTGGACGCCGATGTGTATGACAAATTCAAAGCACTCGGCTATGCGGATGAATTTATGTATTTTAATGAAACAACGAACAAATTCCATATCGACAATCAGAAAACGGTGAAAAAGCAATGTGAATTAGCTGGTGTCCCTTCTGAAAACATCGTCATTGATTCGATGTGTACGTTTATGAATGACGATGGCTTTTCTTATCGTCAAGACCGTGGAACTGGCAGACA
>JAZUES010000025.1:0-3728 GCA_045640265.1 Solibacillus sp.
CAAAAAAGGCTGCTTTTTATGAAGCAATACAAGAGACATTTATAGTTGGACTTTATGTCATAACAAGTGGTCCCATTCCACCAAATCCATCTGAATTACTTTCTTCAAAAGCGATGGATGCATTGCTCCTCGCTGTGAAGAAAGATTTTGACATCATTCTTATCGATTCACCACCATTATTATCTGTAACGGATTCGCAAATATTAGCTAATAAATGCGATGGTACGATATTAATTGTAAATGCAGGTGTTGTCGAAAAGAGTGCTGTCCAAAAAGCGACAGCAATTTTGTCTACTTCTCAGTCAAAAGATTTAGGGGTTGTATTAAATAACTATGTATCACCAGGGCATCAGAAATATTATGAAGAGTACAGTTTAGTTGAGTAATTCACTTAAATAGTTACAATTTTCGAATTCTATTTCAGAATTCTTGCGCATACAATGACGTACAGGCAATAAATTTTTGTCTAAAAAAGAAGTAGTACTAGTTGAGGAGGAATAGCTGTGGATTCATTAAAAGTATCATCTCGTTCAAATCCCAATTCTGTTGCAGGGGCACTCGTGGCAGTTATACGAGATCAAGGATATGCAGAAATGCAGGCAGTAGGTGCGGGGGCACTCAATCAAGCGATTAAAGCGGTAGCCATTGCACGTGGATTTGTCGCACCTAGTGGAACGGATTTAATTTGTGCACCGGCTTTCGCAGACATTATTATCGCTGGTGAAGATCGGACGGCATTAAAACTACTCGTTGAAAAAAGAACACGTTAATAATTCGAATAAATTTGAACACTTATACAAATGATAAATAAAATCATTTGTATAAGTGTTTTTTCGTATTTGCGAGGAACGTTTTTAAAAGACAATCGTTCCTATTATATAAGGAGAAATTCATGTTCTCGAACATTATATAAAAAAGTTTCCGTCAAAGGTCTGATTTTTTGTCTCAATATGACATTTGCAATAGAACCCTTACACACTTCATGTTAAACTAATGTAGGAATTTAACACTAACTAGCTGTTTTTATACGGCTAACGTAAAAAATAAAGCTTTTTGTTAAGGCTTTATTAACTATATAAAAAGCAATCTTAAGGAGATGTTGACATGTTACATCAGCTTTCATGGAAAGTCGGTGGGCAACAAGGTGAAGGGATCGAGAGTACTGGTGAAATTTTCTCAATGGCAATGAATCGTTTAGGTTACTTCCTATACGGTTACCGTCATTTCTCTTCGCGTATTAAAGGTGGCCATACGAATAATAAAATTACGGTTCGTCCAACAGAAGTACGTGCTATTGCGGACGATTTAGATATTTTAGTGGCGTTCGATCAAGAAACAATCGATGTGAACTATAAAGAATTAACGGCATCAAGCATAATTTTAGCGGATGCAAAATTTAATCCAAAAAATCCAGAAGACTCAGTGGCTCCACTTTATGCAGTACCATTCACTGAAATTGCTGCAGAACTAGGTACTTCACTCATGAAGAACATGGTGGCAATCGGTGCAACAGCGGCGCTTTTAAACTTAGATGAATCAGTTTTCCAAAGTGTTGTTAATGAAATTTTTGGACGTAAAGGCGAAGAAGTTGTTGCGAAAAACATCGAGGCAATCGAACGTGGTCGTGCAGCAATTGCAGAACAAATTGGAGACCGTGTTGGAGCATGGCAATTAGTGCCTGCAGACGGTAAACACCGTATGTTCATGATTGGCAATGATGCAGTCGCTTTAGGTGCACTTGCAGCAGGTTCTCGTTTTATGGCAGCATATCCGATTACACCAGCTTCTGAAATCATGGAATACATGATTAAAAAGCTTCCATTAGTAGGTGGCGCGGTTATTCAAACAGAAGACGAAATCGCAGCAGCAACAATGGCAATCGGCGCAAACTACGGTGGTGTTCGTGCGTTTACAGCATCAGCAGGTCCTGGTCTTTCATTAATGATGGAAGCAATCGGTCTTTCAGGTATGACAGAGCAGCCATTAGTTATTTTCGATACGCAACGTGGTGGCCCATCAACTGGTTTACCAACGAAGCAAGAGCAATCTGATTTAATGGCCATGATCTATGGTACACATGGTGAAATTCCGAAAGTCGTTATCGCACCTTCTACAATGGAAGAAGCGTTTTACGATACGATTCAAGCGTTTAATATCGCAGAAGAATTACAGTTACCAGTCATCGTTATGACTGATTTACAATTAGCTTTAGGTAAGCAAACAGTAGAGCCATTTGATTACAGCAAAATCGAAATTCGCCGCGGTAAAATTGTGGATTCTGTTGAAGATGAAGAAACAAAAGATTACTTCAAGCGTTATGAAGCTACAGAAGACGGCGTTTCACCACGTATTCTACCCGGAACTAAAGGTGGTATTCACCACGTAACGGGCGTTGAGCATGATGAAACAGGGAAACCATCTGAAGCTACAGGTAACCGTCGCACACAAATGGATAAACGTATGCGTAAATTACAAGCATTAAACTTCAAAAATGCCGTATATACAAACGCACCACATGACGAAGCAGACGTATTATTAGTAGGCTTCAACTCAACGCGCGGTGCAATAGAAGAAGCACAAGAAGCATTAAATGCAGAAGGCGTAAAAGTGAACCACGCCCATATTAAATTATTGCACCCATTCCCAGCAGAAGAAATGTCTGCATTAATGGATAAAGCAAAAAAAGTTATCGTCATTGAAAATAACGCAACAGGTCAATTAGCAAATATCATGAAAATGAGCATTGGCGGTCATGCGAAGATGAAATCAATCTTAAAATACGATGGTACACCATTCTTACCTCGTGAATTAACAAACTTAGTGAAGGAGGAAATTTAATCATGGCTACATTTAAAGATTTCCGGAATTCCGTAAAACCGAACTGGTGCCCTGGTTGTGGTGACTTCTCAGTTCAAGCTGCAATTCAACGTGCAGCAGCAAACGTAGGTTACGAGCCAAATGAATTAGCAGTTATTTCAGGTATCGGCTGTTCAGGTCGTATTTCAGGCTATATTAACTCATATGGTTTCCATGGTATTCATGGTCGTGCCCTTCCAATCGCGCAAGGTTTAAAAATGGCCAACAAAGATTTAAAAGTCATCGCTTCAGGTGGCGATGGTGATGGTTTTGCAATCGGTATGGGTCACACAATCCATGCGATTCGCCGTAATATCGATATCACATACGTCGTTATGGATAACCAAATTTATGGCTTAACAAAAGGACAAACATCACCCCGTTCAGCTGCAGGTTTCATTACGAAATCAACGCCAGGTGGTGCGATTGAGCCGTCATTAAAACCGTTAGAAATTGCACTTACAAGTGGTGCTACATTTGTTGCACAAAGCTTCTCAACAGATATTAAAGAATTAACAGCGATTATCGAGGCCGGTTTAAATCATAAAGGTTTCTCATTCATTAACGTGTTCTCACCATGTGTGACATACAACAAAGTAAACACATATGAGTGGTTCAAAGAAAACTTAACAAAATTGGCTGATATTGAAGGCTACGACAATACCAATCGTGAGTTAGCAATGCAAACGGTCATGAAACATGATGGATTAGTAACAGGAATTATTTATCATGATGAAGAAACAACTTCTTATCAAGATAAAATTAAAGGTTACTCTGAATTGCCTTTAACAGATATCGATATTAGCTTATCAGAAGTTCAATTCGATCAATTAATTAAAGAATTTATGTAATTATTTTAATAAAACTGTCAA
>JAZUES010000026.1:0-1532 GCA_045640265.1 Solibacillus sp.
TTCCTCATAGTCGTTTTTCTTTTCAGCTCCGTAATAATCTTTTGACGCCACTTGCTCTTGTGTCAACATTTGTTCACTGGCAATACCATCGCCTGATTGCACGGCAAAATACGATTTCAAATAGGTATTAGCAGTAATTTCGTAGCTCCCCTTACCTTCACTTACTTCATAATAATCGGTCTTTGCCTGCCCATTGAGCTGAGATAGCTTGTACTTTTTATCTGAATTGGTTTGGGAATGATGCCATAAAATGAAGTCCGTCGAATTTTTTAAAATCGACAAGCCACTCGTATTATTTTTTTGATAAATGACTTGATCGCCACTGTATATGATTTCCTGATACTGTCCTTTTTCAGGATTTGAATCGAGAATCATATATAAATCCTCCACACCATCTTGCGTAAAGTCTGAAACTAACGCATAAATAATATGGTCGGTATTTTGTAATAGCTTATAATAGCTCGAATATACGGGTAGCAATTCCTCCGTAAAGGGTGCTATCACTTCACTGCTCACCCAGCCAAGGCGCCCGTTATAATCAATTTTCACCCAATTATCTTGTTGGCGAACAAATTGGACGCGGGCGCCTTTTTTCAGCTTTGCGACGACCATGCCGTTCGCATCCGGGCTTGCCGTCATTTTTGCCCCGTCCTGTGACGTAATCATATATTGTTGGTCTTGCTCCTCTGCTGCTACATGCAACATTGGTAATAGCGCCATGAGTAGCACAAGCCCCATAATCGTTTTCATAATTTTCATATGCTTCCCCATCTCAGTTAATACTATCCTCATATTAACAAATTAAGTAAGGGATTGTGATACCGATTGCAATTTTTATTTTACTAAAAAAGCAACTGCAATATCGCGACCCGGTGTAGTTAAGTAGCTGCCATTTGCATAAAGACCACTTGAAGCGCCGCCATCAGAGTTCATCGCATCCACCGCGCCTAATTGTTTCATAACCGATGCAAGCTGTTGAACGGTAGCACCTGCCGTTGTGACAAACACCATCTGACGATTTGGTAATATCCCAATCGCACTTCTTGCACCTGGTGAACTTAAGATTTTGTAACTTGTAAATCCTTCTGCTACTGGGTCTACGCTGATTGCACCATTCGTCACTAAACGTGGTCCCACTTGGAAGGCTTCTTGCACATTTCCTTCATTATAAAGCTCCATAAATTTAGCGCCAGGTAAAATGCCGACATCGCCATTTTTTAGAACGTAAAATACCGAAAATTTCGCATCAAACACTTTTACTTTCTGGCCGTTCATGACTAAGCCATTATATACGGTACGGTAACTATTATTTGAATACGCATCAAAATAGTTGCCGTTTATCGCCACTTTAGCATTGTGTGCCTTCGCAATCGAAGAAAGCGATGCGACAGAGCCTAATTGATTTTTAGCAAGTTCAACATGTAGCGACGTATTTGGTGCTAATAAATTGACGTTTACTACATTCACTGCTACGTTCTTACCACCTGCGTTCATGCTCTTTTTCGTCACTGACACTTTTGGCTTATTAATAA
>JAZUES010000027.1:0-1554 GCA_045640265.1 Solibacillus sp.
CACATTTTTCTTTTCGGCTCTATAATAAATGTTGGGGTAACCAAGTAGAGCCTACGAAGGAAAAATAAAAAAAGTAGAGCATATTTGGTGAAAATCCGTTAAAATGGAATTGCTTAAAGACCATGAACGGAGGACCAAATATGCTCTACAATCATTTTACAGAAGAATTGCTCGGATTGCAAGGGGTAAAAATAACAAATATTGAAAATAATGAAAAAAATATTGTTATTTACGCAGAGATGGAACGGAAAGAACATCACTGTACTTGTTGCGGTACCGCAACAAGTACAGTGCATGACTACCGAACGCAGGTTGTTAAAGATATATCTGCCTTTGGAAAATTCATAACGATTGTTTTACGAAAGCGACGATACCGATGCACCCATTGCGGCAAACGCTTTTTTGAAATGAATTCTTTTCTCCCACGGTATCATCGAATGACCAACCGTTTATCTGCCTACATAATAGATAAACTTAAAACTGAATGTTCTTTTTCAAGCGTTGCCCGTGAAGTTGATTTATCTGTAACAACAGTTATTCGCATATTCGACCTTGTTTCATACCCTAAATTAACTGAATTGCCAACCGTATTGGCTATTGATGAATTTAAAGGCAACACTTGGGGTGAAAAGTATCAATGTATTTTAACAAATCCAGATACCGGTGAGGTTTTAGATATTCTCCCTAATCGGTATGCCTATTACCTTACAAACTATTTCAAACAATTTTCTGATGATGAACGCAAAAAGGTAAAATACTTTGTAAGTGATATGTGGAAAACATATTTCGAAACTTCTGCAACTTGGCTGAAAAGTGCTATGCCAATCGTAGATAAATACCATTGGATACGGCAAATAATATGGGCTTTTGAACGGGTGCGAAAGGCAGAACAAAAGAAATTCGGCAAGAAATACCGTATATATTTTAAAAATTCAAGAAATTTACTATTAAAGCGTTTTAAGTATTTAACTGACGAACAAAAGCAACAAGTAAATGTTATGCTATATCTCTCCGTTAATTTGAGCAGAGCTCATTGGTACAAAGAAAAGTTTTTAGAAATACTTGATTGCAAAGACCGTGAAAGTGCTAAAAAGGCAATGTTTGAGTGGATTGGATGTGCAGAAAGTTGCGGATTGCCTGACATTGAAAAATGTGCCGATACTTTGCGTAATTGGTGCACTGGTATACTTAATTCATTCTCTGTTTCGTATACGAACGGTTTTACCGAGGGTTGCAACAACAAAATTAAAGTCCTCAAACGAAATGCTTACGGTTACAAGAATTTCAAACGATTCAGAAACCGCATTTTACATATATTTTCTCATCAACATCTTAACAAACAAGCAGCCGCCTGACGACGACTGCTCATTATCTAAAAATATTCTGTTTTAACTCTTTACCCCAAATATTGACAAAGAGCCTTAATTAAAAAAGCAGAAAAGGCTTATCTTCAGCCTTTTCTGCTTTGCTTTTACCGTGACATTTACAGTTCGTTTTCATCTTTCTTACGGTTTCTTTTATAATCCTTTACAATGCCGATAACCATAATTACCG
>JAZUES010000028.1:0-5706 GCA_045640265.1 Solibacillus sp.
TTTTTGTGCCACACCGATCGTGAATGGATTCATAATGGCAGACATAAAACCAGTTCCTACCCCAACGAATACAATTGCTACACCGGTCATCGTATCAAAACCAAGTGCTAATACTAATGGCGCTAAAATCACAACATACGGCAGCATCTCTTCATATGCCCCGATTAACGCACCACTTAAACCGAAATACAGCATTAATATTGGGATTAACCATTTTTCATTGTTCCCTAATTTTTTTGTTAACGCCATAATTAATCCTTGCGTTGTACCAGTGGCATTTAAAATCCCGAATGCACCACCAATAATTAATACGAAGAAAATAATTCCCGCTGTATCTTGTAACCCTTGTGGAATACTTGATAATAAATTAATCCAACCCAAAGGTTCTGCATCTGTATATTTAAATGAACCGTCAACAATAACTGTTCGTCCATCTAATTCAGTACGTTCAAATTGGTCTGAAGGAATAATGAACGTCGCGATGAATGCTACGATTAATACGCCAAGTAATAATGCGAATATATTTAACTCGCCTTTTTCCCTCTTTTTACTTGTTTGTTGATTGTTTTTTGCCACAAATGTTCCCACCTTTATACTCCATACTATTAAATTGTGTGAAAATTAATAATGTTTGAATCTTACGAAAAATTTATACAATTGTCAACTTAATTCCCAGTAGTTTAGTAGTGTACACCGGGTGCAAATACAATTTCAAAATTCTCATTTCAATTGCATAAGAGTATCCGCCACTTCAACACGAACCTTCATATTTAAATAGAAGGTTCATTTTTTATTTCATTAATCTTCAAAAGCGTGCAACAAAGTTTCTAATTCAGGGTATTCTTCCTATAAGAAAACTTTTAAGGATGTGTGCGGTATGTTGAAAGAAATTTATGTGGATTTACATATACATATTGGTCGGACGGAAAAAGGGAGAGCGGTAAAAATTACGGGGAGTAGAAACTTAACGTTGAAAAATATTTTGGAAACGGCCACTTCGAGAAAAGGGCTCGATTTAATCGGCATTATCGATTGTCATTCCCCTGAAGTCATCGAAGAAATCGAACAGCTTCTTCGTGAAGGAAAGGCGATGGAGTTGAAAGAAGGCGGAGTACGTTTTGAAAAGACTACGCTGATTTTAGGTTCTGAAATTGAAATCTATGATGAACATTGTCATGGGCCTATTCATATCCTTTGTTATATGCCAACACTCGAAAAGATGAAGGTATTTTCAAACTGGATGAGTACTCAACAAAAGAACATTCACTTAAGTTCACAGCGAATATATTGTGATGGGCGTACGCTGCAACAAAAAGTGCATGAATTAAACGGCTTGTTCATCCCTGCCCACGTGTTTACACCATTTAAAAGTCTTTTTGGTAGAGGCGTTAAGAAAAGTTTGCGTGAAGTTTTTGACCCAAACCTGATTGATGCTATTGAACTTGGTTTAAGCTCAGATACCGAAATGGTTAGTGGGATGAGTGAATTGGCTCCTTATAGTTTCGTAACGAATTCTGATGCCCATTCGCTCGGAAAACTTGCTCGCGAATATCAGAAGATGAGACTAGCTGATGCGAATTTTGAAGAGTTGAAAAAAGCCCTCCATCAAAAAGAAGGCAGAGCTATCGTAGCAAATTACGGCTTAAATCCACTGCTTGGCAAATATCATGAAACGGTCTGCGCGGATTGTGGTGAACAAATAACAGAAGCTAACCATACGCGTTGTCCTTATTGTGGGAAAGAACATCTTATTAAAGGGGTCGCCAAAAGAATACGTGAATTATCCGATGCGCCATTTCAAGTTGTAAAAAGACCGCCTTACATTCACCAAGTGCCTCTCGATTTCATTCCAGGTATTGGTCCGAAAACAATCAATAAGCTGTTACTTGCTTTTGGTACAGAAATGAAGATATTGCATGAAGTAACTGTTGCTGAACTAACAACAGTCCTACCTGAAAAGTTAGCGATAACAATCGACTTAGCAAGAACAGGCCGATTAGGGATTACTGTTGGCGGAGGCGGTATATATGGGAAAATCGATACGGAAAATAAATAAAATGCTTTTTCATCATTACTTCATATAATACACATTTAGTATCGAATATTTCCCTAGCTCCTCACATAAATTTGAATGATACATGAAAGTGGAAAGGAGGATATTGTGTTTACTCAATACAAATATTGGAGACCGTATATTAGTCCTAATGATCCTTGCCCCCCTATTGAAGTTAAAAGTTATGCTACGCCCCCACAACTTTATATAGGATTCCAGCCTAGCGGGTTACCCCAATTTCAAACTGCTAGAGAAGCTTTAATGCACGGTACATTATGGCCTCAACTTTTTAGCCCCTATCCAAATCCGCAAAAAGGAGTGGAACCTAGTGAGTAAAGTAATGCCCCCAGAATTTTATCAACTCCTTGAAGAAATTCAAGCAATCGATTTTGTGATTGTGGAGTTAAACCTATACTTAGACACGCATCCTAATGATTTTGAAGCAATTAAACAATTCAACGACTCTACCGAAAAAAGCATGAACTTAAAGTTAATGTACGAAAGACAATTCGGCCCATTAATGAATTTCGGAAGGAGTTATTCTAATTATCCATTTAATTGGGTTGACACGCCCTGGCCTTGGCAAGTTTAAAAACCTACATTTGTTAGGAGGAACAAATTGTGTGGTATTATGAAAAAAAACTTCAATACCCTGTAAAAGTAAGTACCTGTAACCCTATGCTTGCCAAGTATTTAACCGAACAATATGGGGGCGCTGATGGGGAATTAGCTGCGGCATTACGATACATGAATCAACGGTATACCATTCCAGACAAGGTTGTTGGTCTGTTAACAGACATAGCTACTGAAGAATTTTCGCACCTTGAGATGATTGCAACGATGATCTACAAACTTACAAAAGATGCAACCCCGGAACAACTAAAAGAAGCAGGTTTGGCTGATCATTATGTGAATCATGATAAAGCATTATTTTATGAAAATGCATCAGGTGTACCTTTTACTGCGGCATATATACAGGCTAAAGGAGACCCAATTGCTGATTTGTATGAAGATATTGCCGCTGAAGAAAAAGCACGTGCTACCTACCAGTGGATAATAGATATGTCAGATGATACAGATTTAAACGATAGTTTAAAATTTTTAAGAGAAAGAGAAATTGTTCACTCACTTCGCTTTAGAGAGGCCGTTGAAATCTTAAAAGACGACCGCGATACAAAGAAAGTATTTTAATCACTTATTCCTCTATTTCTTCTCGGTATTTAAAAAGGTCAAACCAAATAAACCCACAGTCACTATTACCAAAACAATAAGCAAACTATGTGTATAATATTTTCCATGTAACAAAATCGTAAACAGCAATAGTAAGCTGACTAAAGTAATAACGGACAAAATAAAATTTTCCATTTTCAAATCCTTTTATTTGATACTTAAACTTAAGACCTAAATCAGCCTTTAACTTTAGTCTTACTTTTACATCATTCAAATAACTATACAAAACGAACCGTCCATCTCGAAAGTGAATGGGCGGTTCATTTTGGCTATTTCATCTCACTAACTATCTTCGTTGTGCACACGGTTCAAATTGTTCGATATCATTCGTTTCTTTCATAGAAATGATATATTGAAAGATTGAATTTTTGCTTGTTATCCGCTTTTGTCAAAATACCTTCATATAATAATTGATTATTTTCAATATCGGAAATTTGTAGTAAATAACCTTGATCGACTTCATTGAATAAATAGATTTTGCCGTTTGTTGCTTGAATCGTATAGGAGTCTTTATTTAATACTTTTACTGGTTCCGTTACTGTAACCGGTTCAAGCCATCGCTTCTGTCCGATATTGTATCGATATAGTACCAAATTTGCATTCTCTCTATTTGAAATGACGAAGTAGTTATTATCAACAACACCCATATTTGATTCGGGTATTACGCTTTCGGGTACGTCGAGATCCGTGATTTCATTCGTCTCGATATTAATTATTTTGAACTGCTGTGAAATAATGTTGTATGGTGGCATCTCATTTTGAGTATTCATTGAATAAACAAAATATTTTTCTTGACCATAATTTTCATGGTCATTATAGGATTGATAATAGGTTCTCATATTTTCATTAGACGCCGTCGTATCAAGAATTATATCGTTTAGTAGTTGCTGCTTTTTCAAATCAATAATGACAAGATGAATTTCATTATCTCCATTATTTCGCGTATGAGTTGTGATGAGTTTTAACTCATTATTTACAAGAACGGTATTATTAACTGAAATCCAACTGACGGGCTTAGTTAACTTAGAGCTTACAGAAAATGAAACCGTCTTATTTTCGTTCTTGTTTAATATATCGATATCATACGTATAAGATTCCCCTTCATTTAATTTCCATGTCTCGTCGGGATCCTTCGCATAAATAAGTTGTGCATCATCCTCGTAGAAGTTCGATTCGCTACGCATTTTCCCGCGCATGAATGACTTATGCGTATTTATTAATTCCCTAATGGTAAGGGTTGTGTAATCACGAAGTAAATTATCTTTTATTTTCGTTTCATCCTTCGTTATGATAACCGGATTGGAAGAGTAGCCCGTTTGATAACTCCCTTCAATTTTGAGCGAATCTACGTATTTTTCATCCCCTGAAACTTTCTCAAACGATAATTTATACGATTGGTTGGATGCATTTGCAACTTGTATATAGTGGACACTAATTGCTACTACAATCACGACTGCAATGAGTAGTAGTTGCCAATATTTTTTCATCGATTTCCCTCCTTTATACGGTAATTTTCCATTTTAATAAGTAGTTGGCTGTAAAAATGGCCGCAGCAAGCATTAAAATACTGCATCCAACGGTCATCATGACGATTTCTTTCATGTAAAAATAGTTATTTGACAGGTTTCCGATAATCACTGGCATTATAATAACGGCACATGAAATGAGGAGATAAAACACCGCAATTAAAATCCCCTTTAAATGGAAACTCCGTTCAAATAAAATGGCTGTGAAGAGCATCGCCACAATGGTAATTCCTAACCCGTAAAAGAGGATAAATTGGAAAGGTGTATGTGGGTAAAGGAAACTTAAAGAACCATGTGAATACATCGATAATGTGTCAAGATCGACACGTAACTGCTCAGGTACAATCCATTGAATGATAGACTGCACAACCTCCAATAAGGCAACCTGTATTCCGACTAAAAATAAAACAAATAGTAAAATAGACGTTAGCTTTGCAAAATACACATTGCGTCGTTCAGTTGGTAGCATCAATAAACGATAAATAAAAGAGGACTTGCCTAACCATTCACGGTACCAAATGAAAAATACATAAATGGCTAATACGGCGACTGCAAACATCACTGAAAAGACAAAGAAACCATTGTTTAAAAAATTGTGTAATGAATAAGAGCCATATCGCTGTATATATACACTTTCTATAATATTTTCTTGTTGCATCCTGGATTGCGCTTCATTGGCGAAAGAGGATGAAGCAATAATCGCGCCACTAACTTGTGCAACAATGATGAACGTAATAAGCGTTACAAATAGTTTCCAAAATCGCCTAACTTCAAAATTGACGAGTTTTATATAATTATTCATCAGACATACACCTCTCTCATGACATCTACAACGGATTTCCCTTCAGATTCGCGTACGCGTTCTACATCCATTTCCTTTAATACCGTGCCGTTGCC
>JAZUES010000029.1:0-30819 GCA_045640265.1 Solibacillus sp.
AGATGAGCACAAAACGATTGTTATGCCAGATGAATTAAAAGTTAATTTCCCTGAAATCGACACTACTGTTGATGCAGATCGTTTAGCAAAAGTGAACGAAGACTTATTAGTATTTGCTGGTGGCTTCGAACCACAGAAAAAATTAGGTAAAATTTTAGAAAAACGTCGTGATGCATTTGCAACTGCGAAAATTGACTGGGGTCATGCAGAACCTTTAGCATACGCTACAATTACGCAAGATGGCACACCAGTTCGTTTTACTGGTCAAGATGCACAACGTGGTACTTTCTCACAACGTCACTTAGTATTACATGACAAAAACAATGGTTCTGAATTCACACCATTACATCATGTTGAAGGCGTTAACGCTTCATTCACTGTTTACAACTCACCACTTACTGAAGCAGGGGTTGTAGGTTATGAATATGGTTATAACTTAGAAAACGGTAACGTATTATCTGTATGGGAAGCACAATTTGGTGACTTCTCAAATATGGCACAAGTAATGTTTGATAACTTTATCTCAAGTGCACGCTCTAAATGGGGCCAAAAATCTGGATTTGTTATCCTTTTACCACATGGTTATGAAGGCCAAGGTCCAGAACACTCATCTAGCCGTATGGAACGTTACTTACAATTATCAGCTGAAAACAACTGGTTCGTAGCAAACTGTTCAAACGCAGGTAACTACTACCACTTATTACGTCGTCAAGCTGCACTTTTAGGTACAGAAGGCGTTCGTCCATTAGTAGTCGTTTCACCTAAATCACTTTTACGTCACCCATTAGCTGCTGCATCAGCAGAACAACTTACAACTGGTCGTTTCCAAGAAGTGATCGAGCAAGAGGGATTAGGTAAAAACGTAAAAGCTGTAGAAAAAGTATTACTTGGTTCTGGTAAAGTAATGATCGATTTAGCAGAGCGCGTGAAAGATGGCGAAGGTTTCGACCACTTACACATCGTTCGTGTTGAACAAATCTATCCATTCCCAACTGAGCAAGTGAAAGAAATCATCGCTCGCTTCCCGAATGTAAAAGAAATCGTTTGGGTACAAGAAGAACCTAAAAACCAAGGCGCTTGGACATATGTTCTTGAAACATTATATGATATCGCTGAAGGTAAAAAGGTACGCTATGTAGGTCGTCCTGCAATGAGCTCAACTTCTGAAGGTGACGGCGATTCACATAAAGCTGCTCAAGCTAAATTAGTTAACGAAGCACTTGAAAAATAATTCCATTATGGAATGAAATGAGGGCTACTTCTAAAAATCGA
Organism: Solibacillus sp.; assembly: GCA_045640265.1. Taxonomy (GTDB): domain Bacteria; phylum Bacillota; class Bacilli; order Bacillales_A; family Planococcaceae; genus Solibacillus. The sequence continues at coordinate 1,273 of JAZUES010000029.1, forward strand.
AGTAGCCTGCTATACGAAATGGTATAGCTTTATTAAAGGAGGATATTAACGTGGCAGAAATTAAAGTTCCTGAATTAGCAGAATCAATCACTGAAGGTACAATTGCTCAGTGGGTTAAAAAAGTTGGAGATCGCGTAGAAAAAGGCGAATTCATCGTAGAATTAGAAACAGATAAAGTTAACGCTGAAATCATCTCAGAAGAAGCAGGCGTATTAACTCAAATTTTAGCTGAAGAAGGCGACACTGTACTTGTAGGTCAAGTAATCGCAGTAGTTGAAGCTGGCGAAGGCGCAGCACCTGCTCCTGTTCAAGCAAAAGAAGTAGCTCCAGCACCAGTAGCTGAAGCACCAAAAGCTCCTGTAGCTCCAGTAGCAGTTGCTCCTGTAGTAGAAACTTCTAACGAACGTGTTGTAGCTTCTCCTGCAGCTCGTAAATTAGCTCGTGAAAAAGGTATTGACTTAGCAGCAATTTCTCCAGTAGATCCACAAGGTCGCGTACGTGTACAAGACGTAGCAGCTCATGGTTCAGCACCAGTAGCAGCATCAGTTGCATCTGCTCCAATTGCAAACGGTCCAATGATCTTTACTCCAGCTAGTGACACTGATCGTGTAACAGTTGAAAAAATGAGCCGTCGTCGTCAAACAATTGCTAAACGCTTATTAGAAGTTAGACAATCTACAGCAATGTTAACTACATTCAACGAAATCGACATGACAAACATCATGGCATTACGTAAACGTAAACAAGAACAATTCGTGAAAGCAAACGACATTAAATTAGGTTTCATGTCATTCTTCACAAAAGCAGTAGTAGCAGCACTTAAAAAATACCCATACGTTAACGCTCAAATTAACGGTGACGAAATTCACTTAAACAACTTCTTCGATATCGGTATTGCTGTTTCAACTGAAGAAGGTTTAGTAGTGCCAATCGTACGCGATGCTAACGCTAAAAACTTCGCTGAAATTGAGAAAAACATTAAAGAACTTGCAGGTAAAGCTCGCGAGAAAAAATTAGGCTTAAACGACATGGCTGGTGGTTCATTTACAATCACTAACGGTGGTGTATTCGGTTCATTAATGTCTACACCTATCATGAACGGTACTCAAGCTGGTATTTTAGGAATGCACTCAATCGTTAACCGTCCTATCGCTGTTAACGGTGAAGTTCAAATCCGTCCTATGATGTACGTAGCATTATCTTATGACCACCGTATTATCGATGGTAAAGATTCTGTTGGATTCTTAAAAACAGTTAAAGAAATGATTGAAAACCCAGAAGATTTATTATTAAACTCTTAAGAATCAATTCTTATGAATTCTTATAAAGGTGTCAGCGCTCAGTGCGTTGGCGCCTTTTTTTATGCAATTTTTTATAGTAGATATGTTTTTGAAATAGCGAAGGGTAGGAAAGTGTGATGAAAAATGTAAATTTTGTCTAATTATTAAAGGTAATTTCTTTAATAATCTAGTATTTATTAAGAGAAGGTACATAAGGGGGAGGATTCAGTCGATGTTTAAAATGTATGATTCAGCACCATTTTATGATGAAATGCTTGAAGATGATTTACCGAAAAAACATTATATTCCGTTTTATGAACAGCTTCAAAAATTTTCGAATGAGCAATTAAAAAACAAACATACAGAAGCTCAATCTAGCTTTTTGCGACAAGGTATTACTTTTACCGTATATGGCGCTGAAGGTGGAATCGAGCGTACGATGCCGTTCGATTTTGTGCCCATTATAATTCCTAGTGAAACTTGGAGTGAAATTGAGCTTGGTATTAAACAACGGGTTAAAGCGCTCAATTATTTTTTACAAGATGTGTATAATGAGCGTGAAATACTTAAAGTTGGTATCATTCCAGCTCATTTAGTTGATGAAAACCCATATTATTATAAGCAATTAATTGGCACAAAAATAGCTTTAAAAAATCATATTTTTGTGGCTGGAATTGACCTCATACGTGATGAATTTGGTAAATATCGTGTATTAGAAGACAATTTACGTAATCCTTCAGGGCTTAGCTATGTGTTTCAAAATAGATATGTCATGCGTAAAACATATCCAGAGTTTTTTAGCAATTATGCAATCATATCTTTAGAAGAGCAAATGGAAGCTATGCAAAAATCCCTATTATCGCATCGACCACCCAATTTGGCTGCAGATGAGGAAGTAAATGCCGTACTTTTAACTGCTGGTGTTTACAACTCTGCTTATTATGATCATGTATTTTTAGCGAAGGAAATGAATATCGCACTTGTTGAAGGAAGAGATTTATCCGTAAAAGATGATATCGTGTATTTAAAAACGATTCACGGATTAAAACGAGTCGATATCATTTATCGTCGTATTGATGATGATTTCTTAGACCCAGAAGTTTTCCGTGAAGATTCCATGCTTGGGGTTCCAGGAATATTGCAAGCATACAAAAAAGGGAATGTTACTATCTTAAACGCCATAGGGAATGGCGTAGCTGATGATAAGGCCATGTATGCATATGTCCCAGATATGATTCGATTTTATTTAAACGAGGAACCAATTATTGATAATGTGGAAACGTATTTACTAAATGATGAGGGGCAGCGTGACTGGGTATTAAAAAATTTAGATAAACTCGTTATTAAAAATGTAGGAGCTTCTGGTGGCTATGATATGCTCATTGGCCCACATTCAACAGAGGAATTACGAGCAATATTCCATGAAAAGATTCTAGAAGCACCTCATCAGTATATCGCACAACCAACAATCAAATTATCACGTGCACCTGCCTATCAAGATGGACGATTTTATCCTTGTCACATTGATTTACGAATTTATGCGATTCAGGGGGAACAAACACACATCGTTCCAGGAGGTTTATCTCGTGTTGCATTAAAAGAAGGCTCACTTGTTGTTAATTCTTCGCAAGGCGGGGGTGCAAAGGATACATGGGTTCTAAAGGAGGACGGACAATATGCTTAGCCGTGTAGCAGATTCATTGTATTGGTTGGGGCGTTATAGTGAGCGCACTTACACAAATGCATATATTACGAGTGTACAAATTGATCAAATGCTTGAACTTGGCCCTTCAGAAAAGTCATATGAGCAACATTGGCACACAATATTAAGTATTTGCGGTTATATCGATGACTACGAAAGTCGTTATGAAGGCTATCAAATTTCTCAAATGCTTTACTATCTCATCTCAGATCATCAAAATTATAATTCCATCGACAGTTTACTTACCAGTATTCGAAACAATGCAAAAAACACGCGTAATTGTATTCCAAATGCGTTATTTGAAGAATGGAACAGTTTATACTTAGCGAAGAACGAATCGCCTCTACAAGCACCATATACAGTATTAGATACGATTGAATATTTAGTAAAGGTACGTAAAACATCTTTGACTGCAACTGGTATTATTGATTCACTCATGACTCGTGATGAATGTTTTTTATTTGTTAATATTGGTAAATGGTTAGAGCGTTCTGAAAAAACAGCATTAATAATTTTAAACTTTATGGATAACGAAGAGGTGTTAAACCAAAATTTTGCAGTAACACTGGCGCTACAAGTAACGAATACATTTGAAGAGTATACCCGTCGTTCGCGTATACGTGAAGCTGGTAAGGTGTTAAACTTCCTCATAGGTGATCCGAATTGTTCACGTTCGGTTGCATATGGTATCGGTAAAATAAAGAATACGGTTTTTGAAATAGAACATTATGAAATCCGTCCATATGCTGAACAGTTATTTGACGCAATTGAAGAGTTAGAAGTTTTAATTCAACAAAATGCATCGGATATGTCAAAACGAGAACGTAAGCAATGGGTGACGAAAATTCATGATCTATGCATAGAATTAGGTCCGATTTTTTCTGAAACATATTATTTAACAGAACCCATTTTAGTTAAATAAGCCCCACATTAAAAGATCATAATGAAACTTACATTATAAGGGGAAATGACAATGAAATACCGCATAACACATACAAATATATTTCGTTATGATACAGAAGTTGAACAATCGCTTAATACGATACGTCTAAAGCCGCGTAACAATGAATGCCAACGATTAATTTCCTATAAAGTGAAGATATATCCAGAATCAATGACGCGCGATAATATTGATATTTGGCTAAATCCAACCAGTTCGTTTTTTATTGCTGAAAAGCATCGAGAACTAGAAGTGACGTCACATGCCCAAGTTAGTGTGCAGCGCGCGCCGTATATTTACCAAATTCATTATTCGGATGAAATGAAAAATATTTTTCACTCGCAATTGTTTAAAGAACATTATTTAGCCTATTTAACAACATCTCGCTTTACAACACTTCTACCATATCAATTAGATGAAATCGTGCAAGCTGTTGGATTTACGGATAATCCAGTGAAATTTGCGTGTGATTTAATGACCTATTTATACAATACAATCGCATATGATCCGTATGCAACGACAATCGATACAACCGCAAGTGAAGCGTGGAGTATAAAACGAGGCGTTTGCCAAGATTATGCGCATATTATGCTGGGGATTCTTCGACATATGAATATACCAGCACGTTATATTAGTGGGTATTTGTACGTCGGAGAAAACGATAATTTAATTGGAGATACGGCGACACATGCTTGGGTAGAAGTAATGATACCCGGAGTTGGATGGATTGGATTAGATCCGACAAATAATGTGGAAGTCCTTGAAAACCATATTAACCTTTGTGTTGGACGTGATTTCCGAGATGTTTCACCAATTGTAGGCGTATATCAGGGAGGCATGCATACACTTGAAGTGAAAGTAAATGTTGAAAAAATCGCACATTTATAATTAACTTTATCTACTCCAATCCAAGAATTTCTATTACCGTAAAATTTCTGAAAAGTGAATCTTGACGGAATTGTCCTAATATTGTACTATTATCTTATTAATTTAATAACAAAACCTCACAATCTAGTGAGGTAGAGGCGCGGTATTTATTAGTTTTTCATTTAGTCATTGAGCTGGCATTGAGATGGAGAAGAAGGAACTATCGCCGAAGCGTTGTTAATGCTCTAGTTAACAATGCTGGGTCTGTAATGAATAATTACAGAACTGTCTCAATCATCTTCCCTGATGGTTGAGTTGTGCTATCTCAATAATGGGAACTGACTGAGGATTTGGGCTAATTTTAAGTGTATGCGACCTGAAGTTCTTTTTAGGTCGCTTTTTGCATTTCAAAAATAACCAACAATTTAATTTTAAGGAGAGATCGAGGATGAAGAAAAAATTATTAGTGCTATTTGTAGCGATGATGACAATGTTAGTTTTAGCAGCATGTGGTTCTGATGACGAGGGTTCTACAGGCGGCTCTGACAAAAAAGTATTAAAAGTAGGAATGGAAGCTGCTTATGCGCCGTTCAACTGGTCACAAAAAGATGATTCAAATGGTGGTGTAGCAATCAAAGGTTCAAAAGAGTATGCAGCAGGCTATGATGTTGAAATTGCAAAGAAAATTGCAGATGGATTAAATATGGAATTACAAATTGTTAAAACAGACTGGGATGGTTTAGTTCCTTCATTACAATCAGGTGCAATTGATTTAGTAATTGCCGGTATGTCTCCAACTGAAGAGCGTAAACAAACAATTGATTTCACAGAAAACTATTATACAAGTGACTTTGTAATCGTCGTTAAAAAAGATGGTCCATATGCGGATGCTAAAACATTAAGCGATTTCTCTGGGGCTAAAATCACAGGACAACAAGCAACAACTCACTATGATGTAATCGATCAAATCAAAGGTGTTAAAAAACAAGTCGAAGCAACGGATTTCGGTTCGATGCGTGTACAATTACAATCAGGTGCAATTGATGGCTATGTTTCAGAACGTCCTGAAGGAATCTCGGCTGAAATGGCATTAGATAACTTTAAATACATTGTTCCAGCACCAAACTTTGAAGCAGATCCTTCAGCAACAGCTATTGCAGTTGGCTTAAAAAAGGGTTCTGATTTAGCAGAAGATATCAATAAAGTATTAGCTGAAATTTCAGAAGATGATCGTCTTAAATTAATGGAAGACGCAATTGCTAATCAACCAGCGGCACAATAATTAATCTTGAATGATAAAAGGTTGTCATGCCGGCAAACGGAAGACAACCTTTTATCATGAATATTAAAGATTATAAAGTAATAAATTTTAGGAACAAAGATTTGGGGGACAAGACAATGGCATTTTTAGAGTCAACATGGAACTTGTTTACGAACAACTGGGAAGTGTTCCTACGAGGAGCCTGGACTGCACTTCTTCTAGCAATTATCGGAACAACTTGCGGTACATGTATCGGATTTTTCATCGGAATTATGCATACAATTCCGAAACGTAAAAAATCATTTAAAATGGGTGTATTAAAAGTATTTAATTTCCTATTAACGACATATGTGGAAGTATTTAGAGGGACACCAATGATGGTTCAAGCGATGGTTGTCTTTTATGGATTAGTTTATTTAGGGATAGATATTGATCGTTTTGTAGCGGCATCACTTGTTATCAGTTTAAATACAGGTGCTTATATGGCCGAATATGTACGTGGTGGAATTGTATCCATCGATAAAGGGCAGTTCGAAGCCTCGCAAGCAATTGGTATGAATCACTTGCAAACGATGATTCATGTCGTGATTCCACAAGTAGCACGTAACATTTTACCAGCTACAGGGAACCAATTTGTCATGAACATTAAGGACTCATCTGTATTAAGTGTCATTTCAGTCGTAGAGTTATTCTTCACATCAAATTCAATTGCTGGAAGTAACTACAAATATATTGAAGCCTTCTTTATCGCAACAGTACTTTACTTCATTATGACATTCGCTGTAACTCGTTTCCTACTTTTATTCGAGAAGAAAATGGATGGACCTGAAAGTTTTAAGGTTGAACTCATTACAGGAAACAAGTTAGAAAAGGACGGTGAATAATCATGTCAATTGTAATTGATATTCAACATTTAAATAAAAAATTTGGGGAGCATGAAGTTTTAAAAGATGTGAACTTCCAAGTAAAAAAAGGGGAAGTAGTGACATTAATCGGGTCTTCAGGTTCTGGTAAATCAACGCTGTTACGCTGTATTAATTTACTTGAAATACCTTCAGCTGGTGAAATTATTTACAACGGTGAAAACATTTTAAATGATGCACATGATATTGAAAACTATCGAACACATTTAGGAATGGTATTCCAACAGTTTAACTTATTTAATAATTTAAACGTGCTTAGAAACTGTACGGTAGGTCAACAAAAAGTGCTAAAACGTTCGAAAGAAGCTGCCGAACAAAATGCGATGAAGTATTTAGATCTTGTAGGCATGGCTCAATATAAAAACGCCAAACCTCGCCATTTATCAGGAGGTCAAAAACAACGCGTAGCGATTGCACGTGCACTTGCAATGGATCCAGACGTTATGTTATTTGACGAACCTACTTCAGCATTAGACCCTGAAATGGTAGGGGAAGTATTAAAAGTAATGCGCCATTTAGCAGATCAAGGCAACACCATGTTAATCGTAACCCATGAAATGGAGTTTGCAAAAGAAGTGTCGGATCGCATCGTCTTCATGGATAAAGGTGTTATCGTAGAAGAAGGCCATCCAGATGAAGTATTAGTCAATCCAAAACATGATCGTACAAAAGCATTTTTAAAACGTACGCTAAAATAAGTGAAACTTAACCAGTAGGCTATTGATTCGTACTAAGTATTAGTGAACCAATTGACCATACACCAGTTAAGCGGAATAAAAATAAGCTCGTGCGTCATGCGCCGAGCTTATTTTCTTGAGTTCCATTCACTTACTAATATAAAAATAATGGCAAAAGCAATGGCGATGGCAAAAAACCACACCGGAACACCGCTCATATTTAATGTCATAGATTCCACCTCTTCATTTGAGTTTAACACGCTCGAATCATCGTTTCAAACGAAGTTCTTTGGTAGTTAAATAGATAATTTTTCTCTATCTAACACAGAAGTAACACAATATAAGTTGTTCGTTGTATGTTTTTCTTGATCAGAGCCTTTCATCTCGTGTCAAAATCGTTTAAAATAAGTAAGAGTTAGTACAAGCTATATAAAAAGTGAGGTAATCAAATGTTACATTTAAAATGGAAAGATGCACCAACAATTCGCACAGCGAAATGTGTACATACGAATGCATCAAAATATTTAGTATCAAATGTTTTAACGGTAGGTAAAGAATATGAAGTAAAAAATGAAACGGATGAGTTCATCTTTGTAATCGATAATACTGGTAATGTCGGCGGATACTATAAAGAGTACTTCGCATAATTCAAAAAAGCACAGCCTCTATATTTCATAGAAGCTGTGCTTTTTTGATTTTATTTATAAAAAGAATAATATGTGATAATTCATTGTAATTAAGTGTTAGAAAAATCAACTATTATAAAGAAATAATGGTAAAATTAGTTCTAGAGTCATAAATGAAATATTATATTTAAAAATGATAGGAGAATTTACTTTGAATTTTATAGAATCTATGGGCGTAATGGCGGAATATATTCATCTAGCATTAAAAAAAGAAGCGGTAGTTGTAATTGTAGATAAAGAAAATGGAATTGTGACTAAATATTTACCTGGTGAAAATCTTGAAATCGGCTATGCCGAAGGAGACAAGATTAAAGCCGATGATTCGAACTTAAAAGCTGCATTAAATGGTCGTCAATCGGATATTTATTTAGATGCTAGTGTTTATGGTATGCCGATTAATGCATATGCATTCCCAATTAAAGAAAATGGTCGTGTTGTTGGTGCATTAGGGTTTGGTAAACCATTGGATAAAGAACAGCAGCTTGAAGAATTTATTAACACGGTGCGTCAAATTGTTGTGACTTTACAAGATAAGACCCATATCATAGCCTCACATTCTGAAGAATTAGCTGCTACGAGTACGGAAATCCGTATGCAATCTGAAAAAGCTTTAGAAGATTCTAGAAAAACCAATGAAATTACATCGCTGATTAAAAACATTTCTAGTCAGACAAATCTACTGGGGCTAAATGCTTCAATTGAAGCGGCTCGAGCAGGTCAACATGGAGCTGGTTTTAATATAGTCGCACAAGAGGTACGTAAGTTATCACAGCAAACGAGTGACTCGACCCATAAAATTGAAACATCTTTGAATAATGTTAATAAGAACTTAAGTGCACTTCTTGAGAATATGAATCAAATTACAGAAGCTTCTAACGAAGAAGCAAAATTAGCACAAGATGTAACATCAATTATTGAAACACTAGACGAAGTTTCAATCAAATTATCAACTTTTGTTAAAGAAATGCTATAAGTAATTTAACATCACCTTTGCCAAAATGCATGTTTCATGGGTAGTTCTTATAAACACGAAATATATATAAATAGTGCAACTTTACTGTACGCACACGAATGGCCAACTATCTTAAATTTTTCAGATAGTTGGCCATTTTTAAATATTTTATGACTATGACATGTAGTTATGTGAAATTTCAGGTTTCATTATATTAATATGACGTGATAAAGAAATGAATTCAAAAGTAGCAAGGAGAGATTATGTTTTTTGATGGTTTTTAAGTTTAAGGGTCCAATGATTTTACAGGAAAATGAAGTATAGGACACATGTGTATTAGATATAACTAAAGTTGCCATTTCCCATACTTTTAGAAGGTCAAAAGAGATACATTGTTTCCGAAATGATACATGCAAAAGAGAATACCATATATAAGAATAATAATTTACTAGCGAATTATTATATAATTCATTAAACAAAATCAATATTTTAATATAATATATGTGAAATAAAACTTTATTTGGTTTACTTTTAATTAGAAATAATTTACTCTTTAATAAAAAACTGCAAATAAAATATATTTGAAAGGGGTGGTGCTAAAGAAATGTAGTCAAATTCATCATCATATTTAAGAATGGTGTTTTATATTATAAAACGAATTAGGGGATTTAATGCTGATTATTATCTTTATCATAGGCTTTTTAAGCCATTTCGTGAGTGCACTTGTTGGGGGCGGTGGATTAATTTCTTTACCAACGATGTTATTGATGGGGATTCCGATACATACAGCAATTGCAGCAGATAAATTTGGAGCGGTAGTCAGTACATTTTTAACAACTTTACAAAGTTTGAGAAAGAAAGAAATTGTATTGCGAGAAATTATTACACTTGTATTAGTAGGGTTTGTAAGTGGTTATATAGGTGGGGCAGTGGCTAACTTTTTATCAGCAAGCCTGCTGAATTATATTGCAATATGTTTAATGTTTTTTGCCTTTGTCATTAGTTTCTTCTTAAAAAATTTTTTTGGTGAGAATTTAACGGTCGTGAATGGTAAAAAAGTATATCCTTTGATATCACTTGTTGGTTTTTACGATGGCATTTTTGGACCCGGCAGCAGTACGCTTGCGATTTATGTTTTTTCACATGATAGGATGCAGTATTTTAAAGCAGTCACATTGACAAGAATTTGTCTATTTGCCTGGTGTTTTGGTGCCCTTATTCCATACATTACAGCAGGAGCTATGGTTTGGAAATATGCGATTGTGGTAATGTTTGGTGCCATTTTAGGTGGTTTTGCAGGTGTTTATGTATCGAAAATGGTAAATGTTAAGTACGTGAAGCATGTATTACGTTTTATGACGCTGGTAATTTTAGTACAGCTTGTAGTAAAACTATTTTAAACTAAGGGGGCAAGTCATGAATATTCACATTGTTGGATTTGGAAAGATGGGTAAAAATATTGCGTTAAATTATTCGGATAAAGGCTACGATATATGTGCCTTTGATGTAAATGTTATTGATCCATTCACATATGATGGTAGTGGAAGAATTGACGTTTATCAAGATGAACAATTATTTTATGAACAAATCGAACAAGGGGATTTAGTATATGTCTTTGTGCCTCATGGGGATGTAACAGAGCATACACTAGCAAAATTATTGCATTGCTTGCCATCGAAAACTTACATAGTGGAGGGTGGTAATTCAAATTATCAGCAGTCAAAAATTTGGTTTGAAAAGTTTTCGCAGCAGGACAAGTTCTTCTTTGATTTAGGAACGAGTGGTGGCGTAGAGGGTGCCCGTTATGGGATGAATGCGATGATTGGTGGCGATGCAGAGGCATTTACGCAAATTGAAGCGCTATTAAAGCCAGTTTGTAGTGAAAAGGGTTTATTGTATACAGGACCAAGTGGTAGCGGACATTACTTAAAAATGGTGCACAATGGGATTGAGTATGGCATGATGCAGGCTATCGCAGAGTGCTTTGAGTTTTTGGAATATTCCGAGTACAATTACGATTATCAAAAGGTAGCAGCCCTGTGGAATGATAGCTCAGTAATCCGCAGTTGGTTAATGGAACTGTTGATTGATGTATTTGACGAGAGTCCAAAGTTGGATAACTGGGACCACCAAATGCATGCGTCTGGACAAATTCAGTGGCTCATAGAAGAGGCAATGCAGCGAAAAGTACCGTTACCTGTTACAACAATATCATTAATGGTTCGTGACCGTTCCTTACAGCAGGAGACATTTAGCGGAAAGGTAGTCTCAGCTTTACGTGGTAAATTTGGTGGTCATGCAACGGAAAGGAAGTATTAGCTATGGCAGAGGTATTGACGATTGGAGAAACAATGGTTATTTTTCAGCCGCTACAGGTTGGAAATTTGGAGGATAATGTCCCAATACAGCAGCGCATCGGTGGAGCAGAGTCTAATTTTGCGATTGGTTTATCACGTTTAGGCCACGATGTGAAATACATTACGCGTCTTGGAAATGATCCATTCGGTAAGCGTATATTAAAAACGTTGCTTGCAGAAAGGGTAGATGTTTCAGACGTTACATTAGTAGATGGGGAACGAACAGGACTTCTGTTTAAGGAACAAAAGCTACCTGATTTGATGAATGTGAATTATTATCGAGAAAATTCAGCGGCTAGCCGAATGAATATGGAGCAGTTAACACCAAAAGCTTTTGAAGGCGTAAAGTTTTTGCATGTGACGGGTATTACACCTGCTATTTCACAGTCTTGCCGTGAGCTTATTTTTGAGGCGATTAAACAGGCTAAGAGGTATGGTGTGAGAATTACGTTTGATCCTAATTTACGCTTTAAGCTATGGCCCAAACAATTGGCGTTTGAGGTGCTCAATGAGATAGCACGCCAAGCGGATTATTTGCTAGTAAGTGAAGAGGAAGGAAGGTTTTTGACGAATGAGACCGATGTGTTAGCTATTTGTCAAAAGCTAGCCGTAGCACCTCACCAGGTTGTCGTGATGAAGTGCGGTGACAAACCGACCATTTTATATACGCAACAGGAATGGTGTGAAATTGAAACATTTCATGTGGCGAAGATAGTGGATTCTGTGGGTGCTGGAGATGGCTTTGCGGCTGGATTTACCCATGGTTTATTAACAAATGTACCGCTAAAGGAATGCGTCAATATCGGCAATTTTATAGGGTCAAGAGTGATTCAGCAATATGGCGATATAGAGGGGCTACCGTATGCAGATGATTTGGCCGCGATTGGAAATAAACAAACAGATAACGTTGTGAGGTGACGGGGATGTATAAATGGCAGATATTAAATCAATTTGAGCAGCATGGAATTGTGGCAGTTGTCCGTAAGATAGATCCTGAGAAAGTAGATGATGTAATTGTGGCGCTTGTGGAAGGCGGCGTCAAAATTTTGGAAATTACAGTAGATAGTGAAAATAGCTATGACACAATTGCACGTGCAAAAAAGAAATATAGTAATGATCTATTAATAGGGGCAGGCACGGTGCTGGATAGGGAAACAGCTAAAACAGCTATCGATGCAAAGGCTGATTTTATTTTTTCACCTATATTTGATGAGGATATTATTCAAATCACTAACCAATATGGGAAAATCTCCATTCCTGGTGTGTATACACCAACGGAAATTTTAAAGGCTTATGCTTGCGGTGCAGATCTTTTAAAGGTATTTCCCGCGACAACGCTTGGGCCAAAGTTTTTCAAGGATGTAGCTGGACCAATGGGACATATTCCATTAATGCCAACAGGTGGAGTTGATCTAAATAATATACAGGATTTTGTGCACGCGGGGGCGGTAGCTGTTGGAGTAGGTAGCTCGTTGCTAAACAAGGAATACATTGCAAACAATCAATTTGATGCCCTAAGTAACCTTGCACATCAATATGTAACGAAATTTAAAGAGGCTAAAGGAAAGTAGGTATATGCAAAAATGGAGGAAAGTGCACGATGGTAAGTCCTTATGACAAATCTAGTAATCTAGATGAAAAAAGGGATATCGCTAGGGTGGCTGTACAATACGTTGAAGATGGGATGGTAGTAGGTGTAGGTTCAGGCTCTACTATGGAACTTTTTGTAAAACTTTTAGTGGAAAGATTAGTGCAACAGCCAATGAATTGTAAGTTTGTCGCATCATCTAAAAAAATTGAGCAACTTCTACAGTATTATGAGTTGCCTCTGCTTCCGATAGAAGACGTTGAGCAAATCGATATAGCATTTGATGGTGCTGATAGAGTAGATAAAGATGGCCATTTAATTAAAGGAGGCGGTGGCTCTTTATTCCGTGAGCGCCTTGTGTTACTACAGGCAGCTAAAAAGTATATTTTAGTAGATGGCTCAAAACATGTAGACAATTTTGCACACGCTGTTGTGCCAATTGAAGTAATACCGATTGCACAAGCTTATGTGGAGAAAATATTATGTCAAAAAAATATCGACTATACTTGCAGACAAAATGGAGGAAAACGGTTTTTGACGGATAATTATAATTCGATTTTAGATGTTATTTTGCCAAATCAATTTACAACGAAGCAATTTTATGAATTTATGTCTCAGATACACGGAGTCGTTGATGTAGGCATTTTTCTAAATGATGGGTATATTTTTTAAAGATAATACTTTGACTATAATATTCTTAATATTCTAAAAAATGAAATAAAATGCTTGAAAAAATGCTCTTGTCTATATAGAATGAAGCTGACAAATGAAAGCGGTTACTTGTTTCGTTTTCAGAACATCGTTTTATATTATAGAACAATAAGGGGGCAAATTTTTGAACAAGACAAAATGGGTGTTTATGTTAGTAGTCGCATTATTCTCGGTTATTTTAGTAGCATGTGGTGGTTCGGATAGCGGTGATGGCACAACAAAGGACTCTTCAGTTTCGGGAGATAGCGGTTCAAGTAGTTCTACAGGGGAGAAGAAAACACTTCGAATTAGCTTAGGGTTAAATGATAAGACGCCACTGTACCAAAGTTCTGTGAAATTTAAAGAATTAGTAGAATCAAAGACAGATAGTTTAGAAGTGGAAGTATTCCATTCAGGTACCATTGCGGATGATCGTTCTGCGATTGAAATGTTGCAATTTGGCACTTTAGACATTACGATTCCTTCAACTTCACCGTTTACTACATTCGTACCTGAGTATGGGGTGTTTGACTTACCATTCACAATTACAAGTGCAGAGCAGGCAGATGCTATTTTACAAGGTGAATTTGGTGACAAAATCGCTGCTTTAGCTGAATCTCAAGGTATGTTGCAGCTTGCATGGTGGGAAAACGGTTTCCGTAATCTGACTAACAGTAAAAAAGCTGTAGAGAAACTTGAGGATTTAAAAGGTCTGAAAATTCGTACTATGGAAAACGAAATCCATTTAGCGGCATGGAAAGCATTAGGTGCTAATCCTACTCCAATGGCATTTACAGAATTATTTACTGCAATGCAACAAAAAACAATTGATGGGCAAGAGAATCCTTATCCAACAATTTATTTAGAAAAATATCCAGAAGTACAAACATATTTATCAGAGACTAACCAAATTTATACACCGTTCATTTTTTTAATTAGTCAAAAAACTTGGAACAAACTTTCTGAAGAAGAACGTGAAATTATAAAAGCAGCAGCAATTGAAGCTGGTGAACATAACCGTGCACTTTCTCGTGAAACAGCTGCATCAGCTTTAGAAGAGCTGAAAAAAGAAATGCAATATACAAAGCTTAGCGATGAAGAACTTAAGAGATTTAAAGAAGCGGTTGCACCAGTAATTGAACAGTACAAATCTATGATTGGTGAAGATATTGTTAATGAATTTTTAAGCGAAATAGAAAAAAATTTATGATTTAAATTAAAGGGCGGGTAATGCATGTTACTCGCCTTATTTAAAAAAGTGCAAAAGGGGTGTAATAAATGCCAGTTATTAAATGGCTTGATGAGAACGTGGAAAAAGTTATTTTAGTAGCGCTACTTGCATTAATGAGTGTCGTAATCATATTACAAGTTTTTATGCGCTATGTTATGCAAGCCTCGTTAAGCTGGTCAGAAGAATTAGCACGTTTTTGTTTTGTATGGCTTATTTATATTGGAATTAGTTATGGGGTTAAAAAGGCGAAGCATATTCGTGTAGAAGCGTTGTTATCTGTCTTTAAAAGAAAAGGTAAGTACATAATTAATATGCTTGCTTATTTACTATTTTTATTCTTCGCCGTTTATGCAGTCTATTATGGCTTCTCTATTTATAGCGCAATTAAAGGTACAGGACAATCAGCGCCTTCTTTAGGGGTTTCAATGTCCATTATGTATCTTGGTATGCCAATTGGTATGACATTAACGTGTATCCGACTCATTCAGCGTATGGGTTTAGAGACGAAAGCCTTTAAAAATAACGAAGAAATTGTAGATAACGGAATTCCTAAGATGTAAGGGGGAGCACTATGGGTATAACGATATTTGTCACATTTGCAATTTTACTAGTGTTAACAGTGCCTATTGGGATTGCTCTAGGGTTATCCGCGATGATTGCATTAATGCTAGATGGTTCTATTCCGCTAGAATTCATTATGAAAGAGTTGACGACATCTGCTAACTCATTCCCATTATTAGCGATTCCTTTCTTCATTTTAGCAGGTGAAATCATGGGGAAAGGCGGCATTTCTAAACGCCTTATTGCTGTAGCTGAGTCACTAGTTGGATCTGTTACAGGAGGATTAGCGTTAACCTCTATTGTCACATGTATGTTTTTCGCAGCTATTTCAGGTTCTGGTCCTGCTACGGTAGCAGCTGTAGGTGGGATTATGATTCCTGCAATGGTGAAAAAGGGGTATGATGTTAGGTTTGCAACGGCAGTAGTCGCATCAGCAGGTTCTATCGGTGTTATTATTCCGCCATCAATTCCAATGGTTATGTACGGGGTATCAGGTAGCGTATCCATTGGAGATATGTTCTTAGCGGGTATCATTCCTGGAGTTTTAGTTGGTGTTGGATTGATGTTTTACGCTTACTATTATGCTAAAAAAGCAGGTTACAAGGGGAACAATCAAAAGATATCTCTTACTAACATCTTAAAACAAGTTTGGTTAGCAAAATGGTCTTTATTAATTCCAGTCATTATTTTAGGTGGGATTTACGGTAGTATTTTTACGCCAACAGAGGCAGCTGCTGTAGCTGTATTTGTTGGATTTATCATCGGAACATTCGTTTATCGCGAATTGAAATGGAAAGATTTAGGGAGTGTATTTGCGGATTCGGCATTAATGACAGCTACTATTTTAATCATTGTTGGATCTGCAACAGGATTCGGTAAGTTGTTAGCAATGGAGCAAATTCCAAATAAAATTGCTGAGTCAATTTTAGGTGTTTCGACAGATAAAACAATCATTATTTTATTAATCATTGTGCTGCTACTAATTGTTGGCTGCTTCATGGATACAATTGCGGCAATTATCATTTTAACACCAATTTTATTACCAATCGCGATTCAAGTTGGCTATGATCCAGTTCACTTCGGGATCATTATGATTGTTGCATTAGCAATAGGCTTCATTACACCACCAGTAGGTGTAAACCTTTTTGTGGGGTCTAGTTTGTCAGGTGTTAGTCTAGAGGCATTATCGAAGGCGATTATTCCGTTCATTATAGTAATGGTGATTGTTCTGTTAGTTATTACCTTTATTCCAATATTATCTTTAGTATTTGTGTAAAACAATTTTAGGGGGACTTTAGATGGTTGTATTTCCGTTAATCGAACATGGTGTCAATCCTTATTCAATAAATGTACAAGGAAAAGCAAATGAACCAATAACAGTTGCTGGTTTATTAGATAATGCAAAAAAGATTTTAGGACCTCAATATGAAGGTGACGAGCCAGACTGGACACTAGAGGAAATTGTAGTGCGTTTAGAAAGAAATGCACCACGTATTGCGATTATTGGCGGTTCGGCCGATCATCCTGCGCACATCATGGACTATATGACTTCTTCTAGAGCAGCGATTCGTATTTGGCAAAATGGCGGTGTTCCATTTTACTTCTCGACACCAGTTATGTGTGACGGGACTGCACAATCAAATCAAGGTATGAGCTATTCATTGCAAAGCCGTAATGCAGTGGCGCAAATGATTGTTAATCAGCTAGAAGCTCACAGTTATCATGGTGCTTTCGTTATTCAAGGCTGTGACAAGCAACCATTAGGTGTTGTGAGTGGACTCGCACATTTGGATCGACTACGAAAGTCGCGCGGAGATGCACCGTTCTTTGCAACATTTGCGCCTGCACATGTGTTAAAGGGGGGGACAATTCCAGAAGATGTTATCGTTCGTCTCAATGAAATGTATGACAAGGCAGTGGCTATGGGATACGAGGAAATTGGCGATGACTTAAAAGATACGATGAGTTATATTTTGCAATGCTCGTCGAATACATCATTTCAAGGGGTATTTGAGCGTGCACTGGAGAAAAATATTATTTCCAAAGAGGAGCATAAGTATTTAGAGATGCGCCTTGCAGCTGCAACGTGCGATCCACAAGGCGGCGTGTGTGCATTTAACGGTACAGGTAATAGTTCACGTCATTTAGTGGCAGGTTTAGGCTTAGTACACCCTGCATTAGAGCTACTTACCTTACCACCAAACCAACAACAGGTGAATGCGGCGATTGATGCGTTAGCAGGAATGATTAATAAACCAGAGTTCGGTGTAGAGGCAATAATGTGCACCAATATTCGTAATGCTGTAAGAATTCATAGTGCTTCAGGCGGCTCTACAAACTTAATGCTCCATATGGTGGCTGCAATGATTTATGGAGGGTATGAATTCTCTTTATTCGATGTAGAGGAAATTTTAAATATCCAACCAATACCAGATTTATTTAACTATTCATTAACAGAGGGACGCGATATTTTTTCACTAGCCACACAGTGCTGTAGTGGTGATTCACGTGGTATGGAGACACTTTATTATGAGCTACTGCAAAATGGCATTAACATGGATGCTCATGCATTAACTGTTACTGGGACGACGTGGGCAGAGCGCTTAAACTACTCGGATAACCTTCCAGCATCAAATGTGGCAAATAACCAGGTCATCTTAAGTCAACCAAGAAGATCGTTTAGTGGTGTTGATATTTTACGTGGTAACTTCTTCGAAAGTGCAGTCGTAAAAATTAGTGGGATGCCTACGTCACAGCTCAATCAATTTGATGACAAAATGGCATTTGTATTATTTTTCGACAATGAAGATGAAGCCAATATGCAACTTTTGGATTCGGAATTATTGAATAATTTGAAGGCGGAAGAAGTATATTCACACGAAAATATTTTAAAGAGCATTGCATATAATGCGCCAGATTCATATAGCGAATACGCCGAGTTATCGTATGACGCATTATTTGATGTAGTGGTTAATAAAGGGATTTTAAAAATTGCTATTATTATTGCTGGTCAAGGTCCAGAGTCCTTTGGGATGCCGGAAATGTTTACGCCAATGCAACATATTAATGCCAACCGTCAGCTAAAACGTATTTGTACGATTATTAGTGATGGTCGTTATTCAGGCGTAACATATGGTGCAGCAATTGGACACATGACACCAGAGGCAATGAATGGTGGCGGTATTGGCTACTTAAAAACGGGTGATATTTTACACCTCCAACTTCGTAAAAAACGTATTGATTTGTTAGATCAATTACAAGAGGTTGTTACGTATAAGGAAAACCTATTTGAAGATTTGGATCGTAAAGAAGTATTTGAAACACGCTTAGAAAAAATGAAAAAGCGTCAAAAGCTTGTTGCGGCAGTAAATCGAATGGTTGGGCATACGGATGCTTCAAAGGGTGTTGTACCAGTTCAAGTGTATGAAGAAGCGACTGAAAATTATAAGTTGTTCTATAAAGTAAAAGACCCAGTATAAATAGAAGATAGCCTAAAAAACAAGAGTTCCTTCTATTTAAAAGAATGAACAATTGAGAGAAGGTTTTTAATGACAATCATTCAATCGGTAGCGAGAGCTCTACAAATTTTGGAGTTATTTGATGAATCACAGCAAAGTCTTAGTATTAAGGAAATTAGCACTAAACTAGATTTAAATAAGAGTACCGTGCATTCGCTGTTAAAAACTTTAAAGGAATACGGCTATGTTGTTCAAAATGAGGATACGGCTGATTATTTACTTGGGTGGAAATTGTATGAGCGCGGCAATATGCTCGTAAGTCAATTAGATATAAAATCCGTTGCGGCCAAGCATTTAAAGAAGCTCAACAGTATTGTTAATGAAACTGTTCATCTTGTTATTTTAGTAGGAAAACAAGCATTATATATTGATAAAATTAATGGCAATAATTCACTTGTTATTTATTCAAAAATCGGTAAAACCGTGAATTTGCATTCCAGTGCAGTAGGGAAGGTATTAACAGCCTTTTTGCCAAATGAAAAGTTCAACCAGCTATTTAATCAGTACAAATTTCAACAGTTCACGAAAAATACGATTATGGATAAAGAGATTCTAATGCAGGAGCTAGAGGCTGTAAGAGAACGTGGATATGGCTATGATAATGAAGAAAATGAAGTAGGGATTATTTGTGTGGCGATGCCTATCTACGACTATACACAGCAAGTTATTGCAGCCGTCAGTGTATCTACACCAAAAATAAAGTTCTCAAAACAAAAAGAAAAACTCGTTATAAAAAACCTAACACATTGTGCAGAAGAAATTTCGAACGAGTTAGGCTATTTACGAGGATAAGAATGGAGAGTCAATAATGAAATTTATACGTTATGACAAAAATGAAGCGATTCAAGCTGCATTAGTTACAGGTGAAGAAAAGGTGTACCCAATTCCGGTAACGAATTATGTGGAATTTTATTACGACCTGAAAAATAGCAACCGTAGTGCACAGCAATACATTCAAGAACTTGGAATTGAGCCTTTAGCTGAAGATATTAACAGCCTGAACCTTACATTGCCAATCGTGCCAGATGAGGTTTGGGCATCAGGTGTAACATATTTAAAAAGTCGAGAAGCACGTAACTACGAAGCAACAAGAGGACAAGAAACACAGCAAGAGACGTTTTATGACAAGGTGTATGATGCTGAACGCCCAGAAATCTTTATGAAGGCAACTGCACGCCGAACTGTTGGTCCACAAGACGCCGTATTTATCCGTAATGATTCGCAATGGCAAATTCCGGAGCCGGAGCTTACATTAATTGTCGGAGAGGGCGAGGAAATTATCGGCTATACACTTGGTAATGATATGAGCTGTCGTGATATCGAAGGCGAAAATCCACTTTACTTACCGCAAGCAAAAGTATGGAAAAAATCATGTTCGATTGGTCCAGCTATTTTATTACCTGAAGCAATTGATGATCCGTATTCAATTGATATTAACTGCAAAATTTACCGTAATGAACAAGTGATGTTTGAGGGCTCGGCCTATGTAAATCAGTTGAAGCGTAAATTAGAAGAACTTGTACACTATTTAGTTTATGAAAATGATATTTTACCTGGCACGGCTCTTATGACGGGTACGTGTGTTGTTCCAGGAAATGATTTTACGCTTTTAAAAGGCGATAAAATCGAAATTTCAAGCAGTAAAATTGGTACATTAGTAAATTATGTAGATCAAAATTAAGGAGGTCTTTTTATGGTACAAGTGCAAACTGAAATTTTTAAAAATTACATTAATGGTAGATGGGTAACTTCTACTTCTGGTAAATATATCGCTAGTATTAATCCCGCAAATAAAGAGATAATGGGTCAAGTTCAAAGCTCAACAGAAAAAGAAACGGAGCAGGCCATTTTAGCGGCACATGAGGCAAAGGCAGAATGGCGTAAACTCGGTCAATTCCAACGGGGGCAATTGCTTTTTAAGGTAGCTAATATTTTGGAGGAAAATACAGAGGATATTGCCAAGACATTAACAGAGGAAATGGGGAAAACACTGCCAGAAGCAATTGGGGAGACACAGCGCGGCATTGCGATTTTACGCTACTATGCATCAGAAGGTAGCCGCAGTAACGGTGATGTGATTCCTGCATCAGATAATGATGCTTTAATGTTTACAAAGCGCTATCCATTAGGCGTTGTAGGCGTTATAACACCATGGAACTTCCCAGTAGCAATTCCAATTTGGAAGATTGCACCTGCATTAGTGTATGGTAATACGATTGTATTTAAGCCAGCATCTGAAGCAGCAGTAACGGCGGCAAAAGTAGCTAAATGCTTTGTTGAAGCTGGATTACCAAAGGGCGTATTCAACTTTGTAACAGGTAGTGGTTCTGTTGTAGGAAATACGATTATTCAAAGTAAGCTTTTGAATGGTATTACATTCACAGGCTCTTCTTCAACAGGTCGTATGATTGGCAAAATAGCAGGCGAAAGTAATATCAAATGTCAGCTTGAAATGGGAGGTAAAAATCCTGTCATCGTATTAAATGATGCGAACATTCCGTCAGCGGTAGCAGCTGTATTAAGTGGTGCATTTAAATCAACAGGTCAAAAGTGTACAGCTTCAAGCCGCGTTATTGTACAGTCAGCTATTTATGATGAATTTAAAATGTTATTACTAGAAGAGGCACAAAAAATTACAGTGGGTGACGGTTTACAGGACGGTATTTGGATGGGCCCATGCGCTAGTGAAAGTCAATACAACACAGTATTAGATTATATCAATATCGGTAAAGAGGAGGGCGCAGAAGTAATTTTTGGTGGCCAATCGCTACAATCTGAAGCGTTACCAGGCTTTTATGTAGAGCCGACAATTTTTGAAAATGTTACATCAAGCATGCGTCTTGCGCAAGAGGAAATTTTCGGGCCAGTTATTGCATTAATTAAAGTAGATTCTGTAGAAAAGTCCATCGATATTGCAAATGACGTAGAGTACGGCTTAAGCGCATCTATTTATACAACAAATATTGGTGCAGCTCTAAACTTTATTGAAAATATGGAGGCCGGACTAGTACGTGTTAATGCAGAAAGCGCAGGAGTAGAGTTCCAGGCACCATTTGGCGGTATGAAAAATTCTAGCTCAGGTAGTCGTGAACAAGGTGAGGCTGCGAAAGAATTTTACACAACATCGAAAACAATCTTTATTAAAAGCGAATAATTAGGGGTTGATGAGATGCATGGTATTATTCCACCAGTTGTCACATTATTAGATCATGAGGGAAATATTGATTTACAAAAAAACTTTGCAATGTTTGATTTCTTGATTGAAAAGGGTGTTCATGGGTTATTGATATTAGGTAGCTCCGGCGAATTTCCTCATTTTTCATTAGAGGAAAAAAAGCAATATTTAAAGGAAGTGGCTACTTATGTTAATAAGCGCGTACCACTATTAGCTGGAACAGGCGGCACAGTATTAGAGGATACGATTGAGCTTACACAATATGCCGCGCAACAAGGTTACGATGGTGTGTTAATTGTAAATCCTTATTACTGGAAGTTGACGGACGAGCAACTCTATAGTTATTTTTTTGAGGTAGCCTCAGCCGTATCAATTGATGTGTATTTATACAACATTCCGCAGATAACAGGGCAAATGATTCCCATTTCGATCATTAAAAAGCTCATACAAACAGTTCCAAATGTGAAGGGCATTAAAGAAACAGTTGCATCGATTGATCGTATCAAAGAGGTCCTTCGTGAGGTGCACGCTATTAATCAAGATTTTGCCGTATTTAGTGCATTCGATGCTCATTTATTTGAAGCAAAGTTATTTGGTGCAAAGGGCAGTATTAACGGGACATCTGTATTTTTCCCTGAAGCATCTGTTGCACTTTATGAAGCAATTGAACAAAAAGATTATGAGCAAATATCAGAATGGCATTTTATATTATCAAATCTTATGGATATATACAGCTGGCATCCTTCCTTTTATCTAACGATGAAGGAGGGAATCCACGCTCGTTTATTCCCTGATGAGCCTATTGGTATTCGCAAACCTTTTATAAATACTGAGGTAGCTTTAAGAAGCAAAATAGAGAACTTGCTTTTGAAATACAACGTACTGGATGGTGTGAACAATGGAAAATAAAGAGTTACTAAAAAAACTTGGATATCCTACAACAGATTTAACGGATTTACCTAGCTCAGATAAACTCTTTCCTGACGGCGCACAATATCGAATTGAGTTGCCAAGTGTGGAAGGTCCTGTTGCTTTAAAAGAAACACTGAAAGCAATTGATGAATACGGCTTAGTTATTCACCGTGTGTCACAGGGTAGTGGGATTATGTTGTTGACAGACCATGAAATTAAGGAAATGTGTGAACTTACAGCCGAGCGCGGGATGGAACTTAGCCTATTTGTAGGTCCCCGTGGTACATGGGACATTAGTGCAGGGCCATTAACGGCAGCTGGTAAATCACAAGCATTGCGTCACGAAGGAGCAGACCAACTGTATTATGCAATGGAAGACTTAAAGCGCGGCGCAGAGCTTGGTTTGCGTGGCGCTTTAGTAGCGGATGAAGGTTTGCTTTACTTAACGAAACAAATGAAGGAAGAAAACATTTTACCGAAGGATTTTGTTGTGAAGGTATCTGTACAGATGGGTGCATGTAATCCTGTTTCAGTAAAAATTATGGAGGATCTAGGTGCAGATACATATAACGTTCCTTCATCTCTGACGTTGGCAAAACTTGCAGCTATTCGTAAGACAATTGATATTCCTATTGATATTTACATTGAAGTACCAGATAACTTTGGTGGGTTTTTACGCTACTATGAAATTCCTGAAATTATTCGTGTACTTTCACCAGTTTATATTAAGTTTGGCTTGCGCAATCATCCAGATGTTTATCCTTCAGGTAAGCAATGGGAATCGACAAATCTTTCTCTTGTACGTGAACGTGTAAGACGTGCAGCAATTGGTGTAGATATGATTAAGCGCTATTATCCAGAGGCCGTTACGTCTGATTTAGGCGTAAAAGACTTAGGAATTGCGAAAGTGGGGAGTGAAGAAAATGTCTTTTAAAGTTGTTGTGACGGATTTTGAATTTGGACAGCTTCAGTATGAGGAGGCAGTGTTTGAGGAAAGCGGCTTAGATATCGAGTTTGTAAAGGTACAATGCCAAACAGAGGAAGAAGTTATTGAGACATGCAAAGATGCAGATGGAATCATCAATCAATACGCACCACTTTCGAGAAAAGTATTGGAAAATTTAAAAAATTGTAAAGTCATCTCTCGTTATGGTGTAGGTGTTGATACGATTGACTTAGATGCTGCTAAGGAGCTTGGTATTACGGTATGTAACGTACCAGACTATGGCGTGGAGGAAGTATCAAATCATACGGTTGCATTATTTATGGCGTGGACACGTAAAATTGTTGAACTGAATAATGCAGTGAAGTCTGGTACATGGAATTACGCTGTAGGGACACCGATTTATCGATTTAAAGATCGCGTATTTGCCATTTTCGGCTTTGGGCGCATACCTCGTCGTGTCATTGAAAAATTACAGCCTTATGGATTGAAGCTTATTGGCTACGATCCGTTTGTCAGTGATGAAGAAATGGCGAAATACAACGTTGAAAAAGTAGAACTAGAGGAAGCTTTATCAAGGGCGGATATTATTTCGTTACATGTGCCTTTAACTAAAGAAACGCATCATTTAATTAATAGGGAGACGCTCAAGTTATTAAAGGATGGCGTATTTATTATTAATACAGCACGTGGAGGCATTATTGATACGGATGCATTGGTTGAAGGTTTGCAGTCAAACAAAATTGTAGGGGCAGCTTTAGATGTTGTTGAAGAAGAGCCAATGCTTGCAAATCATCCGCTACTTGCTTTCCCAAATGTATATATTACGCCACATAGCGCGTTTTATTCTGTAGAGGCAATCGAGGAACTACGTACAAAGACAGCGCGAAATGTAGTAGATAAGTTACATGGACATCAACCGAAGTATATCATCGTTTAGTGTGTATTAAAAAAAGATAATCCGTGGGGAACGCTTTTTTCTCACGGATTATAAATATATAATTTGCTTTTGAAAGGACGAGGTTTTGTATGAAAAATGTGACAACTGAGCAATTGCGTATACTGATTGAAGAAAAACTAACAAGCGTTGATGTACCACAGGCTGCCGCAAAAATCGTGGCAGATGTGTTAGCATACGCAGATGAACGGGACATACGCTCACATGGTATCTCGCGTTTGCCACATTATATCAATCGTATTCAGCAGGGCAGTATTAAGGCTAATCCTGAGATATCATTTGAACAGGTGGGGCCAGTTATCTCTAAATTAGACGGCAATCATGGCTTAGGACATTTCATCGCATATAAGGCAATGGAAAAGGCAATTGTAACGGCTGAGCAGAGCGGTATTGGTGTAGTAATTGTTAATCACACGTCACATTCTGGTGCGGTAGGGTATTATGCGCATCAGGCAGCGAAGCAAAATATGATTGGTTTGCTTTTTACACAGGCGGATGCGTTAGTTGCTCCATTTGGCGGCAAGGAGCCGTTTCTAGGTGCCAATCCAATAGCCTTTGGAAGTCCAACAGGTGATGGGCCTCCGATTGTTCTCGATATGTCTACGAGTGAAGTCGCTTTCGGTAAAGTCATGCTTGCACGAGAAGCAAATCGGAAAATCCCATTAAACTGGGGTATTGATAGCGATGGCAATGCTACAGATGATCCGCACGCTGTACACGCACTATTTCCAATGAGTGGCGCAAAAGGTTTTGGTCTTTCGATATTAGTTGATGTGTTAGCAGGCATTTTAGCTGGTGCAAATTATGGTAGAAATGTAGAGCCAATGTATCGAGATGCGAAGCAGCCACGCAATTTAGGTCAATTTTTTATTGCAATAAATCCTGCATTCTTTATTGGCAAAGATGCCTTTTTAGCGGCAGTTCGTAGCATGCGAGAGGAAATACATAGTTGCCCACCATTAAATGGTGTAGAGGGAGTATTATTGCCGGGTGAACATTCATATGAAAAAGCAAAGAAATCATTTGAACATGGTATTGATTTGTCAGATGAAAGCTATCAATTTTTAACTGAGGAGAATGCGTAAATGATGGAGCTATTTTCACTAAAAGGAAAAACGGCACTTGTAACAGGGGGAAATCGTGGAATTGGAAAGGCTATTTCGATTGGCCTTGCAACAGCTGGAGCGAAAGTTATTATTGTCGCGCGCAAGGAGGCAGATGATGCATTAGCAGAAATTCAGAAAAATGGGGGCGAAGCTTATTTTGTAGCCTGTGACATAGGAGACCGTACGCAGCGTATTCAGCTGTTACATGATGTTACGAACAAATATGGACATTTCGATATTTTAGTAAATAATGCTGGTGTTCAAAGACGCTATGATGCAGAAATCTTTCCTTTAGAGCAATGGGATGAAGTGAATGAAATTAATAGTACTGCTGTCTTCAATCTATGTCAGTTATTTGGTAATGAAATGATTAAGCGAGGCTATGGAAAAATTATTAATACAGCTTCGGTTATTTCTTTTCAGGGTGGCTTGCGAATCGCTGCGTATGCTGCAGCAAAGGCGGCAGTGCATAACTTCACGAAGACACTATCTAATGAATGGGCGAGTAAAGGCATCAATATTAATTGCATCGCGCCTGGGTATATAGCGACAGATATGAATGAAGCATTGATTCAAGACAATGTGCGCAATCAGCAAATTTTAGATCGCATACCAGCACAACGTTGGGGTAAACCAATTGATTTAGTTGGTGCGACAATCTTTTTAGCCTCTAGTGCTTCAGACTATGTGAACGGTATTACAATTCCTGTAGATGGTGGATGGTTAGGTCGTTAATTGTAGTAAAAAATATACCGAGGTGTGTACATGAAATTTGTAAACTATATTGAAGAAAATAATGTAATGACTGGCGTGAAATTAGATGAAAAAATTTTTGCTCTTTCAAAGTACACAGTCGATCACAGTTTTCACGCTTTTTCAATGGAGCAAATTTTGGCTGATACAACTGTATTGGAGCGTGTTAAAAAGATTGTTGAGAAGAATCGTCAGGATGAACGTTATTTAGTAGATGAGGAAGGGCTAAAATTTGCTCCTCCGATACAACAGCCAAACAAAATTATTTGCGTTGGCTTAAATTATAAAAAGCATGCCGAAGAATCAAACATGCCGATTCCAATGTATCCCGTACTATTTAATAAATTCAGTAATTCGCTAGCTGGGCATTTAGAAACAATAAAGTTACCAAAAGATTCATTGGAAAACGATTATGAAGCAGAGTTAGCTATCGTTATTGGTAAAGAGGCTAAAAATGTATCCGTTGAAAGCGCGATAGATTATGTGTTTGGCTTTTGCACAGCGAATGATCTATCATCGCGTGATTTACAATTTAGAACAGGGCAATGGCTACTAGGGAAAGCATTGGATCAGTTTTGTCCAATAGGTCCATATGTGGTTACAGCGGATGAAGTAGGTAATCCAAATGATTTATCGATTAAGACATATTTGAACGGGGAGCTACGCCAAAATTCTAATACAGCTGACATGATTTTCAAATGCTATGAAATTGTTTCTTATATTTCGCAATACATTACGTTAAACATTGGTGACATTATTTTAACGGGTACGCCTGAGGGAGTCATTATGGGCTATCCAAAAAATCAACGTCAGTATTTAAAGGCAGGCGATGAGGTGGTCATAGAAATTGAAAAATTAGGTAAGCTTATCAACGTCTTAGCGTAAGAAAGATAAGGGGGGAAGACTTTAACTTTATGTATCGCAGTATCGTGTTAACAGCCAAGGATAATGTAGCAACGGCATTGGAGCATATTCCACAGACAGATAAATTACAGATTAAGATTGATGGTAATCCTGTAATAGTAAGCCTGAGTCAGCCGATTCAGTTTGGACATAAGTTTGCAATTAACCCGATTGAAGCTGGTGAAAATATTATTAAATATGGTGAGATCATTGGTCGCGCCTTAACGAATATTACACCAGGTGAGCATGTACATGTGCATAACCTTGAAGGTACGAGAGGAAGAGGGGATAAGTAGTGATTGTAGAAACGGGAAAATTTTTAGGCTATCGTCGTCATGATGGAAAAGTAGGCGTGCGTAATCATGTCTTAATTTTACCAACGATTACTTGTGCAACAAAGGCTGCTAAACAAATTACAGAGCTTGTACATGGCACAGTAAGCTTCGTTCATCAGCATGGCTGTGCACAGGTAGGTATTGATTATGAGCAAACGTTTCGCACGTATGTAGGATTGGGTTTAAACCCGAATGTGTACGGTGTGGTGGTGCTAGGTTTAGGCTGTGAAACGCATCAGGCACGCAATGTAGCAAAGGAAATTGCAACCTCAGGGAAGCCTGTGGAAGTAGTATCAATTCAAGATGAGGGTGGTACGTTGGACGCAATCGCACAGGGCGCCAAATTAGCTGTGAAATTAGTGCAGGAGGCTTCTGAAGTGATGCGCGAGTGGTGCGACTTTAGTGAGCTTATTATTGGGACAGAGTGCGGCGGCTCTGATGCATGCTCCGGTTTATCTGCTAATCCAGCAGTAGGTTATGTGAGTGATAAAATTGTAGAGTACGGTGGTACATCGATTCTAGCGGAAACTACTGAGCTTATCGGTGCGGAACATTTATTAGCAAACCGCGCAAAGGATGAATATGTAGCGAAGCGTGTCTATGAAGTGATTGGTGCAATGGAACAACGCTCTATTATGATGGGTGTTGACATTCGTACTGGAAATCCAAGTCCTGGAAATATCAAAGGTGGTTTGAGCTCGTTGGAGGAAAAATCGCTTGGTGCTGCGAACAAAGCAGGGAAGAGTCAGTTGAATGAACTGATTAATTACGCAGAACGTCCAACAGAAAAAGGACTTGTGTGGATGGATACACCGGGACATGATATAGAGCAGCTCACAGGTATGGTGGCGGGTGGCGCACAAGTTGTACTATTTACAACAGGTCGTGGTACGCCAACAGGTTCGCCGATTGCACCGGTCATCAAAATTACAACAAATACGGGTATTTTCGAACGTATGAGTGAAAATATGGACGTCAATGGTGGCACAATTATTGAGGGAAAAGAAACGATTGAGCAGGTAGGCGAACAAATTTTAGAGGAAATTGGCAAAGTAGCATCGGGCAAATTAACGAAGGCAGAAATATTGATGCAGCATGACTTCGGTATATGGAGAATTGGTCCTACTTTTTAATTAAAATATAGCATTAGTGCATAATATATATCTTTTTTAGATTGCTAAGTGCTATGTAATCTTTTGGTATATGCATTAGCATTAGGAAACTTTCAT
>JAZUES010000030.1:0-1579 GCA_045640265.1 Solibacillus sp.
TATATTAATGAAACGAATATTAAAGAGATTCCGCTTCAACAGTTACGTAATTCAATCGCCTATGTACCACAGCAATCCCTCCTTTTCTCTGGGACAATTTTGGACAATTTACGTTGGGGGCAAAAAGACGCTACTTTGGAAATGATGATAGAAGCAACGGAAAAAGCGCAAATTCATCATGCCATTGAAGCTTTTGATTTTGGTTATGAAACAATGATTGGACAAAAAGGTGTCAATTTATCGGGTGGTCAAAAGCAGCGTTTAGCCATTGCACGTGCCCTGTTAAAAAAATCATCACTGCTCATTTTAGATGACAGCACCTCCGCACTTGATGTAGCAACAGAAAAACGCCTTTGGGAATCCTTAGACGCTGAACAAATGACGATGCTTGTCGTCACACAAAAAATTCACACAGCCAAAACAGCAAACCGTATTTTATTAATTGATGAAGGTAAAATTCATGGCTTCGGTACACATGATGAATTGTTACAAACAAATGAGCTGTACCAACAAATTGTCGCTTCACAACAGGAGGTACAGATATCATGAAAATTTTTGACTACGAACCCCTCATTACAAAAGAACAAATAAAAAATGCAAGTGGCAAAAAGAAAAAAGGGGCACGCGCTGAAAACTGGAAATTTACGTTAAAACGCATCTTAGACTTTGTTGCCGAACAAAAAGCGTTATTAGTTGTTGTATTACTGCTCGTTGTTGCAAGTTCTGCGCTAGCATTAATCGGACCTTTTATGATTGGTCGCCTGCTTGATAAATTTATTGAAGGTGGCACTTTTAGTGAGCTTGATACTTGGCTTTATATACTAGTAGGCGTCTATTTCTTATACGGAATAGCAAGCTACTTCCAAAACTTTTGGATGGTTAGCATCGCGCAGCAAACCGTTTTACGCATTCGTACAAGCCTATATGCGCATTTCTTTAAATTACCGCTACGCTTTTTTGATAAACGAAAACACGGCGAATTAATGAGCCGCGCAACAAATGACATTGAAACAATCAGTTCTACATTAAACAGTGCGTTCATTCAAGTCGTTTCTAGTATTTTAACGTTAACAGGAACAATTGGTGTCATGCTGTTTTTAAGCCCAACTCTAACACTAATTACAATGATCATTGTGCCACTTATGTTTTACGGGATGCGCTGGATTACGAAGCGTACAAGTCTGTTATTTAAAGAACAACAAGCTGCCATTGGTGAAATGAATGGTTTAATTGAAGAATCGATTACAGGCCAGCATGTCGTCAAAGCATTCTCTCAAGAAAATGAAATGCTACGCCAATTTGAAGAAAAAAATAAACGTATTCGTACGGCGGGATTCTGGTCATTAACGTATTCAGGGTTCATCCCAAAAGTGATGAATACATTAAATAGCTTAAGTTTTGCAATCGTGGCTTTTGTTGGTGGTTTACTTGCCTATCACGGACATATTTCAATTGGTACGATTGTCATTTTCACAGAATATGCCCGTCAATTTACACGTCCATTGAATGATTTAGCAAACCAATTTAATACCGTCTTATCAGCATTAGCTGGCGCTGAACGTGTCTTTTTAATTTTAGA
>JAZUES010000031.1:0-6342 GCA_045640265.1 Solibacillus sp.
CACGTCAAAATTTTTTCTAAATATTTGTACAATATCACAACAAATAATTCAACCTAAATTATTGACAGAACCCAAAAATAGTGCTATACTAATAACAGCAAAGAACACGACATACAAACAAGACGCTGAAAGACGAAAGCCTGAAATGGAAAAGTCACGAAAGATAGGGAGTAAGCGTTATGATTAGCGTACAAAGTAAAACAAAAACGCTACGTGGTTAAGGGGTTTGGTTAGTGACTTTGCTAAAATAAAACGCCAACCAAAGGAGTGAATAAAAATGACTGAATTAGAAGTATTAGAATTAGAAAAAATATTCGATGAAATATTTAACTGCGACTTATTAAACGAAAATGACGATTAACAAAGGAAGGATAAACCATGAAAACTAAATATAACGACATAACCCCATACCCATTTCTTTATAAGGATAAAATCAGTGTAGTACATTGTAGATTATTAGAGGAATCACCAAAGAATTGTTACAACTGCCCTTGCCCAGACTGTTATGCAACATGTTGCCCAACACAAGCCGAATATGAAGTAATGAACGAACTGCACGCACTAGAACGCACATTTAAGAAGGGACTGATGATATGAAATTCCAACACGAACACTACGACGGTAAACACTGGATAAAAGGTACAGCCGAATATGCACTTGACAATGAACTAAACCGCCTAAACAAGCAGATAATGAAATTCGCAAAAGCTAACGCAATGAACTCACCATCGTACAAACAGCTTGTAACCGAAGCCGCAAAGTTATCACATAATCAGATAAAGTATGTAAATGGTGTTCCACAAGCGAAGCGTGGTGCAAAAGAAATAGCAAAAGCCGCAGAACTGAATGGCGACAAACAGTATAGAAAAATCGCAAAATCCAAAAGCCACAAGACTTTCGAAAACTACAAAAAAGCCGCTAAGAAGCTAGGACTTACACCAAATGAATTAAGCTACATGTCTAACGAATCCGCGTTATATTACGAAGCTATGTATGCCGAAGACGACGATGAACCAATAGAAATATACGACGACAGCGAACCAGACTTAAACATAACACCGAAATCATCAACAAGTTTTCATAATAATCCACATACATTCGATAACAACATTCGCGAAATATTCGCCGAAGACATAATAATTCCCCATGAACACGGTCATATCAATATCGAAACTGGCGAATTTTTCGAAAATTACGAAGACGCACTAAGGTCATTTGACGAAACCGCGTCAAAAATCAACAGCGGCGAATGGTCTTACACACATGGTCACTTCGGTAAAAACATCGACTGGGATTATTACAACCAGTTCAAGCATAAAAAGGAGTGGTAATACATGAACGCTAACACCCATACAAAACAAATCCTAAACGGTAACTTTTTTAGCATTGACAACAGCCGCGGAGTGTTCAAAGAACTTCGCGGCAAAAGTGAAACAACAATAAGTAGAACTGGTTACAGCTTCGACATTGAAACAACTTTAAACCGTCAGACTGAATGTACATTTATGTATGTTGGTCAGCTAGCAGTAAACGATACTTGTTACATCTTTAGAAAATGGGATGACATACTGAAAGCTATAGAACAAATATACACAGACGGTAATGAAACAAACAAAACAAATATCATCTGGATTGCAAATCTGGGGTATGAAATGTCATTCATGTTGCCACGTCTGGCGAAACACTTTAAAGATAAAGCAACGTTAGACGTATTTGCAGATTCACCCCGTCACCCCATTTTCGTAAGACTTGTCAATGAATCTGGCACGTACTGCGTAGAATTCCGCGATACATTACGTGTCAGCGGCTTAAACTTACGTAACACCGCAAAGAACTACTGCAAAACGCAAAAACTTGAAATGGAATATTCATCTATCCGCAACAGTCAAACAAACATATCAGATATTATTGATTATTGCGCAAACGATGTCTTTATCTGTAACGAATATTACGAATATTTACTTGAATCCCTTGTTGACAAGGGCGAATATCTACCATACACCCAAACTGGCATAGTTCGCAACCGCGTTAAAGCCGATTACAAAAACAGCGAATTTTACGAAACAGGCGCGATTAAATCAATGTTCCCAAAATCACTATACGAATATAACCGTGTAATGAACTGGCTGTATAGCGGTGGAATAACTCATGCTAACCATGATTTTGTAGGTGAAACAATCGGGATATTAAAAGACGGAAAAATAATTGATGGGATAACAGGGATAGATTTTACATCCAGTTACCCTGCTGTCATGACACACGAACTTTACCCTATGGGAGCATTCACCAAAACCAAATTAAACACATTCGAACAATTAAACAGGAATAAGTTTTGGTACTGTACAGTAACACTAAAGAACGTTGAAGCAACAACAAGTCATTCATTAATAAGTACATCAAAATGCATAAAGTCCGAAAACGTAATTGAGGATAACGGGCGCGTTATGTATGCTGACAGTATCACAATCATGCTGAATAACATTGACTATGAATACATATCAAAGTTTTATAAATGGAATAAAAATTACAGAATCACAAGTGCATTTATTTGCAAAGTCGGCGACCGTTTGCCAGATTACGTTCTGAAAAATATGTTACACAATGGGCAACAAAAAGCCGAATTAAAAGCACAAGGTTTAAATGATACACCCGAATATTTCAAAAACAAAGCAATGTTCAATTGTTATTACGGTCTATGTGTTCAGCGTCTTGTCCGTGATTCTATAACATGGAATGAAACTAACGGTTATGTCACCGACAGCGGCGATGACTATTATAAAATCAAATCACAAGCTGTATTAAATTGTTTCTGGGGTGTATATGTAACCAGTTACGCAAGACGCAACTTGTGTATTAATATGTGGAATATTGAACAAACTGGCGCGGATGTTATATATTATGATACAGATAGTTTATATATCAAAAATATAGAATTAGCGGCTGAAGTCATAAGCGAATGGAATAATTCAATGTATGAAATGAACAAGAGGATGAAACTACATGATTGTTTCGCTGATTTGGGAGCATGGGATTTTGACGAACCCGTAGTATTTAAAACGTTGGGCGCAAAACGTTATATTAAAATGGATGGAAAAAACCATGTAAAATGCACTATCGCAGGATTACCCAAAAAAGCGTTTCCGTATAAAGATGAAACCGCGTTTGATAAATTCACTGATAACATGGAAATATCCGCACTTGAATCCATGAAGCTAACTGCAAAGTACAAAGACACTCCATACGAAAATGTAATAACAGATAGCGACGGTAACACCGAAACTATGTTTGAATACAGCGGCACAAGCCTTGTCGAAATACCATTCAAACTTACACTGTCACCAACGTTTAAAACATTACTTGCAAAATTACACAGACACTTTTAAAACAAAAAGCCGCCATTTCTGGCGGCTTATTTTTATTTATCATTCACGAATGACATAAATGTCATAGCTGTTGAATTATCACGGAAATACCATTTTGAAGAATCCCACAATTCACAGAAACATTTTTTAAAAATGATTTTGTATTCTTTAAAGTTGTGCAAATACTCCTTGTCTGGTGTTCCACGCACTAAGATTATATCATCATGGTGCGGTTCGACATTCCATGTACGACATAATACACATACACCATAAACTTCATGCACAACTAACTGACACTGTAAGTAAAAGCCATTATGTAGAATATAAAATGTTAAATGTGTATTAACATTGTATCTGCGTCGCAAACCGTCAGCGTCTACACAAGAACGTTCAAAAATCGGATATTGTGAATAACTCCACGTGTCAGTTCCCGTAATGCTATTTAACTTCGGATTTCTAAAATTAAAATAACTATCAATAAACTTTGCCTTTGCAGAATTATGAGAGTTTGCCACAATTTCAAAATATACAGGCGTCATGTTATCACGCTGACAGATTTTTCTATCTCCTATTTTCATTCGTGAAACATCAGACATTATACCTTGTTCAGTGAACCAGACCGAACGCGAATCAATTGTATTAGCTAGTAAGAACACTTTACAGCCTAAACGTTTTCTGAATATTGTTGACATTGAATCACACAAGTAAAAGAAAAAATCGTTATACGGTGTCTGATTGTCAATGAATTCATCAACAATAATGATGTCACCATCTGGATTGTTATAGGCTGATTTCAAGTCATTTGTGCTGTTTAAATCATATACATGCATAAGCGGCTTGTTGCTTTTTTCTGTTATGTTTCCGTTTTCATCGCGCAGAATATATCGCCAGAAACCGCCAAAGTACATGACATCATTCCATTTGTTTTCGGTGATTATTTCAATATAACCAAACTGTCTAATAACTGAAAACAATTCAGACAACTTTTTGGGTTTTACCATTTCCTTTGTCAGTCTTACATATTCGGCAACCGTTCCGAATTCACGATTAGCAATCATAGCGACAAGTAAAAATGATGTTGTTTTACCCAGTGAACGTTCTGACAGTAAATCAA
This sequence comes from Solibacillus sp., assembly GCA_045640265.1. Taxonomy (GTDB): domain Bacteria; phylum Bacillota; class Bacilli; order Bacillales_A; family Planococcaceae; genus Solibacillus. Next base: position 4,477 of record JAZUES010000031.1, read on the forward strand.
ACCATGAACAAGAATCAAAAGGCAAATACAAAGGATTATAACAATCCTTAGGGTATACTTTTAATTCTTTTGCTACTTTTACAATTCGTTTCCAGTCAATCATTAAAATACACACTCCTTAATTCTGTACAGTATTCGTGATTTTTGCCCCAAAGTTTTAAAAACTTTATCAATGCGTTTATATGCATAAGCTTTTTATCATCAGCTTTTATTGACGTTGCACTTTTATCAAATTTGCAGTAATCAATATAAAGCGCATGATTGTAAAGCATTGTGATAGTTTCATTTACTGTATGGTTTAAAGCATATTCGCAAGTAAATTTATCAAACTTAGTCATATACATTACTCCTTTTTATATTATAGCGGCTAACACAAGCTAGCCGCTATAGAAAATTAATCAACAATAAAATCCCGTTTCAAGTATGTTTTTCAATCTTGTTTTTTCGTTTTCGGTTGCCGTGATTCCTGTCAAGTCAACTTTATCACATACAGTAAAGCCGCTACATTCATTTATCTTATGTTTCTGGTTACACATATATCCATATGTGTGGGCGAAATTATCTGGTATATCTGTAACAGGGAAACTGATTCTTAGATAACATTTAGTACTAATATGGTCGTTCGACTTATCACCAGTTGAACCAATCTGATGGGTATAGTTTGAATTGTTCGCTATATTACCCTGTGATAGCGAACTAGCAGTTGACATGATGCCAGAGAAAACTCCTACAGCATTACCAGTCGCCAGAGCAAAACCAGTACTTAAAATACCACCACCAACATTAAAAGCCGCCTGTGTTAAAGCCGCCTGTTTCAGTCCATTTTCAGTTGCAGATATTGAAATATCCGTTCCCATTTTTCCCGCAACTTGCACTATAGGCATTCCTTGTAATTTAACTATACCAATACATCCACCATTCACAACATCATGTGCAAGTTCAACAGTTATTGTTCTTCCTACCACGATATCAGGTAAATCCACCCAGTTACAGAACGGAATGTATAGCGATATCTGAGTATATGGTGATTTATCCAGAAACGAACCGAACTTTGATGGTACTTTTATTGTTGCTATTGTCTGAATCGCCATTTGTGTACTATCCAAATCATAACCAGAAATACCAGTGTCATAACCACCTATCACAATATTTTTCGGGTTTCCATGAACATATTGTGTGACGCTAAACGGGTATTGTCTGACTGACACTATATGCGGTAAAAACTGATAACCCTCTGGTAAATCTGTAGCTGTATTTATCTTTGTTATTATCTGTGCTAACTGTGCTCTACTTACTCTGTAATAAGTTGTAAAACCACCTATTTCATTTGTAACTCTGTAATCGACAGGATTTATTTTGTCACTATCGTCAATCGGTGGTTTGTCGGGTACGTCGTGTTTATTACCTTTATCGTAGGTATAATTATCAATATCGCTGTATGCAGTCAAATCATCTGTAAAACCAAAAACAGCATTTTTATTAATAATAGGTTTATATAATTTATCCGTTCTAAAATATAAACCGCATACACTATTGTATTCGTTCCATTCGTCAATGGTACAAGGGGCTAAATACTGCTCAAATGCATAATCCCAGTCTTGCCCATTACTATAGTATGTCATCCAGTTAGTAAGTGATGTATAACTTTCCTCTGTGTGCGTATAACTTTGATTTCGTGGTGCAAACCAATAGAACGCTGTATTTACATTTGTCGGGTATATATAACCTAAACGTTTTGTAACATTGTAATCCCATCCAATAAACCAAAAGTCATTTGTTTCTGTATTTAATTTATACCAGTTTAATACACTCATTCTATTAGCAATAAAATTGTAATAATCAAAAAAGTATATCAAACCATCTTTT
>JAZUES010000032.1:0-4232 GCA_045640265.1 Solibacillus sp.
TGATAAGTACGCTTTTCAGGGTCCGTTTTAGTACTCATTTTGGGTAATATTCCCATTGTATCAGGTACTAATAATTAAACGAATAGTCAAAAAAAACAGAATAGTACTAATCTATTGCTATCAAAAAAATGTTATGTTAGAGTATGAATCGTTATTTAATTTAATAGGTAATTACCTCATGCTAAATGAGGTAGAGGTCGCAAACATTAAAAGTAATATAGCAGAGATGGAGAGCATCAGTGAAGCTATATGAAAGGAATGGTTGCCGAAGTGTTATTTTACTCATCTAAAATAATGCTGGGGCTGTTTTCGATAAGGAACAGAACTGTCACATGTGTGAGCATGTGTTGAGCTATCTTTCGAGTTTGATGGGGTGTTTAAATAACCGTCGCAAAACTTGTGACGGTTTTTCAATTTATACACCTTATCAACGGAAAATCAAAGGAGAATTATCATGAGTGAAATAAAAATAGACCAGCTCGGAAATAAAAATCAACTGAAAAGAGGGCTAAAAAGTCGTCACGTTACGATGATTTCGCTAGGCGGAACAAACGGTACAGGGTTATTTTTAGCATCAGGTGGGGCAATTGCCCAAGCAGGTCCTGGTGGTGCGATTCTTGCTTATGCCTTAATTGGGATTATGGTGTACTTCTTAATGACATCTCTAGGAGAAATGGCAGCTTTCATGCCAACATCTGGTTCATTTAGTACGTATGCGACAAAATTTGTCGATCCTGCTTTAGGTTTTGCTCTGGGCTGGAACTATTGGTATAACTGGGCAATTACAATTGCTGCCGAAATGGCTGCTGTTTCATTAATTATGAAATATTGGTTCCCAAACAGTTCATCATTTATTTGGACGATTATTTTTATCGTCATTGTATTAACATTTAACATGCTATCTGTAAAAGCATATGGTGAAAGTGAATATTGGTTTGCAATGATTAAAGTGGTAACGGTGATTATTTTCATCATTGTCAGCTTCTTAATGATTTTTGGTATTTTAGGAGGCAATGCGCCAGTTGGATTCACAAACCTTTTCAAAGGTGATGCTCCATTTAATGGTGGCTTTATGGCGATGTTCGGAATTTTCTTAGCAGCTGGATTCTCATTCCAAGGTACAGAAATGCTAGGGATTACGGCTGGTGAAACGGATAACCCAGCAAAAAGTATTCCAAAAGCGGTAAAATCAGTGTTTTGGCGTATTATCTTATTTTATATTTTAGCAATCGGTGTGATCAGCTTATTAATTCCTTATACAGATAGTCGCTTACTTTCAGAGAGTGTTGCAACAAGCCCATTTACAATAGTGTTTGAAAACTTAGGTTTGGCCTTTGCTGCTTCAGTTATGAATGCGATTATTTTAACAGCAATGCTTTCTGCAGGAAACTCTGGACTTTATGCGGCAAGCCGTATGTTATTCCAATTAGCAGTAGAAGGAAAAGCGCCAAAACTATTTTCAAAAATAAATACGCGCGGTGTGCCAATTTATGCATTACTTGCGACGTTAGCAGTTGGCTGTTTATCGTTCTTAGCTTCATTTTTCGGAGACGGTGTCGTTTACATTTGGTTGTTAAACGCATCAGGTATGTCAGGCTTCATTGCATGGTTAGGTATTGCTATTAGTCACTACCGATTCCGTCGTGCGTATGTAGTACAAGGTAATTCATTAAGTGATTTACCATATGTATCGAAATTCTTCCCATTCGGTCCATTATTCGCTTTTGCATTGTGTATGATTGTCGTGTTAGGGCAAAATTACACGGCCTTTACAGGTGACAAAATCGACTGGTACGGGATTGTTGTTTCTTATATCGGCTTACCATTATTCGCCGCATTATGGATCGGCTATAAACTTAAACATAAAACGAAAATTGTCCCATTAATCGACTGTGATATAACACATAAATAATGACCTAAGCAAAATCTCTCCTAAGGAGGTTTTGCTTTTTTTATTTCAGAATAAATTCACATATTTCAACCTATTGTTCGTAAATTGATTACCATTAAAATGGTATAATGAAAGAGGGGGAGCAGATATGAACCTAGTAGACCAAGCTACACAATTTATTGCTCGCAAATATGATGGTAAACGCCGAACAGTTATGCAAATTCCATATGCAGCCCATTTATTTGGCGTTGCGCGAATTTTAAAAAGTGAAGGTTATAATGAAACAATCGTCACAGCAGGATTATTGCACGATATATTAGAGGACGGCATTGCGACCGAACATGAAATAGAAATATTATTTGGAAGTGAAGTTTTGGCGCTTGTTAAGTCAGCAACAGAATTACCAAAAACGTATGAATGGCAATTACGAAAAGAAGATGTCATCGCACGTATCGGGGAAAAGTCAGAAGAAGAGCTTGCCATTTTACTGGCGGAAAAGATTTATAATGTGAAATCAATTATTGTAGAAATTAGCCAATTTGGCGATTCACTTTGGGAGAAATTCAGTGCACCGAAGGAAAAGCAAGAATGGTATTATAGAAGTATAGTAGAAGAAACGATGAAATATCACCCGCAGGCAAGCTTGCTACCGCAATTAGTACAAGTAATTGATATGCTATTTGTGAAAGTGGAAAGCTAGTATAAAGGGTGCAAATTTAGTAGGTATCAAGAAGATTACACAGTATGAGCCGTTTTGGATAAGACGGTTAAAACGTACAGGAATTTACTACAAAACCAGTAAAATCCGAACATTACCATAGAAAAAGTAACGATTTTGGTCAAATTTCCGAAAAATAAGAATAATTTTATTATTCAGTGGTTATTGCAATTCGGGATTTACATGATTATAATTGGGACATTCACAGACTTAAATTAAATAACTTTACTCGTATAATAGCAGGGATAAGGCTTGCAAGTTTCTACCGATTTACCGTAAATGAATCGACTATGAGTGAAGCAGGCTTAACTAATGAATTGTCCAATTTATTGAACTTACCATTTGTTATTTACTTTTGAATTTTCACTCGGAAGACTTGCTCCACTCATTGTTGGTGGGGACTAGGCTTCTGAGTTTTTTTATTTGTAGCTAAGTAAATTTAATTTAAATAAAAGGAGGACTCTTAAATTATGGAGCTTTTAAGAGAAAAAATTGAGCAAGAAGGTCAAGTACTATCAGACGTGGTGCTAAAAGTAGATTCGTTTTTAAATCACCAAATCGATCCAATGTTAATGAAAGCAATTGGGGATGAATTCGCAAATCGTTTTGCAGATCAAGTTATTACGAAAGTATTAACAATCGAATCATCAGGTATCGCACCAGCTACATTTTTAGGGTTAACACTGGGTGCACCAGTTGTGTTTGCACGTAAACGCAAATCATTAACATTAACTGACAACCTATACACATCAAGCGTTTATTCATTTACAAAGAACGAAACAAATGAAATTTCCGTTTCAAATAAATTTTTATCGGCTGACGATAATATCGTAATCATTGATGATTTCTTAGCAAATGGCGAAGCGTTAAAAGGATTAGTGGATATCGCAAAACAAGCTGGTGCAACAGTTGTTGGTGCAGGTATTGTCATTGAAAAAGGCTTCCAAGATGGCGGTAAAATTTTACGTGAACAAGGTCTTCGCATTGAATCGTTAGCAAATATCAAATCGTTAGCAAATGGGAAAGTTGAGTTTTTTGATTAAGAAAATCAGCAGCAGTTTAGTTTTTCGCAATAAAGTAATTCAAGCAATGTAATTTTACTCATCTAGAGTACACATAAATTGGAGGAAAACTTTTTTATGAATAACACGAAAGCAACGATGCTTGGGATTCAGCATCTTCTTGCGATGTATGCAGGAGCAATTTTAGTACCGTTAATAATTGGAGGGGCACTAAATTTTGATTCTGCACAAATGACGTATTTAGTAGCCATCGATATTTTTATGTGTGGTGTAGCAACACTGTTTCAAGCTTGGAGAGGTAAAGGTATCGGAATTGGCTTACCTGTCGTGTTAGGTTGTACGTTCACAGCTGTTAGCCCAATTATTGCGATTGGCACAAAAGGCGGTTTAGGTGATATATATGGTTCGATTATCGTATCGGGTTTAATTATCGTTATCATTGGTGGTTTATTCGGTAAATTAATTCCGTTCTTCCCACCTGTAGTAACAGGTTCTGTTGTAACAATCATCGGGATTAGCTTAATTCCAGTAGCGATTAACAACATGGGTGGCGGTCAAGGTGCTGAAGATTTTGCATCAGGCTCAAACGTTGCATTAGCGT
>JAZUES010000033.1:0-3839 GCA_045640265.1 Solibacillus sp.
TGAATAAGCTTATGTAAAATCGTTGCCGCGCGATTAATACTTACTTCATTTTTTAGCTGTCTTTTAAAAATTTGCATGAGCTCAACAGGACGTTCCATTTTTTGAAGTGGCTGCTGTAAAAACAGGGAATACATTTTTTTCGCATAAATCGTTTCCCAAAATGCAGCATGCTCTGAATAAATTGGCTGTATAAAAAAGCGTTCATTTACTTTATAAACACTAATCTTATCAAGCCCTGTTGGTGTGATCGGTGCACTGATGGGCTTCGAAAAAATAAATTCGACAAATTGCTCAAACTGCACTTCCCCATGGATTTGAAGAAATTGAAATAGTGGTTGTTTATTTTGTGGGTTATCGAAAAAGTACTGTATTTTTTCATTTGCCGTTTCAATATTAAAATTGGCTTCATGAAAAGAATCGTAAAAGAATAAATTCACTTTTCCCCAATAATTTTTCAATAATTGAAAGCAAAATCGTTCAGCACGGTCTTGTTCAATTAAAAATTCCGTACTATTTAGTGCTTGTCCCCATATTGCTCGTTCATGTAATGCGTGTTGAAATTGTTCGTCCAACGCTTTTTCAAGTTTATCTCCTGTATAGCCATTTGTACGTTGAAAGAGCTGCTCATCAAAGAGAAGCAACACTCAAATTCCCCCTTCAATCATTTCCCTTTATTCTCTATTAAAAAATATACCAAAGATTTGAAGTCAGCGAAAATAGGATTTTTCACCTTTATATAGAGCAACGTTTCATTTAAAAAAGCATACCGTCATTCTTTTACTATTCTAATTGAAAAGAAATGGATATGCTTCTTTATTATTTGGTTTGTAAAATATCCGTTACGATGATTTTGGTTGGGTTTGTTTGAGCCGGCATGCTTCTTGTTGTTGCCTCGTAAAAGACAAACAATAGTTTCCCCGCTAAACTACTTATGTCGACACGTTTACCTTGTAAATCGACTATTTCCGTTGAATCATTCACATGCAGCTTTAGCTTTAATTGTTCACTATACAGCCTTTCATCAAATGCGCCAACTAAAACTTCCCCTTTTTTACCGTATTGATCGAAAATGACGAGTAATGGTTCAATTTGTGGTGGATGGACCATTGGTAAGGGACTTCGTGAGTCAACAAATGCAATGATTTTCCCCTTCACAGGAATAGCAGAAGCACCAATTTGATGTCCTTCTTTTGTCATAAGTGGTGTGTTTCGCGTAACACGAAACACAGCCGACTTATTGTCAGCTCGTTCACTGATTGTTTCTAATAAGCCGATACCGGACTGTACACTAATGGAGATGACAAGTGCTTCTATTTTTTTGATTAGTGGTTGCATAACATCATCCCTTCTACTTTTCTATAAATTTTCATTCCCGAAAAGTAGCTCATAAAACGTCTTAGCAATCATATTGACGTTTAATTGGCTTGAAAATTCGAGCTTTTTTCAAGATTGATTTGGGCATTTGCATCGTGGCAGTTACAACACCTGGATGACGTCCAATTTCAATCGAGCCGGTAATCGTTGCACGGTTTTTTACTTCCTCAACAGATAACTCAAACAATTTTGCCGCACGTTCGAGTGCATTATCCGTCGCAGCATTTAAATTTGCGCCGCTACCAACAATGGATAATGGGAAACTATCTTCTATTTGTTTCACGCCATATTCTTCTGCTAAATCACGCGCAATGCGTTTTTCTTCTTTTGTATATGGTTTCGCTGTGTATGGTAAATCTCCAACATTTGGTAATAAAATCGGTCCTTCAATTGCCGCTTTTTTCAGGACACTTACTTGAAGCTGAATAATACCTGACACATCCGTTGTATGACCCGCAATCTCGCCATCGCCTTGCATCGCGTGCATATCGCCTACATACACACCACCACCAGGAACTTTTACTGGGCAAATGAGGACTGCCCCTTCACGTACACGGCTAATATCCATATGTCCATCTGTACGATGAATGTCTAATTCGTCCTCTGTCATTGTAAATTCATGCGGTGCCCCGATTAAAAATGTTCCAAAGTCTCCTGCATTGTGGGAGTCAGGCATTGCTTTTGACGGCGTTGTTCCTAGCTGTCCTACGAACGGGCGCATTCTTGCCATCAGCCCAATTAAATCACTTGGTGCGAAAGCAGTAGCCGGATTTTGAATTGATTTTTCTGGTGTGCGCATAAAGTTTTTAGCATTTTGAGCAATACGTCGAGCTGCTTCTTTACCAACTGTTAAACCAATTTCCCCTTTTGGATTAAACGTCATAGTATAACCGTTTGATAATTTAAACGGTGTCGTATCTGTACCGCAAGTTGCGCATTTTATGGCTTCTTGTCCAATGCCCTCTACGACCGTTTGCGGATGTAACTTACCACAACCTGGGCATTTCACTTTGACGAATGGATCACCGATAAAACGGTCACTTTGTGCTTCATCTGTACCTGAAGATGTGGCAATCGATGTTACTTGAATGGATTTAATTTGAATCACGAGTGCATCGCCCACTTCTGCACCTTCTACAAATACAGGTTTTGTTACTTCATGTCCACCACGAATCGCAGGTGTAATCATTGGTCCCCAGCAACCTGGTGCTGTATTGGCAATAATCGTACCACCATCTTTCAAGGGGCCAAGCATGGGTACATTCGGGTTTAGTACACCGTCTGTAAATTCATTGACAAATAATGTTTCCACCGCTTGTACGGTTGGCTCCTCTGGAAGGATTGTTTCTACGGACTCATTATTCTCTTCTGTCATTGTTGAATATTGTTCATTTAACATCGAAAGCCCTTCTTTCTATTATTTATTAAGAAGTGAGAAACTTCGTAACTTCATTTCAAAAATTTATACGCAAAACTATTCTTCCTTTATTATACAATTTTTTCGACCAATTTTATGGTGATTTCTAAATAAAAGTTAAACTTTTCCACTTTTATTAACTAAGCCTGTGAACAATGCTATTTTATGCGGCCCATTTGGAATGAATGCCGATGAAGCGAAAAAAGACAGACAGTTGCTTGCATAACTGCAGAAAAAGTTGGTATTGGCTGCTTTATGCCAACCTCAATCGTACTTTAAGTAAGAAACAAAATATAAGTAGACATTATAAAACCACCTAAACGTTGTCATATCAACATTTTAGGTGGTTCATTTTTATACATTGGTTCTTAACTTTTCATTAAAGTGTTTAACTTAAACTGTGTTACTAATCGTTGTAGCGATTCAGCTATTTCAGATAAGGCGTTTGCTGAAGATGATACTTCTTCCATAACCGCTAGTTGCTCTTCTGATGAAGTAGTAACTTCTTCTGTTGCTTCACTTGTTTGTTGTGTCATTTCTAACCCATCCTAAAGCACAAAAAAAGTATGTAGCCTATGCTACATACTTATAAATGACCCGTACGAGAATCGAACTCGTGTTACCGCCGTGAAAGGGCGGTGTCTTAACCGCTTGACCAACGGGCCATGACTATAAAGGCAGGACTCAAACCTGCGACCTCACGCTTATCAGACGTGCACTCTAATCAACTAACTGAGCTATTGATATATTTTGGAGCGGGTGATGAGAATCGAACTCACGACATCAGCTTGGAAGGCTGAGGTTTTACCATTAAACTACACCCGCATTTATGGTGGGTTTGGACGGAATCGAACCGCCGACACTTAGAGCTTCAATCTAATGCTCTACCAACTGAGCTACAAACCCAAAAATGGCGGTCCCGACCGGGATCGAACCGGCGATCTCCTGCGTGACAGGCAGGCATGTTAACCGCTACACCACGGGACCATTTGGTTGCGGGGACAGGACTTGAACCTGTGACCTTCGGGTTATGAGCCCGACGAGCTAC
>JAZUES010000034.1:0-9259 GCA_045640265.1 Solibacillus sp.
GGAATCTAAATTTAAAAATCATACTTTAAGATATTATTATTATGAATTTTATCATAGACACCTATCGTTAAATATAAAATCCGAATAATATATAGGTAAATTTACACTTATTATAATAAATTACAGTTTATATCACACAAAATTAAATAGCAACCATTTAGTTCAATCCCCCCTACTACAAGCAGAAGAACGATCACAGACGCTAATGAAGTATAAAATGAAAAATCCGATGTAGGTATGAAAATACGTACGTCGGATTAATATATAGTGTTTCTCTATTTTCAAAATAATGAATGCCCTTTTATGCGCAAAAGGACATTCTTTTTAGTCTACCATTGGGGGAGAGACTTATCACCCATACAAAACTTTTGCATGAGATCTAATATCATACTACCCCAAAATAGTATATTGAATACAATAATTGTACTATTGAAGTGATTTTTTTCGAATTGGTTTTAAAATAAACGCGACAACAACAATACATAAAGCTATAACACCAGCAGAAGCAAATAATCCGCCATAACCATTTTGAGCGGCTAATTTCGTTACTTCAGCTACACTAGATGTAACCACTTCTTTTAAACCTGGATCTTGAATATTGGCAACTGCCCCCATAAGTTGATCTTGTGGCATATCACCACCAGCAGAAAACTGGCTACCAAGTTGCTGCATTTCAGCCATACCCGCTTCAGATATATTGGCATTTTTTATGTTATCTTGTAAAATTGTAGGGAAATCTGATTTAAATAACGATGGAACTTCACTAAACCCACGTGCAATAAAGCCCGCATAAATCGTAGGTGCAATCGTCATACCTATTGTTCGCACTAAAGATAACGATGCAAGTGCAGTTCCTTTATTATCTTGTAATTTTTCAGTAGCTAGAATATTGAGTGGCGCTCCTAGAAGAATCCCTATACCAATACCCCCGATAATCGATGCGATGACAAAATGCCATTTCGCTTCAACCCATCCTGGGAATAAGAAAAACCCAATTGCTCCAATTATTCCTGATAAGACAACTGCTAAAATAGGACCTTTTTTATCGACAAATGCCCCACCTAGCCCAGCACCAATACCTGCCGCTAATGCTAATGGAGTCATCCAATACCCTGCATGCTCCGAGCTAATTCCAAGCACTTGTTCAGAAAATGCTGGGATGAAGATCATTGCTGCAAGCATCGCACCTGAGAACATACCTAATAATAATGTTAATAAATACGTAGGTTGACGCATTAAACTTACAGGTAAAATTGGATCTCCACCTTTACGTTCTAATCGTGTTTCATAGAAGTAAAGTGCTACTAATATCACAATACCAGCTAAAATAAATGGATAGACATTTGCTTCAGCTAACGAACTAAAGAAGTTAACCCCTTCAATATTTGTTAAGCCGTACATTATACCTAAAATTGCTAATGATAGCATTACTGTACCAAGGAAATCGAGTTTACCTGGTGTTGGATCTTTTGTTTCTTCTAGCTTTAAAAAGCCTAAAATAACTAATACAATGGCAATCGGTACATTAATTAAAAATAACCAATGCCAGCTACCTGTTAAACCTAAAATAATACTTCCTAAGTTTGGTCCAAGTACCGCTGCAATACCGTTCATACCACCTAGCATGCCGAGCGCCTTCCCTTGTTTTTCAACAGGTAGTGTACTTAATACATGGGAGGAACCAATAATGAAAATTCCCCCACCACCCATTGCCTGGATAAAACGAGCAACTAAATAAAATGTAAAGTTCGGACTTAAGGCCACCAGAAGTGAACCAATCCCAAAAATCGCAATTTCAATAATAAATAATTTTTTTCGACCATATCGATCTGATAACTTACCAATAATCGGTACACTAATTGCTAGACCTAGTGTGTATAAAGTTACACCCCAAGCCCCCCAGTTAGCACTTACATCAAATGAGGTATTAATCGTTGTTAACGCGGCACTGATAATCCCGTTATCCAGTGCGGCCATGAATACACCAATCGCAAACAAAGCAATTGCCCAAGTTTGTGAGGATTTTGTGTTTGTCATTGTTAGGACACCTTTCTATATTTTACTATTATTACATTATACATATAATTGAAAACGAACGTAAATAAATCTCCCGGAAAATAAAAATAGACTTGTTCAAAAATTTCTTTTCAAACAAGTCTATTGCTCTTATTAATGTGGCATCCCTGTACCGACTTAATTAAAGTGAATGTTTAAATGAGTAAACCCTTTGCTTGCTCCAACTGCATTTTTACTTGTTCAAAGCCAGTACCACCTAACGAATTACGACGACTTACTGCAGCTTCAGGTGCAAGTACTTCATAAATATCTTCTTCGATAAGCGCAGATTCTTTTTTCATATCCTCTACTGATAAATCTAACAAGAAAATTCCTCGTTGGATACATGTAAATACAAGTTTCCCTGTCACTTCATGCGCTTCACGGAATGGCATTCCTTTTGTCGCTAAGTAATCAGCAAGCTCTGTTGCATTTGAAAAATCTGAATGAACCGCATTATGAAGTCGTGCTTTATTAATCGTCATTGTTCTTACCATGCCCTCAAAAATCTTCAATGATCCAAGGACTGTTTCCATTGTATCGAACATACCCTCTTTATCTTCTTGCATATCTTTGTTGTATGTTAATGGCGTTCCTTTTAATACCGTTAAAAGACCCATTAAGTTACCAAAGGCGCGACCCGCTTTTCCGCGAATTAGTTCTGCCATATCTGGATTTTTCTTTTGTGGCATTATTGATGAGCCTGTAGAAAAGGCATCATCTAATTCAATAAATTTAAACTCATCTGTTGACCAAAGAATAATCTCTTCTGCAAAACGTGATAAATGCGTCATTAACAGTGCAGAATTCGATAAAAATTCGACAATAAAATCACGGTCACTTACAGCATCCATTGAGTTTGTATAAACATTTGCAAAGCCAAGTAATTTTGCCGATTTTAAGCGATCAATTGGGAAAGTTGTACCAGCCATTGCTCCTGCACCAAGAGGTAACAGGTCAACGCGCTTCATCGACTCAGAAAAACGCTCTTTATCACGTTGTAATTGCCAGAAATACACCATTAAATGATGTGCGAAAGAGATTGGTTGTGCACGTTGTAAATGTGTGTAGCCAGGTGCAATCGTTTCAACATGCTTTTCAGCTTGCTCGACAATCGTTTTTTGGAAGTTTTCGATTAAGCCAATTACTTCTGGAACACGCTTTTTTAAGAATAAATGCATATCGGTTGCTACTTGGTCATTTCGAGAACGGCCTGTATGTAATTTTCCGCCTACAGGTCCGATTAAATCTATTAACATTTTTTCTAAGTTTAAATGTATGTCTTCATTTGCTACTGTAAATTCAAGTTCACCTGCTTCAGCCTTAACCTTTAGCTGGGCTAGGCCTTCTAAAATTTTCTCTACATCTTCTTTTGGAAGAATTCCTTGCGCTCCAAGCATTGTTACATGTGCTACCGAGCCTTCAAGATCCTCTAAAACTAGTTGTTGGTCAAAGCCAATCGATGCACCAAATTCGTCCACCCAAGCTTCTGCTGACTTTTGAAAACGTCCGCCCCATAATTTCGCCATAATAAACGCTCCTTATTTTAAAAGAAGAAGCGACTCGGGCTCCGAATCGCTCACTTCAACCTGAATTATTTGCTGTTTTTTGCTACTTCTGCAGCTACAACAGTCGGCATGCCCCATAATTCGATAAAGCCTACTGCTGAAGCATGGTTGAATTTATCGTGTTTAGAGTAAGTCGCTAGTTCTTCAGAGTATAAAGAGTTTGGAGATTTACGTCCTTCTACGATGGCATGACCTTTGTATAATTTCACACGTACTGTCCCATTTACATACTTTTGTGTTTCTTTTAAGAACGCTTCAAGTGCTGTGCGGATTGGGTTAAACCAAAGACCATTGTAAATGATTTCAGATAATTTGTGCTCAATCATTGGCTTGAAGTGTGCAAGCTCTTTTACAAGCGTAATATCTTCTAATTCCTTATGTGCAGTTAATAACACTTTTGCGCCTGGAATTTCGTATACTTCACGAGATTTAATCCCAACTAAACGGTTTTCAACGTGGTCGATTCGGCCAATACCATGTGCACCAGCTACTGCATTTAATTCTTGGATAAGATCAGCAAGTTTCATTTCTTTACCGTTTAACGATACTGGTTTACCAGCTACGAATTCGATTTCAACGTATTCTGCTTTATCAGGTGCGTTTTCAACCGAAACAGTTAAACCATAAGCTTCTTCTGGTGGAGAAATCCAAGGATCTTCCATGATGCCAGCTTCGTTTGCACGACCCCATAAGTTTTGGTCAATTGAAAATGGTGAATCAAGTGTTGCAGGAATCGGAACACCATGTTTTTGTGCGTATTCGATTTCCTCGTCACGGCTCCATCCCCACTCACGTACTGGTGCTAATACTTCTAAATCTGGGTTTAATGCTTTGATTGAAACTTCGAAACGTACTTGGTCATTCCCTTTACCTGTACAGCCATGTGCTACTGCATCTGCGTTTGTTTCATTTGCGATTTCAACTAATTTTTTTGAAATTAATGGACGAGATAATGCAGAAACTAAAGGATATTTTTGTTCATACCAAGTGTGTCCTTGTAATGAAATTAACGCAAAATCTTCTGCGAATTCATCTTTAGCATCAACCATATAGGATTCAATAGCTCCTACTTGTAGTGCTTTATTTTTAACAAACTCTAAATCTTTTCCTTCACCAACGTCTAAACATACCGCAATAACGTCCCAACCTTGTTCTGTTAACCATGGAATCGCTACTGATGTATCAAGACCGCCTGAATATGCTAATACTACTTTTTTATTTGCCATGTTAATTGCCTCCAACTTTATGTATGTTTATACAACTTGTTAATAGTTTATACACGAATAGTATCACGTTATAAAAATAAACGCAACTGCATTTATATAAAATTTTCGACTTTTTTGCACTATCTAAAAACTCAGGTTTTGCCGTGCTTTTAGTATGCTCGATTCCACCATTATTTGCTCAAATCTACAAATAGATGCTACATATAAATATTCATTATTTTGTATAAAAATTGTTTTGTTGTTTGATTTGTACGAATAAAATCAAATAGATATACTATTAAAATTGATATGGTAAACATTAAATGGAAATTGTGACCTAAGTTAATAGTAAAACTTGCAGTATCAATTCACTCCAGATCATCGCCTAATTTCAACTCGTTCAATCTCTAATAAATTGAAACTTGTTGGAAAGTATATTCGTATACTAATTGAGGTGAAAAAATGTTTAAATCTATTTGTGTATTTTTATTAATTCAATTGGCTATTTTAGCAAGATATTTAGTGTATGGTGCATTTGAACCTTTATATTATGCATCTACCTATTTGTTGTTACTTGCTGCTAGCGTACTGTTCTTCCTGAGTAAACACTGGGCAAAGAAAGAAGTGATGTACATTCCAAAAGATATTTCATCATGGTCTTTTCTTAATCGTCAGCGCGTATTTAATAATCCAAAACCGTTATTTAAAGGCGACGTACAACGAGGTACAATACAACGCTTATTTCAACAAAAATGGCATTATATTATTGCTGATTTATTTGGACCAGTCTTCTTTCTATCTTTAAAGCTAACAATTGATGAAGATATTGTTAAGCTAATACCTACGAAAGGAAAATGGTATTCTAATCAAAGTTATTGGACGATTACTAAAAATGGTCAAGAAATTGGTTGTGCCAAAACTGTCGTAGACTTAAAAAATACAACATTATTAAAAGAAGTGATTGAAATGCAAATTGGGGAGGAGTACTATTCCACTACTGCGAACACCGTTACATCGCAAATAATACTAATACATAACGATCAACAAGTTGCTGAAATGAAGCGAAATCATATCATCAGTAACGTCAATATTATCGATTGTCCAGACGAGAGCCCTGAGAAAATTCTCGCCCTACTTATACATGCTTTCCATTTTAAAAATGCCTAGTGATTTCACCATCTTACTGGCAGTGGCAAGAAAACGCTGTCGACATCGTGCTAAAAATTAAAATTGATTCCAATACATCGAGAAAGGCGCAGATTATGAACACTACAAAATTACTTATTATCATTTCATGGATTTATTGCATCGGCTACATTCTTTTTGATTACCCTATGGACGATTGGTACTGGCGCTTAATTAAAGGATTTTTTTCAGCTATTTTTTCTTTAAGTATCCTGCTTTTCATATTCAAAAGAATACCTGGTAGGACGACCAAAACTAAATAACGTAGCCATTGAAAGTTTCGAAAAAAAGAATCCAGTAAACGGTGACTTCTCAGTGTTTACTGGATTTTTATATTTGTTTATATGCAACTATCCTAGACGTTGTGTTTGGTCGCATTTGATTCTGCGGTCTACCCATTAAATCGCAGTGAATACTAAGCACGCTTTATTTTTTGTTAAAAAATCCACTTCCTAAAAACTCAACCATTCTTGGTGCCACTGCATATAATTTACTCGTGAAGCTCATGATTCTTGGTAAATTCACTTCCCGTGGCTGTTTATCAATGGCCTTAACGACTTCACTTGCCACTTTTTCAGGTTGAATTAGAAATTTGCTAATCGCATCACGGTATGCATTTGTAGCATCGGCCTTTTGTAAAAACGGCGTATCAATTGGGCCTGGGTAAATACCAGTTACCGCGATATTATGTTCTCCCACTTCTAAACGGAAACCATTTACAAACCCTGTAATCGCATGTTTACTAGCTGCATAAACACTTGCTTTTTTTGTCGCGACCTTCCCTGCTTGTGAACCTACAAATATAAAATGGCCACTGCCTTTTTCAATCATTGCTGGTGCTAAACGCTTTGCTAAATAAATCGGAGCACGGACATTGATTTCTAACATTTGATCAATTTCATCATCCGATAAATCAATGGCACTTGAAAAATAACCAAGTCCCGCATTTAAAATTGCTACATCTAATGGTGGTAACATCGCTGCAATTTGGTCAATATCATCACGATTTCTCAGATCCGCTTGCATGACTATTGCCCCTAGATTTTCTAAAGATTTTATTGCACTTTCATTACGTCCTGTTGCGTAAACCGTATGACCTTGGGCAATTAATCGTTCTGTCATCTTGCGACCAATACCACTAGTTGCCCCAGTAATAAAAATAATTTTTTTCATTTTTAAAACCCCATTTTTTGTATTTTCTATTATTTTAACGAATTTTTGAGCTTTTAAATAGAAAAAAAGCAAGTAAACTTTCATTTACTTGCTTCTTGTAATTCCGAATAATTCAGTTAATGCATCTTTAGAAACGAGCACATCAGCAAGTGTGTATGAATCAAGTACTGCTAAATAGGCTTTTAAAGCTTGATTAAGTGCAAACTTCAACTGACATTCAGGCGATATTTTACATAAGTTACTTTCTGGGTTAAAGCACTCGACAATATGAAAATCCTCTTCTGTTTTGCGTACAACTTCTCCAATATTAATATCTTTTGGATCAACTGCTAAGCGAATGCCACCGCCACGCCCTCGAATGGTTTCAATATAGCCATGCTGTCCTAAATCATAAGTGACTTTCATTAAGTGATTTTTGGAAATTTGATAAGCATCTGCAATTTCTTGAATTGTGGTCAAATGTTCATTTCCACGAACGCCTAAATACATAAGCGTACGTAAAGAGTAATCCGTATATACAGTTAAGCGCACGTTTCTCACCAACCTTCTTAATAATAGTATAACATTTTCTTTCAGTTGGTCGATAACAAGTACTTAATATTTAAAGATGTATTTTAGATATATGTTTGTGACAACTTTGTTAAAGATGTATTTTATATATTGCTTTAGGATATTATTAGCAGTATATTGATTTCGAACAGAACAATAGTTCACAATTTGAGAGGACGTGTTCCCTATGTTAACAAAACAAACAATTGACACAATCAAAGCTACTGTACCAGTATTAGAAGTACATGGTTTAGCAATTACAAAAACATTTTATTCAAATTTATTTAAAGACAATCCACACTTACTAAATATTTTTAACCATACAAATCAAAAGAAAGATCGCCAACAAACAGCATTAGCTAATACGGTTTACGCAGCAGCAGTACATATTGAAAACTTAGAAGCAATTGTACCAGCCGTTGTACAAATTGCACACAAGCACGTTAGTTTAGGTATTTTGCCTGAGTATTACCCAATTGTTGGTAAATATTTATTAGCTGCAATTAAAGAAGTATTAGGCGATGCGGCAACAGACGAAATTATTGATGCATGGGCGCAGGCTTATGGCGTAATTGCTGATATTTTCATTTCTGTTGAAGAAGATCTATACAAAGCGGCTGAAAATAATGGCGGCTGGCGTTTATTTAAAGATTTCACAATCACAAAAATCGAACAAGAAAGCGATATTGTAAAATCATTCTACTTACAACCAGCAGATGGTTCTAAATTACCTTCATTCTCAGCAGGTCAATACATTTCAATCCGTACACAAGTACCTGGTCAAGAATTTTTAATGAACCGTCAATATACAGTAACTGAAGGCACAGATGAGTACTTCCGTATTTCAGTTAAACGTGAAGACGATGTGACACCAAATGGTATCGTATCGAACTTCTTACACAATGCTGAAGTAGGAACAACAG
The DNA here is from genome assembly GCA_045640265.1 of Solibacillus sp. Lineage (GTDB taxonomy): Bacteria > Bacillota > Bacilli > Bacillales_A > Planococcaceae > Solibacillus. The sequence continues at coordinate 8,659 of JAZUES010000034.1, forward strand.
TACACGTAAGTTCTCCAGCTGGTGTATTCACATTAGTTCAAAACGATAGCCCAGTATTATTCATTAGTGGCGGTGTTGGTGTAACCCCTTTACAAGGCATGTTAAAAACGATGGAAAATCGCCAAGCATCATTCATCCAATGTGCACGTAACGAACGTGTAGCAGCATTTAAAGAAACAATCGAAGAAAAAGTAGTAGCTTTAGGTGGGAAATATAAAGCAGTATATAGCGAAACTGAAGGTTATGTAACAAAAGTACAAATTGAGGAAATGCTTGTGCCTGGTGCAGAAGTTTATGTATGTGGTCCAACTACATTCATGGAATCAGTGATCCAAAGCTTAGTTGAACTTGGTGTTGCTTCTGAAAAAATTCACTACGAATTCTTCGGTGCAGCAATGGCTTTACAAATTAAAACAACTGCATAATTACTAAAACATACTAACATTAGTAGTACAAACCAAGGCCATGGTTTGTGCTACTATTTTTTTATAGTAGAAGTGAAGGAAAGCCGACCAGCCTCTGGGACCAATTAAGAGTCCGAATTAAAAACCGGCTTACTTCACACCCTTATTTGAATCAGTTTAGTATGTTGGATCCTCGA
>JAZUES010000035.1:0-3481 GCA_045640265.1 Solibacillus sp.
CCCCAAGTTTAATCATGTCACTTCTCATTTTTAACGCCCCTCAACGTAATGCATTTACTCTCTGTTGTATCTGAGTCTTAGAAATTTCGAATATTCAAACTTTTTAAGGTGCAAGTATGAATATTTCACTTCGACTTTTAACTTACATCACTGTGAAGTTTTACGAAGTGGTGTACTAAATTGTTGTTATCATAGTACGATTTGGCATATGCGTCAACACTATTTTTTGAATTTTTTATACAATTTAAAAAATAGTGTTCGTATGAAATCGCTTTCATCGTGATTGTTGCATCATTTTAGCTCTTTTGTTACTATTTTTGTAAAATTTGAATTTTTTAAAAATTTAGGTATTTACCATCAAAAAATTTTTATGAGGACATTTTTCATACGTATTACCTGACATATTACTGTTCAAAAATATTTTTAAAATACGACGTTAAAAATACATTATGCGGATCGAGCTTTTTTCTTTGTTCGTTGAATTTCGTAGCATTCGGATAAAACTGTTCGATATTTTGATTATGATAATTATTCACCTTCCCCCAATGTGGGCGCCCATTAAATTTCACCATCATGTCACGTACCCAGTGAAAATAAGGTGATTCATTCATCCCTTTATACATATGGAACGAGATAAAGGCACTTTCACGGCCCTGTGTCGGACTTAAATAACCCCTTTCACCAGCAGTTGTCCGGCATTCAATTGGAAAATGCACATCAAAATGCTTGCGTAAAAACATCGCATGTACTTCTTCCATACAAGCTTCAAATTGATCAATAGCAATAGCATATTCTGTTTCAACAAATTTCACATATCGCGGAGATGGATAGATTTCATAACTCATTCCCGTACGTGCGTCCCCTCCAACTAAATTCGATGCCAATCGACTAACAGCTAAACTAAGGGATGGCTTTCGCTTACAAAGTTCCGATGCCACATAAAACAAGCCATTTTCAAGTGCCTGATTTTTAGCTTGGTCGATTAATTTTTGAACTTTTGGTTGTTGCTGTGGTGCGACTTGTGTCATTTTCTTCACTTGAATTTGGTTGCTCCCTGGGAAGTAGTACCACTCGACATTCCGATTTTCACGAATACTTTGCTGGAAATTTTGAATTTCTGTATAAAAATCATGACGTTCCGATGTATACGCTAAGCTGTATAGAGGAATGACTTGAATCGTTACTGTAACTAATATGCCAAGCATACCTACAGAAACATATAATGCTTCCGATAAGGCATCCTCACCACGGTCATGTTCTAAATAGTCTCCTTCACCTGTAACGATTCCCCAACGTGTCACAATCGAAGCAAACGATCCAAGTGTGACGCCTGTACCATGTGTCGCTGTAGAAATCGCTCCTGCTAAAGTTTGCTTTTGAATATCCCCCATATTAATGAGCGCTAAGCCATATTCCGCTAAAATCGGTCCTACTTCATATAAATATGTTCCTGCATAAAATGTGGCAGTATGTGCTTCTTTATCAACTGAAATGATTCCGCGCAAATGATGAAGTGTCAACGCCGATTGTTCTGGCATTGCTACAGGGCTAAATGAATGTGCAGCTCCCGTTACACGAATTGTACGATTTAGTAAAGCTTGTTCCTTCACCACTTCGCAAACTTCTTCTATGGATTGTGGTGCATAAAATCGACTTGGATACGCTAAATAGTTTTCAGACCAATTCGTCCATTTTTTGTCCTCTTGCCAATTTTTCATAGAAAACATTGCCCATCCCCCCGATAAGTCCGAATCGGTCCGATATATTGACCGTCTTTTATTGCGTGTAAAACTAAAAATCGTTCGCAAAGTTCCCCAGCTTTTGCATGCCGCATATAGATTGTATCGCCAATTTCCACTTGACCATTTTTCACTTCAATCGGTGTTTGTACTTCCCCTGCTCCTTCTAAAGGTAAAAACGCAAATCGATTTTTTTCTAAAAATGCAGGTAAACGATCTTGTCCTACTGCACCAGATGCAATGTAGCCACCACCATGACAAACAACAATAGTAGGTGCAAATTTTCGTGTGACTCTTAGTGCAAATCCTGCTGCGGGCTGTAGTTGCAAGCTATCATAACCATCAAATAAAGCTGGTGCAAAGAAAGCTGAACCTACTGTAATTTCCGTGACGTCTCGTTGTAACGAGGTAAGCTCCATACTGCCTGATCCGCCAGCATTTACAAATTTCAGATCATGTAGACTTTTCACATGCGCGACTGCAAATTGACGAAACGATGTGATTTTTTTTAAGGATTGCTTTTTCAATGTACGAATCATCGCTCCCTTTGCTCCGAGAAACTGTGCTGAAACATCAGCCACCCCTGCAATTTGTGCATCGTAACCCATGACGCCCTCAATGACGAGATGTGAACAGGATTCTAATTCAGTTAACAAAACAGATAACTTTTCAAATGTAGAAATAGGTGAACGCTTCGTACCAAAATAAAGGAAACGATAATCTGTTGAAACATTCAAATCTATACAAATGGGTAGGCTCACTTGTTCTTGCTTTGCGACAGCATTTAATAGCTCTGCCTGCTCTATAGAATCAACCATAAACGTTACAGACTTCCCTTTTTTCACCCACTCGACTAACTTTGCAATAGCTAGTTCTTCATAAACCGGGTACCCAATTAATAGTTGATCGAGTCCCTGTTCAAGTAAATAGTTCGACTCACTTGCAGTAAACGTCATATAGCCAGAAAAGTGATGCAGCTCCTTAGCTATGTATTGCAAAACAGATACGGACCTTACTGATTTTGTAGCAATGCGAATTTTTTTGTTTCCACATGCTTGATTGACAAAATCAATATTTTTTTGTAGTGCATCAAAGTCAATCCATGCAAACGGTCGTTCAATCGATGAAAATACTTCATTGTATACATCCACTCGAATCACCTCTTATAAAACTTAGTAATGGTTTCTCTATGTTTCGTCTTGTTTCCTTCTTCCAAACCAAAATATAAAACTAGCAAACTTATTTTGGTACTACTAATGCAGAACAAATTAATTAAGAGAACTGCAAAGAAAAAGCGATTGTGGGAACGGATTTTCATTCCCACAATCACTTTCGTTAACACTTGAACTTTTTCAGCATCTTTGCTATTTACCGAAATCGGTAATTTCTTTAAAGTAAAATAATGAATAATCCTTTCTAATATCTACTTCAAAATAATAATGCTGATTAGCTACATTATTTATAACTTCTACTACGTAAAGTCCAAGACCATAATAATATTCAATCTCCCCAGGAATTAATTCACTAACATCAATTTCATACTTATCCGCAACATATTGTTCTGCATGGAAATAAGCAATTGAGCTACTTGTTTTAGATTCAAAATAAAATTTACAACAAAAAATTACAATCAAACAAAAGACCAAATGAAAAGCAATTTTTCTTTTCATATCTCCCCCTGAATTACGTAGCAATCCTATTATAAATATCTATTGATAATCATATTGAAAACGGAAAATAAT
>JAZUES010000036.1:0-10264 GCA_045640265.1 Solibacillus sp.
CCATCTGGTAAAAGGAATGCAAATACGCGCATACCTAATGGAATCGGTTTTGGACTTTCACGTTGAATGTTATAAGCTTGTCCATCTAATGCTGAAATCGCAGTGAAATATTCGTTTTCAACTGATTCAACAGTACCGATAAAGAATATTGGTGTTTCCCAAGTTTTTAAAAGCTCGATCATCGATGGACGAACCATTTTCTTTGACATTTTTGCTAAGAAATTTGTCCAAATTTCAGGGCGCTTATGGAAGAAAAATTCATCTAGTGCAACAGCTTCTACTAATTCTTTTTGTAATTTTGATTCTAATTTTGGTGCCCAAGCTTGTACTAATTCGATAAACTCACGAACGTCTTTTCTTTCAGGGTAATTACTGTAGAAAGTTTGTAGTACATTTTCAATTTCTTCTTGGAACACGGTTAAAGTGGTTGCTTGGTTCTTACCTTCACAACACTTTTTATATTTTTTTCCGCTACCACATGGGCATAGGTCATTACGTCCAACCATTGTAACACTTCCTTTAATACAACTTGATAAATACTTGTAGTGCAAGTATTGCTATACTTTATAATAACGTCAGAATGTTATTATGAAAACTAATTATCTTTTTAGAACTGTCTGAAAATAGTTTACTTTATAGTATATGAAATAAAAAATAGAATTAGAATGTAAATTTTAATAATGTAATAGAAAAAGACATAGCCTAAAAACAGCTATGTCTTCTGATTAATGGGATGATACTTTTGATTGTAAGGCTGCGGGATCTTTTTTTGAAGACTTCAATTGCTCGATCTGTGCAACAAAATTTCCAATTAAAATAAACGCGCCACCGATTAATAGTTGCATTGTAAGGACTTCACCTAAGAACATCATTGCGAACATCGCTGCAAAAATCGGTTCAAGTGAGAAAATTAATCCTGTATGTGTAGGAGAAGTATATTGTTGTACAACAGCTTGTGCAATGAAGCAAAATGCAGTACAAATAATTCCTAACCCTAAAACAGCTACCCAGCCTAGAGATGTTGTTGGAATTTGTGGTGTTTCAAAAATAAGTGTTAATAAGGCACCTAGAAGGCCTGCAAAACCTAACTGAAATACACCATAAGAAATCGACTCAACATTTTTTGTAAACTTACTATTTAAAATTAAGTAAATAGAATAGCATACAGCTGCAATTGCAATTAAAATATCCCCTGTTTGGAAAGTGAACGAGTCTTTTAACGTCAGTATTGTAATTCCAATCATCGTACAAACAATTGCAAAGCTCACTGCACGTGAAGGCAATCGTTTTTCAATGAAACTTGTGAAAATCGGTACCAAAACTACTGTTAAACTTAAGATAAAACCAGCATTACCTGCAGAGGTAGTTTTCAAACCGAATAATGAAAGGGCAAAAACTGCGAATAATAAAACTCCCTGGATAGCTGCGTAAGTAATTGTTTTTTTAGAGACACGTATCATCTTCGGTAAAAAGATTAGCCCTGCAATGATAAAGGCTATTAAGCATCGTAATGCAACAACATTATAGGCTTCTAAAAATTCTAAGCCCATGACCATAAATGTATAAGATAGACCCCAGAACATTGTAACAATAACCATTAATAAATTTGCTTTTCCTTGTAAACTCAAAGATGTCACCACATTCCTCAAAAATTGATTTCGTATGAACAGTAGTACTATTTATGTATCGTTTTATTAGTGCTATTTATTAGGAGACATCCTCCTAATATATTTTCTGTTATAAAACAATATAAACTGTACGTTGTGATTAGTAAAACGAATGTTTATAATGGTTAATATGAAAAAAATTCATGTTTAGTTTTACAATTTGAGGTGAATTATATTGAGTTTAGTTAAATACGAGATTTTAAGCAAAGTGGCGGAAGTACAAAGCTTTACAAAGGCGGCTCAAATACTGGGGCTAACACAGTCTGCAGTTAGTCACGCAATTTCGAGTATGGAGAAGGAATTTGGGTTTAATCTCATTCATCGTAACCGAACAGGTGTCACATTAACTGAGGATGGCAGTACAATGCTAATTGAAATGCGTAAAGTTTTATTTGCTGAAGAGCATTTACGTCAACAAGCAGCAAAAATTTTAGGTGTAGCCAAAGGGACTGTGCGAATTGGTTTGATTTCTACGATATCTACCCATTGGATGCCAGAAATTATTCATATAATGGATTCGCAATACCCAGGTATTCGTGTGGAACTTCATGAAGGCGATTATTATGAAATTGAACAGTGGTTATTAAATGGAGAAGTAGATTGCGGCTTTTTAAATCAGACAAGCTCCAAACAATTCGACTTTATCCCGCTAAAACGAGATCCATTGTTATGTATTGTATCATCACAAAGTTCACTATATCATAAGGAAGAAATCGATCTTTTTGATATACAAGATATGCCGTTTATTTTACTTTCTTATAAAGGTACAAATGATGTTATCAAAGCTTTTGAAAAACATAATTTACGTCCAAACATTCGCTTTCAATTGTATGATGAAAAGGGAATCATTTCGATGGTTAAACATGATATAGGTATTAGTATCTTACCAGAGCTTGCCGTCTCAGAATTACCTGGAAATATGAAGGCATTACCATTAAAACAAGAAAGCTTCCGTACAATTGGTCTTTCAACAAAACAAAAATTATCTCCAGCTGCACAAAAATTTGTGGAAGTATTAAAACAATGGCTAGAAGTGGCAGAGTAATAATTAGTTAAGGGGTTTTTAATATGTTAAAAGGTAAAACAATCGTTATCACAAGTGGGGGTACATTTGAAAAGTGGGATAATGTGCGCGGACATACGAACTTATCAAAAGGAACGATGGGCTGCTATTTGGCTGAGGCTGCTTTAGCAAAAGGAGCACATGTTATTTACATGCATGGTTATTTCGCACAATTACCAGAGCACAAAGAAAATATGCGACTAGTACGATTTGAAGGTATTGAAGATTTAGCGGAACAATTAAAAACAATTGTTCAAAATGAAAAAGTCGATTATTGCATTATGGCTGTTGCCGGATCGGACTGGCTAGTTGATAAAGTATATGATCAAGCTGGCAATGAACTAACGGAAAAAGGTAAAATGCCATCTGATGAACCGCCAATCATCCATTTTAAAAAAGCACCGAAGATATTAGCGCAAATTAAAAATTGGAGCCCTGATTTAACATTAGTTGGCTTTAAATTAGAAGCAACCGAAGATGAACAATATTTAATCGATCGTGCAACATTACGTATGGAAAACGCGCAAGCAGATTTCATGGTAGCTAATAGTTCAAAATCTTTATATGGTGCAATGGAACCACATTATATTATTGAGAAAAATGGAAAAATTGTAAAAGTCGATGGGAAACAAGCGGCTGCAACGGCATTAATTGATATATTTAAATAATAGTTCGTATCAAATTATACTGTGCTGAATTTCTAAGTGATGATATAATCATAATATTCTGATTATTAAAAGGGGCGTTTCAAATGTCATTACATAGTGTACTTCAGCATTTTGAACAATTCGGTCGAGAAAAAGATGTTTTGCAATATGAAAGTAGTAGTGCAACGGTTGCAGAAGCGGCGGCAGTGTTAAATGTCATTCCCGCTCGAATAGCTAAAACCTTATCGTTTCAAGGAAGAGAGCAAGCTTTCTTGGTAGTAGCTGCGGGTGATGCGAAAATTGACAATGCCAAGTTTAAACAGCAATTTCAGGTAAAGGCGAAAATGCTTGATGCACAATACGTCCTCGATCAAACGGGTCATCCAGTTGGTGGCGTTTGTCCTTTTGGTTTAGAAAACGATTTACCAGTATACTTAGATGAGTCATTAAAACGATTTGATACCATTTTTCCTGCTTGTGGCAGTGCAAACTCAGCGATTGAATTAACTTGCAAAGAACTTGAACAATTTTCAAATGCAAAACAATGGGTAGATGTTTGTAAAGCATGGAATGAAGGGGAGAGCCAGCATGTATCAGTTTGATCATATTGTCCATTTTGTCGATAAACCAGAGCGCACACTGGAGCAACTAAAAAAAGAAGGGTTACATGTTGTTAATGGTGGACAGCATAAAGCCTGGGGAACATACAATGCACTTAGCTATTTTGATTTAAGTTATATTGAGCTTATTGGAATTTTTGATGAAGGGTTATTTCAACAAGCGGCAAATGCAAAATACACACTGCATGAGAGCTATGAAAAAATGAATCGGAAAAATGGCTTTACTCGCTTTGCCATTCGTACGACAACAATTGAACAAGATGCACAAAAATTTAATGAAGCAGGCTTTGAAGTTGTTGGACCTACACCTTGTTCTAGAACACGTGAAGACGGTTCTACTGTAAGCTGGAAATTACTACATATCGGTTATCCGAATACGAAAATAGATTTTCCGTTTTTTATTCAGTGGGAGTTGGATGATGATAAAAGACGTGAGGAAAATACGAAACGTGGGATTATAGCGCCACATCCGTTAGGTGATGCAACAATTCATTCAATTCATTTCATCGTGCCAAATTTTAAACAGGTAGAACAATTCGCTAAACTTTGTAATGCGCAAGTCGAAATGAAAGTAGATAAAGAAACGAATTCTGAAATTGCAACAGTCATTTTGCCAAATGCATGGCTCGTATTTTGTCGTCCATTAGGTGAAGGACAGGTTTGGGATGACATGTTAGAACATGGCTACAGCATTCGAAAAATTGTTTTATCAGGTGGCAACGAGCAAAAAGGTATTAACTGCGATGGGGGATTTTATGAAGTGAGAACAAAATAATTTTACACCCACATCGAAATTAACGTATTTAAAGGAGTATTACAATGACATTAACAAAGCAACAGGCACTACAAGCATTAAACAAAAATGAATTTATTGGCTTTACAACAAATACAGGTAATGTTCTTATTAAAAAAATAAATCGTACAGATTACAATATTTACGTGTATGAAGAAGGTAATGAAGAACCAGCACATTATATAGGTTCCATTACGAATGTAATGGCTACTTTAAGTGACAAATCAAGTAATAAAGATTATATGATTGTAGAAAAATAGGAAATTACTTAATAAAAAAATGCAGCCCATATAAGCGTGATATTGCTTGAAGAGGGCTGCGCTATTTATTTTTTGTAAACATTCGCAGCTTGTGGACCTCGAATGCCGTCTACGATATCAAATTCCACAGCTTGTCCTTCATCAAGGGAACGAAAACCCTCTATCTGTATGCCAGTAAAGTGTACAAAAACATCTTCACCATTCTCACATTCTATAAATCCGTAACCTTTTTCATTATCAAACCATTTTACAGTGCCTTGGTGCATCCGCTTTCTCCTCCGATACTGTCAAAAATAATTGATGAATCACTAAAAATACAGAATATTACGAATACACTATATAATAATTGTGTGTTGCATGTCAATAATTTGTCGATTTGTGCACAGGTTTTTATTTATGAATTCAAACAAAACAGACTATAATAAATAGGACTACTTCAGAAAGCAGGGTTTAATCATGACTACTACAACAAAAAAACCACTCTCAGATATTGAAATTGCAAACAAAGCAACGATGAGACCTATAATTGAAATTGCAGAAAATGCAGGGATTCCATTGGATGCAGTGGAACAGTACGGTCGATATAAAGCAAAAATCGACACAAGTAAAGTAACAGGTACAGCAAATGCTAAAGTGGTACTTGTGACTGCGATTAGCCCAACACCAGCAGGGGAAGGGAAGTCAACAGTAACGGTAGGTTTAGCTGATGCATTAAATCAATTAAATCAGCGTGTAATGGTTGCTTTACGTGAACCTTCATTAGGACCAGTTATGGGTATTAAGGGAGGCGCAACAGGAGGAGGCTATGCACAAGTATTGCCAATGGAGCAAATCAATCTACATTTCAATGGTGATTTTCATGCCATCACTACGGCGAATAATGCTTTATCTGCATTAATTGACAATCATATTCATCAAGGAAATGCATTAAATATTGACCCACGTCGTATTATTTGGAAGCGCGTTTTAGATTTAAATGACCGTGCATTACGTCACGTAATAGTAGGTTTAGGCGGCCCGTTACAAGGAATTCCACGTGAAGACGGTTTTGACATTACGGTTGCGTCAGAAATTATGGCGATTTTCTGTTTAGCGACTGATATTAAAGATTTAAAACAACGCCTAGCACGTATCGTAATCGGTTATACATATGACCGTGACCCTGTAACTGTTGGAGATTTAAAAGTACAAGGTGCATTAACGCTATTATTAAAAGAGGCGTTAAATCCAAACTTAGTTCAAACAATCGAAGGAACACCGGCGCTCATTCATGGCGGTCCCTTTGCCAATATAGCACATGGCTGTAACTCAATCATTGCAACGCAAACAGCACGTAAGTTAGCTGACATCGTTGTAACAGAAGCAGGATTTGGTTCAGATTTAGGTGCAGAGAAATTTTTAAATATAAAGGCCCGAGAAGCTGGCTTTAAACCAAGTGCAGTCGTTGTAGTTGCGACAATTCGTGCATTAAAAATGCATGGAGGTGTTGCAAAAGCTGACTTAGTGAAAGAAAATGTGGAAGCGTTAAAAGTAGGTATTGAAAACTTGGCACAACATATCGCCAATGTTCGTAATTTCGGTCTACAGCCTGTAGTTGCATTAAATCGTTTCATCACAGATACAGAAGCAGAACTAGAAGTGATATTAAATTGGGCGAAAGAGAATGATGTACGGATTGCTCGTACAAATGTTTGGGAAGAAGGCGGAAAAGGTGGCATTGAATTAGCGAAACAGGTGTTAGAAGTCATCGAAGAGCCAAATGAGTTCCATCATTTATATGAATTACAAGAAACGGTTGAACAGAAATTAACAAAAATTGTGCAACAAGTATATGGTGGAAAAGGTGTACAGTTTACAGATGTCGCTAAAAAGCAATTAGCAACAATCGAAAAAAATGGTTGGGATAACTTACCGATTTGTATGGCGAAAACACAGTATTCATTATCAGACCAACCAAGCTTGCTAGGTCGCCCAACAGACTTTACCGTAACAATTCGAGAAATCATTCCAAAATTAGGGGCAGGTTTCTTAGTCTGTCTAACTGGCGATATTATGACAATGCCAGGCTTACCGAAACAACCTGCAGCTTTACGTATGGATGTAGCGGAAGATGGTAGTGCTGTCGGATTATTCTAATTATGGAATAGATTAAATAAAAAGAAACGTATTCGAAAATTTTTCGGATACGTTTCTTTAATTTGGAAGAAATTAATTTAAATCAAGATCCTTAGAACAACAATTCAAGCATGTGATTTAACACTAAAAGGCCAGCACTAATTCCATAAGCAACAGATCCAATAATAATAGGACTAATAACTAAAAGTGCTTTCTTTTCACGATCGTGCATTACGTGTGTAGTCGGATCTAATATCTTCTGCATATGAAAAACACTCCTTTAACTTTTTTGTGTATTGCTAATGCTAGTATATGTTGTTTTTTTGTATTTATCAATAAGTTTGTTCACATTTTAGACAAAAATATATTTCCAATCGTTTGGAATGAAAATAAATGTTTCGAAATTGGTGGACTAAATTGAAAATTAAATCTATTTAATGTGTCATACTAATCGTTACAAATAACGTGTAATATATACGAAAAAAGTGTTGACGTGATATAAAAGTATGCATTATATTATGTGTAATCGGTTACAAAGTGTGCTTTATTATTTCATATATTTTTTTTGTTCCAATATGTAATCGGTTACATATTTTGCTAAATGGGAGAGAAATTATGGCAACGATTAAAGATGTCGCAAAGATGGCAGCTGTTTCTGTAGCAACCGTTTCAAGATACTTAAATAAAAACGGTTATGTTGGATCAAAATCTATGCTAGCCATTGAAAAGGCTATTCAACAATTAAATTATAAGCCAAATCAAATTGCACGTTCATTATCAACAAAAAAAATGCAAGCAATTGGCTTAATCGTGCCAGACATCACGAACCCATTCTTTCCTGAATTAGCACGTGCGATTGAGGACACGGCATTAAAAGAAGGTTATACAGTTATTTTGTGTAACTCAGACGAAAATGCGGAAAAAGAATTGCAATATATAGAAACATTGCAGCAAAAATATATCGCGGGATTCATTATTGCGACAAATCAATTACCAATTGAACAATATCGCAAACTAAATGTGCCAATTGTCTTACTTGACCGTTTATTAGAAATTGATTTACCTTCTGTCACTTCAGAAAATCAACACGGTGCAGAAATGGCCACTCATTATTTAATCGATCGACATATAAAAGAAGTAGCATTTTTTAGTGGCCCTAAAAACTTAGAGCCGGTGCAACAGCGTTTAGCGGGTTTTCAAAAAGTAACAACTGAAAGAAATATAAAATCACATATTTTTGAAAGTCCGTTTAATTTTTTAGAAGCTGAGAAGATTGCGAGAGAAGCATTGACAAAGTATCCATCAATTGATGGTGTATTTGCTAGTAGTGATATGATCGCGCTGGGCGTATTAAAAGCAGCACATAAATTAGGCATTCAAGTTCCTGAAGAACTACAAATAGTAGGATATGATGGGATTGCAATCGGTGAAATAGTGACGCCAGGATTGACGACAGTAGCACAAAATATTTATGCACTTGGTGAAGCAGCAACGAAAATGCTTGTTCAACAAATTAACGGAGAACCGTTACAGCATAAGCATATTACCATTGAACCAAGCTTAATTATACGTGAGACAACAAAGGAGTAGATGCTGGTGATTACAGTAGTAGGAAGTATTAATATGGACATCGTTTGTCAAACAGAGGTGTTTCCAAAGCAAGGTGAAACCGTTTTAGGACAAAGATTTGAAACGATTCCTGGTGGGAAAGGTGCCAATCAAGCAGTTGCAGCAGCACGCTTAGGCAGTGCAGTGACAATGATTGGAGCAGTTGGACAAGATAGCTTTGGTCCAGCACTTTTAAAAACATTACAAGGTGAAACAATTGAGACAAATACAGTTGCTACTGTTGAAACAAATACAGGCATTGCCAACATCACTTTATTTGAACAAGATAACCGTATTATCGTTGTTCCCGGTGCAAATTTTGAGGTAACACCAGAAATGGTGGATAAACATGAGGATGTTCTAAAAAATTCGAAGCTTGTTGTGATGCAATTAGAAATTCCAGTAGAAACAGTTGAGCACACAATGGCAATTTGTGAAAAACACGGTGTTCCCGTGTTATTAAATCCAGCACCCGCCCGTAATTTTAAGCCGGAATGGATGGATAAAATTGCTTATGTAACACCTAACGAAACAGAATGTGCATTTATTTTTAATGAAGAAGTTGAGACATCTTTAGCAAAATACCCGAACAAACTAATTGTAACGCTAGGTGAAGATGGTGCGATGTATCATAACGGAGAAAAAGTAGTAAAAGTGCCATGTTATAAAACAACTGCGATTGATACAACAGGTGCTGGTGATACATTCAATGGTGCATTTGCACACAAAATTTGTGATGGCGCTTCACTTGAAGAAGCAGTACATTTTGCTAATATTGCAGGTTCGTTATCAGTAGAACAATTTGGAGCACAAGGCGGCATGCCAACATTACAAGCAGTGGAAGCAAGAATAAAGGGAGAATAATGTATGAAAAAGCAAGGAATTTTAAATCGTGAATTAGCGGGTATTTTTGCCAAGCTTGGACATACGGATCAAATCGTCATCGCAGACTGCGGTTTACCGATTCCAGATGGTGTTACTTGCATCGATTTAGCATACAAGCTCGGGGAACCTTCATTTATGACCATTTTAGATGTCGTATTAGACGATTTAGTTGTAGAATACGCCATTTTAGCAGAAGAAATACAACAAAAAAATGTGGACGTGCTAACAGCGGTAACTGAAAAAATAAGCAACCCAAGTTACGTATCACATGAACAATTCAAACAATTAACGAAAAATGCGAAAGTTATTATTCGCACAGGTGAAACAACACCTTATGCCAACATTATTTTACAAAGTGGCGTTATTTTTTAGCCTTTTTTAAATACGTATATGGATACGTACTGAAAAGAAGCTTCAGGCGGATGTCACAAATTCGGACAAAGTCGAATTGGACGCAATTAGCCAAGGCATAATTGATTAAGGGTAGGTGGACAACATGATTGAAATGTCAGGTATTTCAAAGGCATTTAGTGGCAACGTCGTATTAAATAACGTGTCATTTGAATTAAAGCCAGGTGAAATCCATGCGTTAATGGGTGAAAATGG
>JAZUES010000037.1:0-6433 GCA_045640265.1 Solibacillus sp.
CCTGTACCAATGAAATTGTTGAATTTCTTTTCCTCAAAGTAACCAGTGGCACCTAAAATAGTATGGTGATCCGTATAGTTCTTACCAATAATTCCTTTACCTGTATCTGGGTCATAGGGTTGACCAATTTCAGATAGAAGCAGTAACCTCACATTATTAAAAATATAGCTCGTTAGTGCGACTATATCCGCTAGTTGATCAAATTCTTCACCTGTTCGAATATCGCGATAACGAACACCTACAACTTTATTACCATCCTTTAAAATACGTGTCACCAACGCATGTGTTCGTAATTCAAACTTTCCCGTCTTCTTGGCCGTTGGAATAACTGTCACGATTGGATCCGATTTAGCACCGTATTCACAACCATAGCTCCCACAGAACGAGCAATATTGACAGGCATTTAATGTTTCACCATCCGGATTTGTATACACTTCAGATATATTTCCCGCCGGTACTCGGTATGGATGATATCCTAAGCGTTCAGCTGCATCATGAAACATCTGTAGTTGCGGTGCCATTAATAACGGTGGTGTCGGATACGGTGCCGAACGCGGACCCGCTAAAGGATCTTCTTCACCTGAAATACCAGCCATTTGTTCAAACTTTGTATAGTATGGTTCTATTTCATCGTAAGTAATCCCCCAGTCTTGTATCAGCATATTATCAGGGATTTTGCCTTCACCGTAACGTTCAATTGTTTTACTACGAATTTCAAAATCATACGGGAAGTAACGATATGCTTGAGCACCCCAGTGTGTACCACCGCCACCTGTACCTGTACCAAGAACTAAATCACTTTCATTTCTTACAGGACGAGCTTGATCTTTTCGCGAATTACGAAATGTTAAGGTATCTTTATTTAGTTTTTGCATTAAGTCTTTTCGAATATTGTATTTATACTCGTCATGACATAGTAAAAAGTCTTCTACTGATCGTTCTTCTCCGCGTTCTAAACCAACAACATTGTAACCAGCTTTTGTTAGCTCGGCAGCAACAATTCCTCCTGCCCATCCCATTCCAGTCGTCACAACATCTACTTTTGGTAATACTGTAACCATCGTTTTCCCCCTATCCTTTAATGTTTATGTCCGCCTACGGAAATCGGATCAATGACAAGGAACTCCTCGGATTGTGCATATGCAAGATATGACATTTGTGCACCTGGAAACTCTTTCATTTTCCAACCATCCATATTTTTGTTCCCTCCGTATAACGGGTCACAGAAGCAACCTTGTAAAGTTACATTCCGTAATAAACCAAAAAATGCTGAAGATGAAACTAAATTCATCTCAACTTCATCTGCTTCAAGCTTTTGTAAAATCGCAATTTTTTGATCCTCTTCTAATTCTGTAAAACTACTCGCATCATACTCACTTTTTGCAAGCTCTTTAAGTTTTCGCGCGCCTTCTATGAAAATTGCTCCATTAGTTAATGGTGTATGACCTGCTTGGAATGGTTCTTTTCGATACTCATACGTATTCGTACCCCATTGCCCTGCCAGCTGTTTGTCTAAAAAGTAAGGAGCATTAAGAGCGATTGCACCAGGACCATTTGAATCTTCTGGGTAAATCACATCCATTGCAGCGGCAAGCGTATCGAAATCGGATGTTCTTCGGAAGAACTGTAAAGCTTCTGTAAAATCCGGTTGGCCTCCGTTCTGTGTTGTAGTGACAGTACCTGGTGTTTTATCTTTATTTGTAAATAGAGAACCTAAAGTACCACCAACGACCAGCCCTCCCACTGCGATACCAGAATTTTTTAAAAATGAACGTCTAGACGTCTTTTTTTCTAACATTGGTTCTTTTTCCTTGTCCATAATCGGCCTCCTATTTTTATTCTCTTACTTAATATCAACCTTCTGAACCACTTACTATCCTCCATAACTTTCATCAAAAATAATCATTCACTAGTTGTGCATGAATACCTTTTTATCCATTATTTCTATTTTTTCCTTAAATATTCATTCATTTTTTCTTTACGTTCATTTGAGCTTATAAAATCATTTAATAAACAAAAAAATCCGTCCTGCATATTTAATGCAAGACGGATTTACGAATATAATGTTCAGTTGGAATAATTACTGCAATTAGTCAATTTTTTGACCAGTAATTTCTTCTAATTTACCGTTTTCTTTGATTTTCTTAAGCCCTTCGTTTAAAAGGTCAAGTAATTCCTTGTTGCCCTTTTTCACCATGAATCCGTAGTATTCTGCTTCAAATTGATCTGATTCAATTGCTTTTAAACCAGATTTCGGATTATTTTTTAAGTACTCTAATACAACAGCATTGTCACCAATAGCAGCCGCTGCTGTTCCATTGATAACTTCTTGGAATGCAACAGGTTGGTTCTCATATGCTAAAATATTTGTACTTGTTACACCTTGTAAATCTTTTGCAGCTTCATGACCTGTTGTGTTTATTTGTACAGAGATTTTTTTGTCTTTTAGTTCATCTAATGTTTTAATCGGTGAGTCTTCTTTTACAACGATCATTAATTTTGCTTCATAGTAAGGCTCTGTAAAATCAAATGTTTCTTTACGCTCATCTGTAATTGAAATACCAGATGCACCTAAGTCTAATTCTTTATTCGTTACTTGTTGGAATACTGGCTCCCAACCAACATTTTTAAATTCTACTTCTGCTCCCACTTCTGCACCGATAGCATTCATTACATCTACATCGATACCTACAATTTCACCTTTGTCATTCATCGATTCAAATGGTGCGAATGTTGCTTCTGTACCAACCGATAATTTTGAATAGCCTTTGTCACCTTTAGAACCCGAAGAATTATCCTCTGACGTACCACAGGCAGCTAAAACTACTGATAACACCAATACAAGCATCAACATAAATACATTATTTTTTTTCATCATACATAAATCCCCCTCTGTTCAACTTTTTATAATTATACATAATAACTAATAAAGATACAATATAATTTTAAATATTCGGACTTCTTTCTATATGAAAAGACTATCTCGCTAATTTTAATATTGTGTATGCTAGTCTTTCTTCATTAGTTATAATACTTTTCCTAAAAAGGCTTTTGTACGTTCATTTTGTGGGTTACCGAAAAGATCTTCTGGATGTCCTTGTTCAACGATATAGCCACCATCCATAAACAATACACGATTTCCTACTTCACGTGCAAAGCCCATTTCATGCGTGACAACAACCATCGTCATTCCTTCTTTTGCCAGTTTTTTCATTACGTCTAAAACCTCTTTTACCATTTCCGGATCAAGGGCTGAAGTTGGTTCGTCAAATAACATAATTTTCGGCTTCATCGCAAGTGCTCGAGCTATTGCGACACGCTGTTGTTGTCCACCTGAAAGTTGCTGCGGGTAATTATCCGCTTTTTCACGCAGGCCTACTTTATCGAGCAATTCTAAGGCAAGCTTTTCGGCATCTGCTTTATTTAACTTACGAATTTGCATTGGTGCCATTGTAATATTATCGATGACCGACATATGCGGAAACAAATTGAACTGTTGGAACACCATGCCTACTTCTGTACGAATATCATTTATATTTGCTTTTGGATCATTAATCTTGAGGCCTTCAATATAAATCGCGCCGTCCGTTACTTCTTCTAGTAAATTCATGCAACGAAGGAATGTACTTTTACCTGAACCCGATGGACCGATAACACAGACTACTTCCTTCTCATGAATTTCGTAATCAATTCCTTTTAACACTT
The DNA here is from genome assembly GCA_045640265.1 of Solibacillus sp. Taxonomy (GTDB): domain Bacteria; phylum Bacillota; class Bacilli; order Bacillales_A; family Planococcaceae; genus Solibacillus. The sequence goes on from JAZUES010000037.1 coordinate 3,706, forward strand.
CGAGCTTGCCAAAATGCTTATGTAGATTTTCAACCTTAATCATTTAAGCACGCTCCTTTTTCTTTCTTGGGTTGTAATTAATATCGACACGCTTTTCAATAAGAGCAATAACCTTTGATGCCGAATACGTTAATATTAAATAGAGGAAAGCTGCGAATAAATACGGCTCCCAGAAACGATAATATGTACCTGCAACAACTTTACTAACATATAAGATGTCTGCCCCTGCAATGATTGTAACCAGTGATGAATCCTTTAATAGTGCGATAAATTCATTGCCTAATGGCGGAATCATGCGACGAAACGCTTGCGGTAAAATAACTTTACGCATTGCTTGAGAATGCGTTAGGCCTAGTGAACGTGCTGCTTCCATTTGCCCTTTATCGATAGATTGAATCCCTGCACGGAAAATTTCTGCATTGTATGCCGCACTATTTAAAATCAACCCAGCAATCCCAGAAACCCACCAACCTAAACCATGTCCAAAAATAGTTGGAATAACCGCTAAGTGAATTAATAATAATTGTACGAGCATTGGGGTCCCACGAAATAAGTCTACGTAAATTTTAGCTGGCCAGTATACCCACTTTTTTTGCGAAACTTGGCCTAATCCTAAAAATAGCCCGAGAATAACCCCACCAATATAACCACATGCTGTTAATCCAATTGTTACGAGGAACCCTTTTGCATACAGTTCTCGGTAGTTCCAGATTATATCCCACCGGAAAAAATCAAAAATCTCCATCTGAAACCCTCCAATCGTTTATTTTTATTTCAGTATAAAATACCGATTTTCTATCCTAAAGTATTAAAGTACTTCAATATATAAAAGCTTATTGAATTACTATTAGCTTTATTCATTATATTAATTTCACAATTAATTAACAAGATTTAATTTTCTAAATAATGATTATTATTCCATCATAATGAATTTTTATTTACTAATATACATGTTTTCAGTGTCTTCTTAAATAAATATTCATAAATAGACTATAAGAGAAAGTAAGAGCAGAATATTTATGCACAAAAAAAGCACTACCCGCTATTTTCATACGTGTAGTACTCTTGAATTTATTATTTTAGATTTCAGAAGAAATGAATTTGAGGTAAAAAGAAACGGTACAGTGAATCTTTTTACCCCAATATAACACTTCATTTCCCATTGTAGACAATAGTTAGTGTTACTACTTCTACAATTGGTATATAAATATATTAAGACAGTAAAATGGTGCCCATCAAAGGACAAATTTCATCACAAAGCATACATCGATTTTATTTATTAAAATAACTCCCGACGTAGTTCGTAATAAGCAACTTAACTAATTTACTAATTATCGCGTTACTTTTCAAGTATTATTTCATATAATTTCATAAAAAAGTAAAGAAATCTCTAGTTATGATAGTTGGAATTTAATTTATATAGTTTATTTTGTAAATGAATAGGGGAATTATAAAAGAGGTGTAATAAATTGGATGGAGTACTGTATGAAAAAGATAAGTCATAGCATTTAAAGTTAGGTGAAATTTTTCTTGTCATTTAAAAGTTTGGTGCCCTCGGGGGGAATCGAACCCCCAGTATCAGAACCGGAATCTGAAGTGTTATCCATTACACCACAAGGACGTTGTAAAGTATATTAAACAAACTATGTAAACATACCTAATTTCACTTTCTTACTTATTAAAGTGACTTATCTATTATACAAAATAAACTACACACTTTTCAACCATGAAAATCAGAGTTTATATTTGACCATCCTTGACTAATACGTGTATGATAAGTTTACAGCTGAAATACTTTCCAAATTTCAGCAAAAGTATATCGAATAAGGCTTTAACAAAGGGAGGATTTTTTCAATGAACTTAATTCCTACAGTTATTGAACAAACAAACCGCGGTGAACGTGCATATGACATTTATTCACGTTTATTAAAAGACCGTATCATTTTATTGGGTAGCGCAATTGATGACAATGTTGCTAACTCAATCGTAGCACAGCTTCTATTTTTAGAAGCAGAAGATCCAGAAAAGGACATTCACCTTTACATCAACTCTCCAGGTGGTTCGATTACATCTGGTATGGCAATCTACGATACTATGAACTTCATCAAACCTGATGTATCAACAATTTGTATCGGTATGGCTGCTTCAATGGGCGCATTCTTACTTTCTGCTGGTGCAAAAGGCAAACGTATTGCATTACCGAACGCAGAAGTAATGATTCACCAACCACTTGGTGGCGCACAAGGGCAAGCGACTGAAATTGAAATCGCAGCACGTCGTATTTTATACTTACGTGAAAAATTAAACCGTATCATGGCTGAAAACTCTGGTCAAGATTACGAAACTTTAGCGCGCGACACAGATCGTGATAACTTCATGAGTGCTGAGCAAGCGAAAGCGTATGGTTTAATCGATAAAATTTATGATCGTAGCCAACTTAAAAAATAGTCACTTTTCAAAAGCATGCAGAAATTCATTTTCTGCATGCTTTTTTTGTGCGAATCTTTCTTCTAATAAAGTGGGATTGGGGATAGTCATTCGGCGGGCTCAGCACACATTCACAAAGCCTCTTTGCAGAGTCTCTCGTGAATGTTCTTTGTGCTGTGTGTAAGGCCCGCCGATATACGGTGTATCTTTAGCAACCTTTTTAAATACTGTAAGCGCTATGCTACGCAAGGCGCGGTCTTTTATAATATAGGGTGACCTGTTTTTGAATATCAAAGCCTTT
>JAZUES010000038.1:0-6546 GCA_045640265.1 Solibacillus sp.
ACCAATGAAAATCTTCCCTGCAGTCCACTATTCAATGGGTGGATTATGGGTTGACTACAATCAAATGACTGAAATTCCTGGTTTATTCGCAGCTGGTGAATGTGATTACTCTCAACACGGTGCGAACCGTCTTGGTGCAAACTCATTATTATCTGCAATCTACGGTGGTTCTGTGGCTGGTCCTAACGCTGTTAAGTACATCAACGGACTTAAAAAGCATGCTGAAGATTTACCAGAAGATATCTACACTCGTCGCGTACAAGAAGAAACAGAAAAATGGGAAGCTATCCTTAAAATGGATGGTACAGAAAACGCTTACTTACTTCACAAAGAACTTGGTGAGTGGATGACTGACAACATGACTGTAGTACGTGTAAACGATAAATTAGAAGAAACTTATGCAAAATTAACAGAGTTACAAGAGCGTTGGGAAAACATCAACATCAACGACACACAAAAATGGTCGAACCAAGGTGCTCACTTTACTCGTCAGTTAAGAAATATGTTATACCTAGCTAAAGTTATGACTAAGGGTGCATTATTACGTAATGAATCTCGTGGTGCTCACTACAAACCAGATTTCCCAGAACGTGATGATGCAAACTTCTTAAAAACAACTATGGCGAAATTCGATCCGGCAACGGGCGAACCAATTATTACTTACGCAGATGTAGACGTTTCGTTAATTCCACCACGTAAACGCGACTACTCAGCGTAGAAGGGGGAACTATACAATGGAAACAGTAAATACTGGCAGAACAGTTAAGTTAGAAATCGTTCGTCAAGATACAGAGAATGGTTCTACTCGCGTTGAGAAATTCGAGGTTCCTTACCGCCCCGGTATGAACGTAATCTCTGCTTTAATGCATATTCAAAAAAATCCTGTAACTGCAGATGGTAAAAAAACAACTCCAGTTGCTTGGGACATGAACTGTCTAGAAGAAGTTTGTGGTGCATGTTCAATGGTAATCAACGGACGTCCACAACAATCTTGTTCAGCTTTAGTAGACAAATTAACACAACCAATTACATTAGAACCAATGAAAACTTTCCCAGTCATTCGTGACTTACAAGTTGACCGTCAACGTATGTTCAACGCACTTAAGAAAGTAAAAGCATGGGTTCCAATCGATGGTACTTACGATTTAGGTGAAGGTCCACGTATGCCTGAGCGCAAACGTCAATGGGCTTATGAATTATCTAAATGTATGACTTGTGGTGTATGTATGGAAGCATGTCCAAACGTATCTGAAAAATCTTCATTTATGGGACCTCAACCATTATCACAAGTTCGTTTATTCAATACTCACCCAACTAGTGCGATGAATAAAGACGAACGTTTAGCAACAATCATGGGCGACGGTGGTCTTGCTAACTGTGGTAACTCACAAAACTGTGTAGCTGCTTGTCCAAAAGGTATTCCTTTAACAACATCTATCGCAGCACTTAACCGTGCAACAACAGTTCAAATGTTCAAGAACTTCTTCGGTTCTGACCACATGGTTGACTAATCTTAACCTATATAGAGGGCCCTCACATTTGTGGGGGCTTTTTTGCATTTGAAAATTATTCACCAAAATACGTCGAATTACGAAACAACATTAATCGCACTTTGTTAGAATGTAGCGAAACTTTATTAATGCATGAAACTCCATATTTATCCATTTGAAAAATAATGCTATAATGAATAAGTATTCATTATCGGGGGATGATGATTTTTCTTATTAAAGGGGGAGTTTTTATGCGAGCAGCATATATTCAGGATTTACAGGAATGGATGAACGGGTTTAATTTTTCTACGAAGGTGCGTGTACGTTTTTCGGAGACGGATATGTATGGACATGTAAACAATACGAAGGTGTTTGCATATTTTGAATACGCGCGAATTGAATATTTTAAAACGATGAACTTCGATTTTCTTGGCGAAGATGGTAAAAAAAACATGCTTGTTGTAGCAGACATCCAATGTGATTATGTGAATCAAGTATTTTTTGATGAGGAATTAACCATTTATGTGAAAACATCGTCGATTGGTTCTTCGTCTATGGATTTACATTATCTTGTGAAAAACGACAAGGATGAAATATGTTATACAGCACGTGGTACGCTAGTGCAATTAAATGCGCATACGGGTAAAGGTGTTCCATTATTAGAAGAACAGAAAAAAATATTGCTTGGGAAATAGTTAAATGCCCTCACCTCACTTTGATATTCGACATAATGTACAAGGAAGAGGATAGGAGGGTGTTGCTCAATGAATCGTCCGCAGCATCGTTCGCTGTTAACGAAAAGAGAACGAGAAATTTTTGAACTATTAATTCAGGACTATTCTACTCGCGAAATATCGACAGAATTAGGCATCAGTGAAAAAACTGTGCGTAATCACATTTCAAATACGATTCAAAAGCTTGGAGTATCAAGTCGTACACAAGCGATCCTTGAATTATTACGATTGCAAGAATTGTCTATAAACTAATTGGATACTTGCTATTTTATGAAAAAAACTTCAAAATAGAACTATGCAACGTATCGAGGAGTGAATGGAATAGATGAAAGAACAAGACAAACATAGCTCTGAATCTATAGCGATCTTAGAAAAGGAATTAAGATATATTTCTCACTTAATTAAGCAAAAAGGTCGCGAAATTTTAAGTAATTATACAATTACACCTCCACAGTTTATAGCACTACAATGGCTGCATGAATCTGGAGATATGACGATTGGTGATTTATCGACAAAAATGTTTTTAGCATTTAGTACGACAACAGATTTAGTCGACCGTATGGAGAAACATGAACTCGTTCAACGTGTGCGTGATGAAAATGATCGTCGCGTCGTGCGAATTCATCTATTACCTGAAGGCGAACGTATCATTCAAGAAGTAATTATAAAGCGTCAAGATTATTTACGTACTATTACAGGCGAATTTAATGACGAAGAGTTCGAGCGATTATCAAAGAACTTACAAAAGCTACATTTATTAATGAAATAGGATAGAGGCGGTACAAGTGAATGCCCCAATTGGTGTAATCGATTCTGGAGTTGGCGGTTTAACAGTAGCAAAAGCAATTATGGAGCTTTTGCCAAACGAAACCATTTATTATATTGGAGATACAGCGCGTTGTCCTTATGGGCCACGCACAAAACAAGAAGTACGAAATTTCACATGGCAAATGGCAAAGGCACTTGAGAAAATGAATATTAAAATGCTTGTCATTGCCTGTAACACAGCAACAGCTGCAGCATTAGAGAGTTTACAAAAACATATGCCATTTCCGGTTTTAGGTGTTATTAACGCAGGGGCGCGCGCAGCAATTAAAAAGACAAAACGTAATGAAATCGTCGTTTTAGCAACTGAGGGAACGATTAAAAGTGGTGCATATGAAGAAGCAATTTTGTCACTTTCAACAAAGGCAACCATACATCCGCTTGCTTGTCCGACATTCGTTCCACTTGTAGAAAGTGGTGAATATGAAGGGCAGTTCTCTTATGACCTAGTTGAAAAAGGACTAGAGCCAATTGCAAATGAACGATTTGATACAGTCATTTTAGGTTGTACACATTATCCGATTTTACAGGATCAAATAGAAACAGCAGTAGGACCAAAAGTAAATGTACTATCATCCGCTGAAGAAACAGCAAAAGATGTTGAAAGTATTTTACGCTATAATGGTCAATTACGTACGGATGCAGAGCCACCGAAGCACATTCTTCATGCATCGGGTTCTGTGCCGATTTTCCGTTCCATTGCGGAGCGTTGGTTAGAAAGTAGCGAATTAGATATTCGCAAAATTTCATTTGAAAAATAAGGGAAGACTTGAATGGATGATTTGTCTATTCAAGTCTTTTCTTTGCGTAATGGTCTTTTGCACTTTAGACGACTAAAAAAGTATGTTAAGATTAGTGCGCGAAACTATTTAGGAGGTCACTTATGACTAGACATGACTTACGAGCTGTGAATGAATTACGTCCAGTTCAAATTGAAAATAATTATTTAATGCATCCAGAAGGTTCTGTATTAATTACTGTGGGTAACACAAAAGTAATTTGTACAGCAACAATTGAAGATAGAGTACCAGGCTTTTTGCGTGGACAAGGTAAAGGATGGATTACAGCTGAGTATTCAATGCTTCCACGTGCCACAGAACAGCGTACACGCCGCGAATCTTCAGCAGGTAAGGTAACAGGTCGTACAATGGAAATTCAACGCCTGATTGGCCGTGCATTGCGTGCGGTAGTAGATTTAGATACACTTGGTGAAAAAACACTGTGGATCGACTGTGATGTGATTCAAGCGGATGGGGGTACACGTACTGCTTCCATTACAGGCGCTTTCGTTGCCATGACACAAGCAATCGCAAAATTAGCACAAGAAAAACCTTTCGCCAAATTCCCTGTAACAGATTTCCTAGCAGCAACAAGTGTTGGTAAGTTAGCTGAAATCGGTGCAGTTTTAGACTTAAATTATATTGAAGATTCAGCTGCAGAAGTAGATATGAATATCGTGATGACAGGATCTGGACAATTTGTTGAGTTACAAGGTACAGGTGAAGAGGCAACATTCTCACGCGCTGAGCTAAATGAATTATTAGATTTAGGAGAAGCTGGCATTGCACAACTAATCGCCATTCAAAAAGAAGCTTTAGGTGAATTGGCTGCATTCGTTGGAAAGGTGGAAGCATAATGAAACAAGTAGTCATTGCAACAAAAAATAAAGGCAAAGCAAAAGACTTCGAAGCATTATTCAATCCATTCGGCTATGAAGTCGTGACAATGTTCGAAGTTGCACCTGATTTAGAAATCGAAGAAACTGGTACAACATTTGAAGAAAATGCAATTTTAAAGGCTGAAACTTTAGCGAACTTACTTGGCAAAATCGTAATCGCTGATGACAGTGGCTTAATGGTTGATGCATTAAATGGGGAACCAGGTGTGTATTCTGCACGTTACGCAGGTGACCATGATGATGAAGCAAACATGGTGAAACTGTTAGCGAACATGAAGGAAGTGCCTGAGGAAGAGCGTACAGCACGTTTTTGCTGCGCATTAGCGATTGCTGGACCGAATATGGAAACAAAAACAGTGTTCGGTACATGTGAAGGTGTTATCGCACACGAGAAGAAGGGTACAAATGGTTTTGGATATGATCCAGTATTCTATGTGCCAGCATTAGAAAAGCATATGGCAGAGCTTTCTGCTGAAGATAAAGGGGCCATTTCTCACCGAGGAAATGCCATCCGTAAATTAGCGTTACAATTAGCGGAATTATTGAAGTAATCTTTTAGTAAAATAATGAATGAGGTGACGGTATGAAGCTATTAGTAATGAGTGATACGCATAGTGACATTGAAGTGATTGAACGTGTTAAGGGTTATCATCCAGATGCTGTTAAGATGATTCATTGTGGTGATAGTGAATTACCGTACGATCATTCTGCAATGCAAGGTTTAGAGCGCGTGAAGGGCAACTGTGATCACGACAGCAACTATTTGGAGGAAATAGTGTTCCAAGTAGGCAATGAACGTGTGTACGTGACGCATGGTCATCTATACGATGTGAAAAATTCACCGATGAAGCTTATATATCGTGCAAAAGAACTGGGAGCGACAATTGTATGCTTTGGTCATTCGCATATTTTGGGCGCGGAATATATTGATGATATTTTCTTTGTGAATCCTGGAAGCTTATTAAAGCCCAAACGTATTAAAGAAAAATCATTCGTGACAATTACAATTTCAAAAACACATTTCACATTGGATTGTTATGATGAAAATAATGAATTGATCGAGCAAATGTTTATCGAGCGATAGGTGATGGTAGTGATAGTATTAGACGGTTATTTTGCCTTGTATTTAAAATGATTAAACTTTAGAGGTTATATTACTTTATTCAAATAATAATAATTATTCGATTGGGTGTTGACTTTCAAGGTTCAGTAGCATATAATAAAAATTGTCTTTATTACCAGATGGTGATGAAAAATTGTCTCAGTAGCTCAGCAGGATAGAGCAACGGCCTTCTAAGCCGTCGGTCGGGGGTTCGAATCCCTCCTGGGACGTAATAAGGTTCAGATAGAATAAGTTTGGACCAACTAAAAAAGCGCTTCAAATCCTTTGTATCAAGGGTTTGGAGCGCTTTTCCTTTTTCTGAGAAACCGATAAAAACCGATAGTAAATGAAAAGTTTCTACACATTTTCTACACAAGAACGTTTGTGAAAGACGGTGCTTAGTAATGTTTTAAACCAAATATATTTAAAATCAATGCGGTTCCTTTTAGATCTAACTAGAATAATCCAAACAGATTATTTTTGCTATTGCACTAGCTTAATGAATCGATACCTATATTTTTCCCTTTGTTTTAATGACTATTTTATAGGTGATTTGTTTGTTCAACAATCGGGCCATTATATATAGTATGATTTTTTACCGTATTCAACGTAAGTAAAGATAAAAAAATGGCGTTTTTCTATCTTTGTAGAAACATTATCTATAGTAATTATTTATAGTTATCAACGTTAACAAACATAGGACTTTACTTGGAGTGG
>JAZUES010000039.1:0-12622 GCA_045640265.1 Solibacillus sp.
TCGCGCTTTCTAACTTCTTGAATTGTACCTGATTTTGATACAGTACGTTTGAAGCGACGAAGAGCATCTTCAAGCGATTCGTTTTTGCGAACGACAGTTTTTGACATCTCTCTTTCCCTCCCTCCGAACACACGTCAATACAAACATTAACGCTAGTTAATGTGTACTAAAGTAGTATAACTTACGATAAATATAGTGTCAAGAAAAACTATTGAATTAATAATTCGAATCAGATTTTAGTCCGTTCATAATCGCAACACCAGATGAAGCACCAATTCGAGTTGCACCATTTTCAATCATTAATTTCATATCTTCTAAGCTACGTACACCACCAGAAGCTTTTACGCCTAGGTCTGGACCAACTGTTTTACGCATTAATGCGATATCTTCAGCAGTCGCACCACCTGTTGAGAAACCAGTAGATGTTTTAACAAAATTTGCACCCGCTTCAACAGATAATTCACAAGCTTTTACTTTTTCTTCATCAGTTAAAAGACAAGCTTCAATAATTACTTTTACTAAAGTTCCATTAGCCGCTTTAACTACCGCTTTAATATCTTCACGTACTAAATCGTAGTTAGCATCTTTTAATGCGCCGATATTAATTACCATATCGATTTCGCCAGCACCATTTGCAATGGCATCTTTTGTTTCAAATGCTTTTACCGCGGATGTATTTGCACCTAGAGGGAAACCAATTACAGTACATACTTTTACTTCAGTACCAGCTAATTGCTCTGCACTGAATTTTACCCAAGTTGGATTCACGCAAACAGAGGCGAAGCCATATTGTTTTGCTTCTTCGCAAATTTGTTGCACTTGATCTTTTGTTGAGTTAGCTTTTAATAAAGTATGATCAATCATTGCTGCATAATTTTGAGTCATTTTAATTACTCCCTTAACTTATCTATTAGTTGTCCGTACATCTACATTTTAGCATGTTATTCACCTATTGGAAACTATCAGACAAGTCAATTACCTTATCGGATACACTCTTTTTTTAAACATTTCTTTCGATTGCTTATCTCGATAATATACATTCACGCCTACGGGTTTACGATTATATATTTGATATTTTAATGCATCTTCAACAAGGGTCAATTCAATCATTTCGGCTGTAATATCTTGTTCAAATTGCAGTTGATCTACCGTCATCATAAATTTTGTGAAATCACGATCAAATTCAAAGGAATAAAAAACTTCTACTTCAGGACTAATCCCTTGCTCTACTTCAAATTGAAAAGCTTCGATTGTACTCTTAAACTCTTCAATCGCCTCTAATCGATGAACTTCTTTCATATATAACAATAATTCATTATTTTTAACTTCATAATGCAAGATTCGTGATGGATCTAAATTTTTAAACTTTGTAATATCTCCAAAGAGATCATTGGGCACTTTTATTACTTCTAATTTCGCCAATTCCTCTTTTGATAACTCTTGATTCAAGTAAATTCGCCTCCTACCGACCATTATGTAATATTACCCTAATCATTATTAATATATGCAAAAAACAACGCAAAACATGTCGATGTTTTGCGTTGTTTCTCAAATTTATTAATTATTTTGTTCTTCTAATACACGAACAAACTGACCTTCATTGTATGGGTAACCTGCTTTTGTAACTTTCACTTTCACAATCTGACCAATCATATCTTCTGTTCCTTCAAATAGAACTTTAAGATAGTTTGTTGTGTAACCTACATATAGATTTTCACCTTCGCCATCTTTAAAGCGTTCTTCAGGAATTATTTCAAGTACTTCTCCTTCAAAACGAGATGCATATTCTTTTGCCAATTGATCATTTAAAGTGATTAAGCGATGTACACGTTCGTTTTTAACTTCCTCATCAATTTGGTCTTCCATACGAGCTGCAGGCGTACCAGTACGCTGAGAATAAGGGAATACGTGAAGTTCAGAGAATTTATGATCACGAATGAAATTGAATGTTTCCATAAATTCTTCTTCCGTTTCACCTGGGAACCCTACGATAACATCAGAAGTTACCGCTAAGTCAGGTAAAGCAATTTTTAGTTTTTCTAAGCGCTCTGCAAAAAATTCCATCGTATATTTACGACGCATACGTTTTAACACAGTATCCGAACCCGATTGAATCGGAATGTGTAAATGGTTTACAACGATATTTGAATTTGCAAGAACTTCAATGACTTCATCTGTTAACTGAGATGCTTCAATTGAAGAAATACGTAAACGTTTTAAGCCTTTTACTTGTGCTTCCATGTCTACTAATAGTCGCGCTAAGTTATAATCTTTGAAATCTTGGCCATAGCCACCTGTATGGATCCCTGTTAGGACGATTTCTAAATAACCAGCATCTACTAATTGCTGTGCTTGACGGATTACTTCTTGTGGATCACGCGAACGCATTAGCCCACGTGCCCAAGGAATAATACAGAATGTACAGAAGTTGTTACAACCTTCTTGAATTTTTAATGACGCACGTGTACGGTCTGTAAATGCCGGAACATCTAGTTCTTCGTACACACGGTTTTTCATAATATTACGTACAGCATTAATTGGCTGACGTTCTTCACGATATTGTTCAATGTAACCTAACATTTTTTCGCGGTCCTGTGTACCGACTACAATATCAACGCCAGGGATTGCCATTATTTCAGCTGGTGAAGTCTGTGCATAACAACCTGTTACACAAATAACTGCATCTGGATTTTGACGAATCGCGCGACGAATCACTTGACGAGATTTTTTATCCCCTGTATTCGTTACAGTACAAGTATTAATAACATATACATCGGCTGCATGATCAAATTCCGTACGTTCATAGCCTTGTTCTTTAAATAGTTGCCAAATAGCTTCTGTTTCATAGTGGTTTACTTTACAACCTAAAGTATGTAGAGATACGGTTTTTGTACGCTCGTAACTCATAATGTATATCATCCTTTCACGGTTACACTTCAAAATTATCAACGTGTTTTATCATAGCATAAAATACGTCAATAAACCTACCTTTTTGACTACCTAGGTTTATTTGTCAGATTATTTGTCTCTATATACATAATAAGAAACGTACGATTTAAATATCAATCGTACGTCATCATAAATATTGTATTAATTATTAATGTATTTATCAAACACATTGCCAAAATCTTTTTTAACAAATTGTTGTTTTTGCTCTAATAACCAGTTATGAGAAAACGTCGTAATGTCTTTATAAGAATCTGCTGGAGAAACGTTATCATTTCCAATTCTTCCTATTGCACTTGCAGCTAAGTTTAAGCTTTGTTTCGCAGTATCCATACTATATGCATTTGACTTTTGTTCTTTTGAAATCGCATGCAGTGCTTTATATAAGTCTTTAATTTCTGTTAAATATTTTTTGTGGATATCAATGCTTAACGGAATGTTACCAATTGTAAACTTAATTTCAACATCTAGATCAATTGTACCCGCTGTTTCAAGCAATACTTGATCGATTGCGTGATATTCATAATCATAGCGACGTAACATTCGCTTTTTACTTATCGCATTGGCACCATCTACATGAATAAGTGCATAATTCGTAAAGCAGTATTCATCCGATTTTGTTTTAATAAGGAAATATATTTCCTCATCGATTTCATTAAAAACGAAATCATCCGCATCTGTTTTGTCAAAATCCCCTTTTGAAATAACAACACCGATATCAGATAATCCTAGTGCATCTGCCGCCAATTTTTTAAACATATTAAATATATCCTCCTTAAAATTCTCTCGTTCCCATTCGATTGGTGTATTCATTCGCTCTTTTAAATACAAAAACCCTCAAAACGTATCATCATTTCGAGGGTACTATAATGATTAATTCACTAAACATTTTATTTTTATTCAAATTCATATGAAATCGCAGATAAGGCATAAAACGGTGCTGTTTCTGCACGTAAAATTCGTGGTCCTAATGACATCGTTTGTGCACCTGCTTCAAGGAAAGCTGCAGATTCTTGGCGCGAAATACCACCTTCTGGGCCAAAAATACAAAGGATTTTCAAATCTTTTGTAATGTCCAACTGCTGCAGCTTTTGTTTGAAGCTTGTACGCTCTGCTAACTTTGCATCTTCCTCATCAGCAATAAATACTGCATCATAGTTTGTAAAGGTTTGGACAAGCTTTTTAAAGCTAACTGGTTGTACAACTTCTGGTACATGTGTACGATGTGATTGCTCTGCTGCCTCTTGCGCGATCTTTTGCAATCTTTCTTGGTTTTTCTTTGCCTTTTTATCATCCCATTTTACAATCGAACGTTCTGCAGCAAATGGAATTAATGCATGCATCCCTAGTTCAGTTGCCTTTTGAGCAATGAGTTCCAATTTATCACCCTTAGGTAATCCACAAGCGATATCCACTTTTAATGGCATTTCTGGTGACATAATGGTCTTACCTGTTTGACGTACAACAACCTCTTGCTCAATAGTTTGGATTTCACAGATGTGTGCTTTCCCATTATGTACGACAATAATTTCATCACCTACAGTCATACGCATTACTTTGCTAATATGGCGGGCGTTTTCACCAGAAATGATAAATTCATTTGTTTCATTACTTGCTTGTTCAACAAAATATCGCTGCATATTCTCACTCCTCTTTATAGAAAAACAACAGCTGCAAAAAGGCAGCTGTTGCATGAATTATTGTGCTTCAGGACGACGTGATATAATCGCTACCCAATCTTCCATCATTAGTATCTCTTCGATGACGAAGCCTGTTTTTTCCAAGGCTTTTTTTACTTCGTCTTTTTTCGCACCGATAATACCAGAAGTCACATATATGCCACCTGGTTTTACGATTGAAAATGCATCATCTGTGAAGGTCATAATGATTTCAGCTAAAATGTTTGCGACAACAACGTCTGCTGGTTCTTTTACTGTATCTAATAAGTTTCCGTAGAATACTTCAACTATATGGTCCATTTTATTTAGTTCAACATTTTCACGAGCTGCCTTAACCGCTACTTCGTCCAAATCTAATGCGTGGACCCTTTTTGCGCCAAGCATTGCTGAACCGATTGATAACACACCTGAACCTGTACCTACATCCACAACTGTATTACCTTGTTGAACAACTTTTTCAAGCGCTTGTAAACACATTACTGTTGTTGGATGCGTGCCTGTTCCGAATGCCATGCCTGGATCTAACTCAATAATTAATTCATCTGTATTCACTGGTTTGTAGTCTTCCCAAGTTGGCACAATTGTGAAACGCTCAGAAATTTTAACAGGATGATAATATTGTTTCCACGCAGTTGACCAATCTTCCTCATCTATTTCACAAAGTGTTAAAACATTTTCACCAATGTTAATATCAAAGTTTACAAGGTTAGCAATTGCAAGTTTAATTTCTTCAACAGTTTCAGCTAAAAAGCTTGATGCAGATAAGTAAGCTTTTACAATTACTCCTGTTTTCGGGAAGTCTTCTGGATTCAGTGCATAAATCTCACCGAACTTATCAATTCGTTCCTTATCTAATTCCTTCGAATCCTCGATTACAACACCGCTCGCTCCAGCTTCATGTATAATATTCGTTACCGCATCCACTGCTTCATGCGTTGTTAAAATTGAAAGCTCTGTCCATTTCACTTGCAATTCACTCCTTAATTAGTCACCTTTAATTTTTTTCTTGATTTTGTCAAACAATGAGCTACCTTGCTCTTCTGGGATATCCCCACTAATTTCAGCAAACTCACGTAATAATTGCTTTTGTTTTTCAGTTAATTTTGAAGGTGTTACAACTTTTACGATAACGTATTGATTACCCATTCCATAACCATGAACATTTTTGACCCCTTTATCTTTAAGACGGAATTGTGCTCCTGATTGTGTACCTGCTGGAATTTTCAATTTCACTTTACCGTGAATTGTTGGTACTTCAATTTCGTCACCTAATGACGCTTGTGGGAATGTTAAGTTTAGCTCATATAAAATATCATCGCCATCGCGTTCGAACTGCTCGTGTCTACGTACAGAGAAGATAATGTATAAATCACCTGAAGGTCCACCATTAAGGCCAGGCTCACCTTGACCAGAAACACGTAATTGTTGACCGTCATCCACACCTGCTGGAATTGTAATTTTGATTTTTTTCTTTTTCGTTACACTACCTGCGCCACGACAAGTTGAACATTTTTCAACAATAATTTTCCCTTGTCCGCGGCAGCTTGGGCATGAGCGTTTATTCATCATGCGACCAAATGGTGTATCGACAGCTTGGTTAATCTGACCAGAACCATTACATTGTGAACATGTTTGTGGCTGTGTACCTGGTTTTGCACCTGAACCATGACATGTATCACAATTTTCTTCTCTAGGAATTTCAATTTCTGTTTCTTTCCCAAAAACTGCTTCCTCAAAATTGATATTCATGCGGAATTGTAAATCGTCGCCTTTACGTGGTGCGTTTGGATCTTGACGACGTCCACCGCCAAAGAAAGAACTGAAAATGTCTTCGAAACCGCCAAAACCGCTGCCTCCGAAGCCAGCGTCACCAAATCCTGCATTTGGATCTTCATGTCCAAACTGGTCATAGCGTGCGCGTTTTTGATCATCAAAAAGTACTTCGTATGCTTCCGCTACTTCTTTAAACTTTTCGTCAGCACCTTCTTCTTTGTTTAAATCAGGGTGATATTGTTTTGATAATTTACGATATGCTTTTTTAATTTCGTCTTTGCTTGCGCCTTTTGTTAAGCCAAGCACTTCATAGTAATCGCGCTTACTCATTGTTCACACTCCGCTCTTTTTACATAACGTCTATTCTAACATGTTGAAAAAATGATGTATACCATTTGCTACACCACTTTCTCATAAAACTTAAAAGCCAAAGCCGCGAACGGTCTTTGGCTTTTAATTGTTTTTATTTTAACGAATCTTATTTATCGTCTTTTACTTCTTCAAAGTCAGCGTCTACGATATCATCATCTTTTTTACCAGCATCAGCCGCGCCGTCAAAGCCTTCAGCTCCGCCACCAGCAGCTTGTTGTGCTGCAGCAGCTTGTTCATATACTTTCATTACAAGCGGTTGTAGAACACCTTCTAATTTTTCTTTAGAAGCTTTGATGCCTTCAAGTTCGCCTTTTTCTAAAGCAGCTTTTAATTCATCACGAGCATCTTCTACAGATTTCTTTTCATCTTCTGTAATTTGCTCACCTAAATCTTTGATTGTTTTATCAACTTGGAATACTAATTGATCTGCTTCATTGCGTAAGTCAGCTTCTTCTTTACGTTTTGCATCCGCATCGGCATTTGCTTCTGCGTCTTTGACCATGCGTTCGATTTCTTCTTCTGAAAGACCAGAATCAGATTGAATCACAATTGTTTGTTCTTTTTGTGTACCTAAGTCTTTTGCTTTAACTGATACGATACCATTTGCATCGATATCGAATGTTACTTCGATTTGTGGAATACCACGTGGTGCTGGTGGAATATCAGATAATTGGAAGCGACCTAAAGTTTTGTTATCTGCAGCCATTGAACGTTCACCTTGTACTACGTGAATGTCTACTGCTGGTTGGTTATCTGCAGCTGTTGAGAACACTTGAGATTTAGAAGTTGGGATCGTTGTGTTACGGTCGATTAATTTTGTCATAACGCCACCCATAGTTTCGATACCTAATGATAATGGAGTTACGTCTAATAATAATACGCCTTGAACGTCACCAGCTAATACGCCACCTTGTACAGCAGCACCCATTGCTACTACTTCATCTGGGTTAACACCTTTGTGTGGTTCGTGACCAGTAGCTTTTTTGATTGCTTCTACTACTGCAGGAATACGAGTAGAACCACCTACTAAGATAACTTTATCTAATTCAGAAGCAGAAAGACCTGCATCTGATAATGCTTGACGAGTTGGTGTGATTGTACGTTCTACTAAATCACTTGTTAATTCATCAAATTTTGCACGAGTTAAGTTCATTTCTAAGTGTAATGGACCTTCTGCACCAGCAGTGATGAATGGTAATGAAATTTGAGCAGAAGTGACACCTGATAAGTCTTTTTTAGCTTTTTCAGCTGCATCTTTTAAACGTTGCATAGCCATTTTATCTTTTGATAAGTCAACGCCATTTTCTTTTTTGAATTCAGCTACTAAGTAATTGATGATTTTGTCGTCGAAGTTGTCACCACCAAGTTTGTTGTCACCTGCTGTTGCTAATACTTCGAATACGCCATCAGCTAATTCAAGAATTGATACGTCGAATGTACCGCCACCTAAGTCGAATACTAATACTTTTTGGTCAACGTCTTGTTGATCTAAGCCGTAAGCTAATGCTGCAGCTGTAGGTTCGTTGATAATACGTTCTACTTCTAAACCAGCAATTTTACCAGCGTCTTTTGTTGCTTGACGTTGCGCATCGTTGAAGTAAGCAGGAACAGTGATTACTGCTTTTGTTACTTTTTCGCCTAAATAATCTTCAGCGTAGCCTTTTAAGTATTGTAGAATCATTGCTGATACTTCTTGTGGAGTGTAATCAGTGCCATCTACAGTTACTTTTTCGCTTGTACCCATTTTTGATTTGATTGAAATAATTGTATTTGGGTTAGTTACAGCTTGACGTTTTGCTACTTCCCCAACTTGTTTTTCACCGTTTTTGAATGCTACAACAGATGGTGTTGTACGGTTACCTTCTGGGTTTGGAATTACTTTTGGCTCTCCGCCCTCTAATACTGATACACATGAGTTAGTTGTACCTAAGTCAATACCGATAATTTTGCTCATAATTC
Organism: Solibacillus sp.; assembly: GCA_045640265.1. Lineage (GTDB taxonomy): Bacteria > Bacillota > Bacilli > Bacillales_A > Planococcaceae > Solibacillus. Next base: position 8,730 of record JAZUES010000039.1, read on the forward strand.
GTTTTTCCTCCTATTATTCAACACGTATTTCCCGTGTTATTATCCGATTATTTTTTCATAGATTGATGCCATACTTTGCTCTAAGCATGGCAAGAAATTTGATACAAACAAGTTTGATTCAAATTTCTTGCCACGAGGATTGAGGCCAACAAAATGTTAGTATCACCACAGAGCAATTCTACATCACTTAATATGCATCTTTATTCGTTTACTGATACCATTGTTGGGCGTAATACGCGGTCTTTTAGTTTGTAGCCTTTTTGTAACTCACGTAAGATTGTTCCTGCTTCTTTTTCACTGTCTTGTTCTTGCATAACTGCTTGGTGGAAGTTTGGATCAAAGCTTTCACCTTCTGCGGGAATCACTTCAAGACCTTCTTTTTGCGTTGCCGCTACAAGCTGTTGATATACCATTTCAACACCTTTAAATAATGAAGTTGCTTCTTCTGATGTTACTTCCACTTGAAGCGCACGGTCTAAATTATCTAATACTGGTAATAGCTCCGTTAAAAGCGATTGTGCACGGTATTTTTCAGCTGCTTCACGATCTAAACGACCGCGACGAGCTAAGTTATCATAGTCTGCACGTAAACGTAAATAACGTGCTTCTTCCTCTGCTACTTTTGCTTCTAATTCAGCAATTTTTTGTTCTTTTTCATCTAGCACTACTTCTTCTGTTTCTGTTTCTGTTTCAGCATTTTCTACAGGTTCTACAGGTGTTTCTTCCGTAGTTGCTTTTTCTAACTCTTCGTTCGTCTTTGTTGTTTCAGTCACTTGATTTCCTCCTTATTACATCTCATGTTTACCCTTTGAAAAAGGCTTGAGATAAACTGCGACGCATTACATCTAACAATGTAACAACTCGCTTATAATCCATTCGAGTTGGACCGATTATCGCGATTGCTCCTTGTTGCTCTTCACCTACTAAAAATGAAGCCGTAATGACACTACAATCTTCCATTGCTAAATGATTATTTTCTGAACCAATCCGAATTTGAATATCTTGATTTGGCTGATCAAATAATGCTTGCACTTGGCTCTCTTTGTCGATGAGATCTAAAAACATACGCATTTTATTAAAATCATGAAATTCAGGTTGGTTTAACATATTTGATTTACCACCATAATAAACTTTGCCTTCAGACTGTCCAGATGGGATTGAAAGGAATGACTTAATAATCGATTCGGATGCACTCACATGTTGTTTAAGCACCGATATCGCTTCTGTTTCTAACTTTCTAGGTAAGTCATGAAGCGGTATGCCGACTAAACGATCATTTAAAATATTTACCATCTTTTCAATATCAGTTGGACTAATTTCTGGTGGTAACGTTAATGCTCTATTTTCTACATGACCATTGTCTGTGACGATAATGGCTACAGCGGTTTGTTCCGAGAGTGGAACGATTTGGAATTTTTTTACGCGATGCTTTTGCACATCTGGTCCGAGTAAAATGGTTGTATAAGTAGTAAGTTCCGATAAAATATTAGCGGACTCTCTTATAAGTTGTTCGGCTTCGAAAATTTGCTTTTCAAATAAAGTATGGATTTGTTCGACCTCTCCAGCCGTAATGACTTGAGGTTTTAATAAATGGTCGACGTAAAAACGATACCCTTTTTCTGATGGGACTCGTCCTGAAGAAGTATGCGTTTTTTCTAAAAAGCCCAACTCCTCTAAATCTGCCATCTCATTTCGAATTGTTGCTGCACTATACGTAATGCCTTCCTTTTTAGATAATTGACGCGAACCAACAGGCTGAGCAGACATCACAAAATCATCTACGATTACTTGTAATATTTGTAACTGCCGATTTGTTAACATCTTTTTTCACCTCTGTTAGCACTCATTTAAGAGGAGTGCTAATATATTATATAAATTAGCAAATCTCTAAATTGTTGTCAACGAATTCGTACCATTTTTTTAAGAATCTTTTTTAAATGTAATTATTCCATTAAAAAACGTTGGAATACTTCATTACCAACGAATCGACCTTTTTGAGTCAAACGAATTCCTAAGTCGTCTACATCAATTAACTTTCCGTTTTTTAACTCTTGAATAATTACTTCAAAATAATTTTGCATAGGTTCATGGAACTTACTTTCAAATGATTGATAGGACACGCCTTCCACTTTTCGTAAGCCTAAAAACATTTGTTCTTCTATTTTTTCTTCCTTAGTAACTTCATGTTCTTGTAATAAAGGACGTTCTCCAGCCATAACGGCTTCAATGTACTTTTTAATCGGAGCTACATTAGAATAGCGTATACCTTCAAGATAACCGTGCGCACCAGCTCCAAATCCTGCGTACTCATCATTATCCCAATAAATTTTATTATGTGTGGACTCATAACCTTTATACGCAAAATTACTGATTTCATATTGATGTAATCCGTGTGCCTCCATTTCTTCCATCAATACACCATACATATCCGCTTCTAAATCTTCTGTCGGCAAACTTAGCTTTCCCTTTGCATATTGGATATAAAAAATCGTTTTCGGTTCGACAATTAGCGAGTACGCTGAATAATGCGGTAATTTTAATTCAAATGCTTTTTGTAATGTTTCTTTCCATTGTTCCATCGATTGTCCTGGTAAACCGTACATCAAATCAATGCTTATATTTTCAAAACCAACTTTTTTAGCATTTTCAATCGTTTCATATACATGTTCATTCGAATGAGTACGACCAATTTTCTTTAATAATGTTTGGTCGAATGATTGTACACCCATACTTAATCGATTCACACCACCGTTATAAAGTGCTTGTAGTTTTTCAACAGTTAACTCATCCGGATTTGCTTCACTACTAAATTCTTTTACGTTAGACATGGGAATATGTTTTGCAATGTGTTGCAATAACTTTTCAATTTGTGCTGCTGAAAGTGCCGTTGGAGTCCCACCACCTAGAAAAATCGTTTCCACATTAGCAAATGCTTCAGGCATCTTGTTGACGGTCATCTCCATCTCACGTCCAAGTGCTTCGATATATTCATCTACAGGCTGATTTTTAAAAAACACTTTATTAAAATCGCAGTAATTACAAATTTGATGACAAAAAGGAATGTGAATATATACACCTCTAGCCATTTCAATCACTTCCTTTATAAATAATTCAATGTTCTTATTCATTTTATCTTTTCTACACTAAAATACAATTAATAAGAAGAAACAAAAAAACCGCACTCACGGTAGAGTACGGTAACTGTAACCATTATTACATTGAGAAAATTGGTTGTTCTTTATTAACCATCATAATTAAGTCAATGGCATTTAATTTCGGTAATTTTGCAGAGAATGCTTTTGCTTCTTCCACCGTTTGGAATTGAAATGCGTCTAACTCTTTCATCAGTTCATATTGATTGTCTACTAAACGGATCATATAAAGTCTTACAGTTGGGCAGCAGTATTTTGATGCATCAAAATTTTCTCCCGCTATGACGATTCCTACATTAGCAGTATTTTCACTAACAATAGTTTCGATAATATGTAGTTCATCTAAAATAAACCACTCTGGTACAATAAGTTGAATTTGATTATTCATAAAATCCATCCCCTAACTGAAGTTATTCGTTTTTTAAAGTCATTAGAAACATCATTACGCATTTCTTTAAAATTGAAAAATTATCAATTCCATCTTCTTAACGGGTAAATACAAGTATATTTTACTATTCTCTTTATCTATTACTTATCCGTAATTACCGATGTATGTAATTATTCGTTACCTCAATTGTACTACAGTCAATATTTTAATAAAAGTGTCATTTTTGAAAAAATTCTTAACATTTTAAATTGAAAATTAGGCAATTTATACCATTACTTTTTTTAACATAAAAGTATTTTTATTAACAAATTAAGTGTTAATTCTCTTTGAAATGGTGCTTTTTTATTTTTTTT
>JAZUES010000040.1:0-3003 GCA_045640265.1 Solibacillus sp.
TGAACCATATCAACTTCACGACAGAATCCGGCAAAATTTACGGGATGATTGGTCCATCTGGTTCTGGTAAGACGACATTTATTAAAATGATTGTTGGCATGGAAAAACCTGACGAAGGAAGTGTCCAGGTGTTAAACACAACAATGCCTAATTTAGATATGTTACAACGTATTGGCTATATGGCTCAATCTGATGCACTCTACCCTACCTTAACAGGCGAAGAAAATCTGGAATTTTTTGCATCCATGTTTAAGTTATCTAAAAAAGAACAAAAAGAACGCATTGCTTATACAGCAAACCTTGTAAACTTAACTGAGGAGTTACATAAAAAAGTGTCTGCCTATTCTGGAGGAATGAAGCGAAGATTATCACTTGCCATTGCACTCATTCAAAATCCAGACATCCTCATTTTAGATGAGCCTACTGTAGGAATTGATCCGGAGCTACGCTTTCAAATATGGAAAGAGCTTGTGCGACTAAAGGAAGAAGAAGGTAAAACGATTATCGTCACTACCCATGTCATGGATGAAGCAAATCACTGTGATTTCATTTCCATGTTACGAGACGGGTGCATCATTGCTCATGGTAGCCCTCAAACATTAAAGAAGCAATATAACGTAGATAGCTTAGATGAAGTATTTTTATTTGCTGGGAGAACAACACGATGAGAATAACTGCTTTAGTAAAACGTATACTTTTACAAATTATTCGTGATAAACGGACACTTGCCTTATTATTCATTGCCCCACTTCTAGTATTAACATTGATGAATTTCGTCTTTAATGGTAATGAAGTAACACCACATCTTGGGGTGAAAGGTGTGTCAACCCCACTACTTGAACAGCTAGAAGATGCGAATATTCAAGTGACAGAATTTGATGCAGCAAATGATTTAAAGAAGCTGATTTCCGATAAAAAATTAGATGGGTTTCTTCAAATACAAAACAATTCAATTTCTTTAATCTTAACTAATGATGAACCATCTACTGCTAAAACATTGGAAATGAAAATTAAGCAACAGCTTCAACTTCAACTACTACAACTTACACTAACAAAACAAGCTGAACAACAAATTAATATAGACTATATATACGGCGGTAGTGATACTGTACTTTTTGATACACTTAGTCCAATGTTAATTGGCTTCTTTGTGTTTTTATTTGTATTTTTAATCTCAGGAATTGGCCTTTTAAATGAGCGCACATCAGGTACTCTAGAAAGGTTATTGGCAACACCGATTAAACGTGCTGAAATTATTGCTGGTTACTTAATTGGATACGGGATTTTAGCGTTTATTCAAACGATTATTATTGCACTATTTGCGATTCATGTACTCGATATTATTTCAGTTGGTTCGATATGGGCGGTACTTGTTATGAATGTCATTACTGCTTTTGTGGCGTTATCACTCGGGATATTATTGTCAACATTTGCAAGTTCTGAGTTCCAAATGATTCAGTTTATTCCGCTTGTGATCGTGCCACAAATCTTCTTCTGTGGTATTTTCCCTATAGAAGGAATGGCAGATTGGTTAAAAGGATTAGCTTATATTATGCCGCTTTATTATGTGGCAGATGCGCTTAAAGGAATTATGTATATGGGTCTTGGTTTAGCTGATTTAACGAAGCACATCATCATTTTATTTGGCTTTATATTGGCCTTTATCATCTTGAATTTGTTTGCGTTAAAAAATACCGTAAACTGTAAGGCCAATATAATAAGTGGGTGTTATTATGTCTTTTGACTATAGTACAGAACAAACCCGTTTATGTTTTTAACCTCGTTTTCTATTATCTCCAAAGTTTTCCTATATAACCATCGCACAAAATCCATATATTGTAATTACTGATTACTAAATCAAACATCAAAATAATATCCAACTATAATAATTTATTGACAATTATAAAAAAATCATATATTGTAAGTCTTACTTTGAAAAAATAATATTGTCTTCTTATCATGAGAGATGGAGGGACTGGCCCTATGAAATCTCGGCAGCGGAACAAATGTAGTTACTGTGCCAAATCCAGCAAGTACGCACTTGAAAGATAAGGTGAGGTTTTCCGTAATGTAGGTCTCTTCTTATTCGTTTAAGGGGAGGCTTTTTTTGTGCTCATAATTGATATGAAGGAAAAATGTTGGAGGTTTGTATGAAAAAAGGAAATCCATGGGCATTACTCCCATTTGTAGTTTTTTTAGTTTTATTTATTGGATCAGGAATTCTATTGGACGATTTTTATGCGTTTCCTGTCATTATAGCGATTGCGATTTCTGGCGCTGTAGCATTAGCAATGAATCGTAAAGAATCGCTTTCGACAAAGGTTGATATTTTTTGTAAAGGTGCAGGTAATTCAAATGTCATGCTAATGGTACTGATTTTCTTATTAGCTGGTGCCTTTTCTGAAACGGCTAAAGGTATGGGGGCTGTTGATGCTACTGTTAACTTTGCCCTTTCCATTGTACCGCAAAATTTGCTTATCGTTGGCTTGTTTATGATTGCATGCTTCATTTCACTTGCGATGGGAACATCTGTCGGGACGATTGTTGCGATAGCCCCAATTGGCGTAGGTATTGGTGAGCAAACGGACCTGTCCCTTGCGCTAATTATGGCGACGATTATTGGCGGCGCCATGTTTGGTGATAACTTATCGTTTATTTCAGATACGACAATTACTTCCGTTCGTACACAAGGTGCACAAATGAAGGATAAATTTAAAGTGAACTTTCTCATTGTATTACCAGCAGCTATTTTGACATGTGTCATTTTAATGTTTATGACGATGAACTCAAGTGCTCAAATTACGCACGATAGCTTTGATTGGATTAAAATTATTCCTTATATTTTCGTCATTATTTTTGCATTAGCAGGTCTCAATGTATTTCTTGTTTTAGCTTGCGGCATTGGCATTGCAGGCATTGTTGGATTAATTGATGGTAGCTATGATGTTATGAGCCTTGTGCAAGCAGCTGGCGATGGTATGGCAGGAATGTTCGAAATGGCAT
>JAZUES010000041.1:0-1979 GCA_045640265.1 Solibacillus sp.
TGGATAAGCAGCACCTTTTGGATGATACTGTAAAGAATCCTGATACAACAACTTAGCACCTGCACGGTAAGCCATAACGAGACCGTCAGCTGTAGCACCGTAGTGGTTTGATGTAGGGAATCCCTGATAGTGCATACGTCCAGCACCACCTGTTGCAATAATTACAACTTTAGCTTTTGCAATACGGAGTTCACCAGTTTCAACGTTCATTAAAACTGCACCACAAGCTTCACCTTTATCGTTTTTAATTAATTCTACAGCAGCTGTAAAATCTACTACTGTAATAGAATCTGCACGGTTGAAAGTTTCATCGCGAAGTGTACGCATGATTTCTGCACCAGAGTAGTCTTTACAAGCATGCATACGTTTTCGGCTTGTACCACCACCATGAGTTGTAACCATTGTACCATCTTCCTGTTTGTCAAATTCAACACCAAGGTCATTTAACCATTTAATAACAGATGGAGCTTTGTTTACCAATGTATAAACTAATTCTGGTTTACCATCAAAGTGTCCACCACCATAACAGTCAAGATAGTGCTGTGCAGGTGAATCATTTGGTTTATCAGCAGCCTGAATACCACCTTCAGCCATCATAGTATTTGCATCACCAACACGAAGTTTTGTAGCAAGAAGAACTTTTGCACCAGCTTCAGATGCCATAATAGCAGCTGATGTACCAGCACCACCACCACCAATTACGAGTACGTCTGTTTCGTAGTCCACGTGGTTCAAATCAATCTGATCAGCTGTGTAACGAGGTTTTGCCTGTAACATTTCAGCCAATTCAATTGGAGCTTTCTGACCTTTATTTGGACCGATTTTAAGTTCTGTAAATTGTTCCTTAATGCGGTCTGGGTGGAATTTTAATAATAAATCGTCTTTCTGTTCTGCTGTAAGACGATCATGTTCGAATTTAAGATTTGCTTCGCGTTTTTCAGCAACAATTTTTGCTGCATCGTCAAGATAATTTCCGTACATTCTGTTTCCTCCGTCTTACTTATTTCTCGATATCACGAGTATTATAGAGATTTTTGATTTCAGCTTTATCTCCAGTAGAAAGTTTAATCATTTTCTGGATAGCTTCTTCACATTTACCTTCATCAATTTCAGTAACTCTATCAATAAGGTGCTGTGTCTGTGGTTGAATGTATTTTCCGTTTAAACGGCGTGCAAGTTCAGCAACCTGTGGGTGACTGATTCCTGCTGGACAACGAGAAGAACAACATCCACACATTACACAGTCAAATGAAAGTTCAGCACACTTATCAAATTCGCCACGCTGAGCGTAAGCAATATACTGCATAACACTTAAATCCTGTGTACAAGCACGAGTACAAGCGTTACAACCTACACATGAGTAGATTTCTGGATAAAGCTGCATCATAACTGACTGTTCAGGTTTAATAGTATTGATATCGTAAAGCTGTTTTACAAGAGGGAAGAAAGGAAGTGTTGCAATAAACATATCGTTTTCAACCTTTTTTGAACAAGCTAAACATGTCTGAAGTTGATTCTGTCCTTTGATACGATAAATTGTAGCACAAGCTCCACAGAAGCCATTTCTACATCCACATCCACGCTTCAGCTGGTAACCAGCATATTCCATGGCGTTCATGATTGTTAATTCTGCAGGAACTTCGTATTTTTTTCCGAACAGATAAATCGTTGCCATTTCTTCATCAGCCATAAATACTCCTATAAAAACTTCGAGAAATACCGAATGTTAATTTAAATATACACCTCTATTATAATATTTTTTAGGCCAATTGTTAATACTAAATATTTAAATATTATTTACATATATTGCACTAATAGTGCGGATAATGTAATAGTATCTAAAAGGGTTTTCTATGAATTTACAAGATTTTTATAAAGAAATTCAGGGTGATTATTCTGATATACTTTCAAGACTGCTAAAAGATGACAGAATTAAAAAATTTGTTTTAAAGATTCCTGAAAAAACAGAATTTAATGAT
>JAZUES010000042.1:0-5162 GCA_045640265.1 Solibacillus sp.
AGCACTACAACATTATGAACAGTCCGCATTAGAAGGCTATGCTGATGCGATGTACAGAATGGGCATGATTTATTTTACGGGTGAGCTTGGGCAAAAACAAAATGCAACATATGCACTGGAGTGGTGTTTAAAGGCTGCGGAACAATTTCATGTCGATGCTATTTTTAATGTGGCCTATTGTTATGAAATGGGTGAAGGTGCTACGAAGAATGAGGAAACGGCCATTTATTACTATAAGCAAGCTTCCATGCTCGGAGATTACGAGGCAAGCAACAAATTAGCTGAAATGTATGAATCACGCGATAGTGAACAAGCAAACAAATGGAGAAAAAAAGCCTTGGAACAAATAAATGGTGAGAAAATGTGAGGTAGTGTGAATATCGGTGGGTGGGGTATTTGGTCACCCACTGAAACGGTTTAAAAACATTAAATTTATTCGCATGATGCGATTATCTACGGTAAGTGATTATTTTATATTATTTACTTTTTATGTAAAATAACTTATGATACTTATAAATATTTTTTAAATTAGAGCATAGGTAGAGCTTTTGATGTAGTTAATTATTAAATGCATAAAAAAGAACATTTTTCTGTCAAAAATAGACTACAAAAAAGAAGATAAAGTAGTGCGAAAGCACATATTCTCCTTGTTATCTGTACTTCAAGTTTCATTCCGCTAAATGTTTCTTTATAATAGGAATGTTAATTAAAAATTGATAGATATTGAATTTACTACCAAAATGTGAGTAGTAAAATATAAATAGAGACATTTTAGACGAGTAAAATTTTGTAAGGGATAAATAGTATAATTTTAGTATGTCTAAATTATCTAGCTTATAGAGAAAGTAATCTGAATAAAGTGAGGTAGAAAATGTTCTTTAAAAAGAAAACAGAGAATACTCAAACAATACCTATGCATGATGTAAAGGTAAAACTTGATTATACAAATGGGTCATCAATAAAAAAGCAAATACAAATGCTAAATTTAACAGAAGAAGACTTAAAATATTTAAAATTATTTAAACCATATGTGGATGAGGATATTGAACAAATTGTTGATTCTTTTTATCGTAATTTAGGAATGGAAGCAAGCTTGATTCAAATTATTAATGATCATAGCTCAGTAGATCGATTAAAAGTCACATTAAAACATCATATTTGTGAAATGTTTGATGGACAAATTGATGAAACCTACTTTATGAAACGTAGAAAAATTGCACAAGTTCACGTGCACATTGGATTAAAAACGAAATGGTATATTGGTGCTTTTCAAAATTTATTAATAGATTTCATTCATTTAGTAAAGGCGAAGATTACAATCGATGAACAATGCTTTAATACAATCGAAGCAATTACGAAAGTTTTAAATTTCGAACAGCAAGTTGTTTTAGAAGAGTATGAAGCAGTTGTTGAGCGTATGAAAGAAAAGTTACAAGAAGAAAAACATTTTATTAGTAATTCGATTATCGAATCTTCTTCTAATTTAGCTTCCATTTCAGAGGAAACACACGCTTCATTCCAACAACTAACGGCACAGTCCGATATTATGGTTTCCTATGCCAAAAAGGCTATCAATCTTTCAGAAGTTGCGACAGAGCAAGCCAATAGTGGTAAAGTTCAAATTCGACAGCAAACCGTTAGCATGAACGCGATTCAAGATTCTGTTATTGTAATTTCAGAGGAAATTGACAAATTAGCGGAAATTTCAAAAGAGATGGAGTTAACGATGGGGATTGTAACAAATATCGCTAGCCAGACGAATTTGTTAGCATTAAATGCGGCTATAGAAGCGGCACGTGCTGGAGAAGCGGGGAAAGGCTTTGGGGTAGTTGCTGGGGAAGTTCGAAAGTTATCAGAGCAAACGAAGGAATCCACGATTAACGTAGAAGAGCTACTTCAAAATACAAATACTCGTACGACAAAACTACTTGAATCTTTAAAAGAAATTAAAGAAGCGGTTCAAATGGGAGAGCTAAGTATGAGAGGTACAGAAGAACAATTTTCAGCTATCTTAGAATCGATGGTTGAAACGAAAGAACAAAATAATTTAGTAGAACAAGAAGTAGAACAAATTGGTGTAGTAATACTTGATCTTGGCCGTGCGTTTGATGAAGTAACGCATGCAGCTGATTCATTAGCTACTGTTTCGCAAAACTTAGAAAACTAAATGCTGAAAAAAAGTTAGAGTATTCATGCTCTAACTTTTTTGTTTTCTTTCGTTATAAATTTGTAAAATCCTTCAGTTCAAATCGTTTGAAAAAGGATTATACTAAATGGTAGATAACGTGAACGAAATAGGAGATGGACAGATGAAAACAGTAGTAGTTGTGGGCGGCGGAATTACGGGGCTTTGCACTATGCATTATTTAAAGCGTCAAATGACGGAAAAACAGGTTGAAGCGAGACTTGTATTAGTAGAAAAAAATAGTTATTTAGGTGGCAAAATTTATTCGGAGCATGAAGCAGGCTTTATAATGGAAACGGGCGCAGATTCAATGGTAGCACGTCATCCGAGTGTTCTAGAGCTTGTAAAGGAACTTGATTTTGAATCACAGCTTGTTTATAACGAAACGGGGATTTCTTACATTCATACGAATAATGAACTACATGCGATTCCAGCAGGTTCAACATTTGGAATCCCAATGAGTGTGGAGTCATTACAGTCGAGCACACTTATTTCAGAAGAAGGAAAACAGCGTGCATTACAAGATTTAGAACTGCCAAATCCAAATTTCACAAAGGAAAGCTCAATTGGCACATTTTTAGAATACTTTTTAGGCGAAGAAATTGTCAAAAAACAAATTGCTCCCGTATTAGCAGGTGTCTATTCAGGGGATTTATACCAATTAAGCTTAGCTTCAACATTGCCTTATTTAGTGGATTATAAAAACAATTACGGTTCAATTATTAAGGGCTTTGAAGCAAACCGCGCACAATTTGAAAAAGCAGCAAATAAAAAATTTATTTCATTCAAAAAGGGTCTGTCAGCGATTATCGATCGTTTAGAAGAGATGTTGCCAGAAGTGGAATTCAAAAAGAATACCGAAACGAAGCAAATTAACAAGCATGGGGTGCAATATGAAGTCGTGCTACAAGATGAAACAATTTTAGCAGATATAGTCGTGCTTGCGATGCCAAATGAAACGGTGAAAAAAGTATTAAATGATACCCAGCTAGCGAAGCAGTTACAGAAATTTACGACAGCATCAGCAATTACGATGTACGTAGGTTTTGATGTGCTTGATAGTGTCTTACCTGCAGATGGAACAGGCTTTATCGTTTCGCATAATAGCGATTTAGTATGTAATGCTTCAACATGGACAAGTCGTAAGTGGAAGCATACATCAGCTGAAGGCAATTTACTCGTACGATTATTTTACAAAAACATTAACCCACGTTACGAAGAGCTTGCCGAGATGTCAGAGGAAGAATTGACTAAAGTAGCGTTAGAAGATATTCGTTTGAGTTTAGGTATTCAAGCAGAGCCGACCGTTGTCAATGTAACAAAATGGATCAATCAAATGCCGCGTTATGATTTGGCACATAATGAAGCGTTAAGTGTTGTTGTAAAAGACTTAGAAGCTCGTTATCCAAATTTACTATTAGCGGGATGCTCTTACTTTGGAGTGGGCATTGGTGCGTGTATTGAAAATGGGAAAAATACTGCACAGCAAATTATTGATCGAATTCAGTAAAGAAATGCTTCATTCTGTTAAAGGGTATTGACGTTCGTTGTAGTTAACGATATGATTCTTTTAATTATTTAAAAATTCATAAAATTTCTTATCAAGAGAAGTTGAGGGACTGGCCCATTGAAACTTCAGCAACCAACGTAAGTCAGGTGCTAAATCCAGATGGCGTATGCCAAAAGATGAGAGGGAACTTAAATTTACAAAAGGTGAACCTTCTTTTATTAAAAAAGAAGGTTTTTTTTATATCTTAATAAGTCTGAAAATACAGTGAATGGTGGAGTGAGTACAATGGGTGGTTTATTAGAAGAGTTAAAAACGCGCGTATTAACGGCGGACGGTGCAATTGGAACATTGTTATATTCTTATGGGCTAGATTATTGTCATGAAGAAATGAATATCATCCGCCCAGAAATTGTTGAAAAAATTCATGGTGAATATATTGCTGCCGGTGCGGACATTATCCAAACAAATACATACGGGGCTAATGCCATTAAGCTTGCTCGTTATGGCTATGAGGGGCGTGTGAAAGAATTTAATACAGCGGCTCTAGAAATTGCGAAGCGTGCAGCGACACCAGGTGGTCAATATGTGTTAGCAACAATTGGAGGAATTCGTGGCATTCGTAAAAGTGAAGCGACGTTGGAAGAAATTTTAGCTGCCTTTAAAGAACAAGCAGAAACACTGTTAGCAGGGGCGCCAGATGGCTTTTTATTAGAAACATATTATGATTTTGAAGAAATTTCTCATTGTGTGCGATTACTGCGTAACTTAACAGACTTACCGATTATTGCGCAAGTGACAATGCAAGAGCCAGGAGTACTGCAAAACGGGATGTCATTAGATGAAGCGTTACATGATTTAGAGTGTCTCGGTGCCAATATTGTCGGAAGTAACTGTCGCTTAGGCCCATTCCATACAATTCAAGCATTTGAATCAGTAAATCTTCCGAAGACTGCATACTTATCCGCTTACCCTAATGCGTCGTTACTTGATGTAGAGGATGGGCGTGTTGTATATGAATCAGAAACAGATTATTTTGCACGAGCTGCAGTAGCATTAGTAAAGCAGGGAGTACGCCTAATTGGAGGATGCTGTGGGACGACACCGAAACATATTGCAGCGGTGAAACAGCGTTTAACGAACATATTGCCCATTGAAATGAAGGAATTAAAGCCAGGGCGTACGGAATTTGTACGTGTTGCAGAGCCACGCAAGCAAGAGCCATTACACGAAAAGGCAAAACGTGAGCGTTCCGTTATTGTTGAACTGGATACACCCCGCCATTTAGAAATTGAACGTTTTGTAGAAGGTGCAAAAAAATTAGCAAATGCAGGCGCGGACGTTATTATGATGGCTGATAATTCGCTAGCTTCACCGCGCATTAGTAATATTGCGATGGCCGCAATTTTAAAAGAACATGGAATTCGTTCCCTACCGCACTTAACTTGCCGTGATCGTAATTTAATCGGA
>JAZUES010000043.1:0-4411 GCA_045640265.1 Solibacillus sp.
TGAAGTGAAAGAAGATAATGGAGTTGATGCTACGCATGGTTACAATAACAAAAATTATATGGATTTCTACTTTCTCTAATAACTCATTTTCAATATTACTCTGATTTTTATCCATATCTTTTAGATAGCTTTCAAAATCTTGAAGTTCCAAACCTATTTAGTTATTTCAGTTTAACAATTTAGCTGATTTAGTAGTTCTGAAACTACATTAGAAATTTCTTTATATGTTCAAGTTTGTATATATTATCCAATAAAATTAAGAGAGCTAGTTAAATCTTCTTTTTTTATTATCTATTTCATTAAATATTGCACAAAAATCTTCGGATTACTCTCCATCGTCTCATGTGCGTATACACATCCATCGTTACCTTGACATCTCTATGCCCAAATCAATTCATCATTTCTTCAATAGTGTTAGCACGGCTTTGAAGTTCGACGTGCGTACCGAAAAGGTGCACTTTTTTTATATTTCGGGCTTACGCATAACCGGAATGGAAATCAATTCCTTGGTACACCGAAAAACACCATTTCGCAAATTTGCAAAATGGTGTTTTTCTACTTTAGGGACAGCCCCATAACTTTATCAAGAAAAATCAACATTCAATTTAATAGCGACTATTCCTTAATAAAATATTGATTAATCGGTCTTCCAACATTGCCGTACTGAATATCGACATGGATTAGATGACTTTTTTCCATATAGTCTAAATAACGTCTTGCTGTTACACGTGCAACGCCAATGCCAGATGCTACATCGTCTGCAGATGCACCGCCTGCTGATTGTTTTAAAAACACTAGTACTTTATCCATTGTTGCTCGATTAAAGCCTTTTGGCAGTACTTGAGTAATCGTGCTATCTAGAACCGCTTCTTCTTCTTTTTGTTGCCATACTTGGCCAATCATTTCATCTAGCTCTGCTTGTGTAACATCTTCTGCTGACTCCATTTTTTCTTTAAATTGACGATAATGAATGAGTGTTTGCTCCATACGTTCAAATGTAAATGGCTTCATAATGTAATCAAATACACCTAAATGTAAAATTTGTTGAATCGTTTGTACATCATTTGCTGCCGTTACAGAAATGCAGTCAACCGTTAAATTTTCGTTACGAATTTGACGTAATGTCTCAATGCCATCTTGTTCTGGCATAAAAATATCCATAACTACAAGGTCTGGTGCTAAATTTTTTATTTTTTCGATTCCCTTAATGCCGTTTGATGCCATATCCATTACTTTAAATCCATCCACTCGCTCGATAAATTGGCGGTTTACTTCACGCACCATTGGGTCATCTTCTACTAATAATACTTGAATGGTCTTCACCCAAAAGGCCCCTTTCTAAAACTCAAATGTGAGAATAAATGTTGTTCCTTTACCTACCTCACTCGTTATATCTATTGTACCATTACCCTTTTTCACAATCTCTTGAATTAAAAATAAACCAATTCCACGATTTTCATTTTGTTTCGTCGAAAAACCATTTTCAAAAATACACGCTAAGTTTTCCTCTGGTATGCCGACACCATTATCCGATACCATAATTGCCAGCATGCCGTCATTGTCATCAATTGAAATCGATACTTCCTTATGCTCCCTTTCAAGTCCAACAAGCGCATCGAAAGCATTTTCAATTAGATTCCCGAATAATAACACAAAATCATGATGATCTAGCTGTTCAGGAAATCTTGTTAACTGACTTTCTTCATCAATTGTCACTTGAATGCCAAGCTCATTCCCTCGGCTAATTTTACTAAGCAATAAACCAGAAATATTTTCATTGTAAATACGTTCGTTTAAAAATTTCGTCACTTGATCATGTTGAATTTTAACTTGCGATAGATAATCAAGTGCTTGCTGGTTATGACCGAGTTGCAGTAATCCTGCAATGGTATGCAGTTTGTTTTTATATTCATGCGTTTGAATACGAAGGGCCTGCACGAACGCTTTGACCCCTGTCAATTCTTCAGCAAGCTGTTTAAATTCCGTTAAATCTTTAAAGACTGCCACAGCGCCTGCCATTTTACCATTAACGAAAATAGGAATACGGTTACTTAAAATACTATGGTCGTTGACGTAAATTTCTTGGTTATACACTGCTCGTCCACTTTCAACAATTTCAGGTAAACGTGTATCAGGCAGGACATCATAAATATTTTTCCCAATGTACTTTTTAGGATTCCCTCCAACCCCTAAAATCCGACTCGCCTTTTTATTAAAAATGGTAATGGTCATATGTTTATCGACTGCAATAATTCCTTCATGCATTGCATTGAAAGTTTCGGTACGTTCAACATAAACTTTTGCTATTTCCTGGGGCTCTAAACCGAACATTTGACGCTTAATATGACGTCCAAGTGTATGTGCACCCCAAATACTAAATAGCATCGATAGAAGGGCTGTCAAAAGTATAGCATTTAAATTTTCGATGATAAGGTCACCAAATGTCGGCAACTTAAAGCCTACTACTACAACGCCAATTTGAACCTTTTGATCATTCAATATTGGTACAAATGCGCGGATCATTTCTCCTTGTTCACCAACTGCTTTTGAAATATAATAATTTTCACTAAATGCTGCATAAATGTCTGTCGAGTTACTTTTATGTCCGAGTTGTTTGGGTGATGGATGAGATAACTTAATCCGGTCCATATTCATCACCACAATATATTCAGCTTTATTGATAATTTTTATCTCATGAACCATTTGATTAATATTATTTTGCGCTATTTGCAAATCATCCTGCTCTAGTTGCTTTTGAATATCAGGTAAATCAGAGATTGTTCGCGCAATCAGCATTGCACGTTGGCCTAATGCTTCTTCTTGCTCTTGCACTAAATTATTAAGAAGTAAAATTCCAGCTACTAAAAAAGAAAAGGCCATAATAAAAAAGGTAAGTAGCACAATTTTGCCATTCATCGTTAATTGTTTATTTTTCATTTTGTGCCTCCTTTTTTGCTATATAATATAACAAACAACTATTAATTATAGAATTATTCTACAATATTCAAAAAAATTTCATGACAAATGAGGAGATATCTTTGCGTTTTTATGTAATTACAGCCATTATTACGATTTTTGTATTAGTTGCTTCCATTTCCTTTCGTTTAGATGTATGGAATCAAAAAGACTTACCATATGATGACGAACAAATCGGACTTGATGACCAAATTATTATTAATTTTAGTCACGTAGTTGCTGAAAATACACCTAAAGGACTTGCCGCAATCAAATTCGCCGAGCTTGTGAAAGAAAAATCGAATGGCAAAATGATTGTTCAAATTTTTCCAAATGGCGTTTTATACAATGACAAAAATGAATTGACGGCGCTCAAAGAAGGCGATATTCAAATGATTGCACCAACAATTTCAAAAATGACAGAAGCTCTTCCTTCTTGGCAAGTACTCGATTTACCCTTTGTATTTGAAAATGATGAGCAAGTTTCCGAAGTGCTTCACGGAGAACTTAGTAAAGATTTATTACATGAATTAAAGTCACTAGACATCCATGGACTGACATTCTGGCATAACGGCTTTAAACAAATGGCTTCACAAACTGCACCATTATTAGAGGTTGAGGATTTTAAAAACCTATCTATTCGTTCTATGCCTAGTACTATTTTAAAAGAGCAATTCACTTTATTAAAGGCAAAACCGCTTGTAACAACCTTTAATGATTTATATGCCGCAAGTCAAAGCAACGAAATAATCGCACAAGAAAACACAATCTCGAATTTATATTCAAAAGGCTATTATAAGATGCAACCTAATATCACATTATCCAATCATGGCATACTTGCATATAGCGTCTTGATGAACGAAAATTTTTGGGAAAATTTAAATGACGAACAGCAGAAGATAATTGAGGATTCTCTTAATGAAATGCAACGATGGCAGCATGATCAGGCAATTGCATTAAACGAAGAAAATTT
Organism: Solibacillus sp.; assembly: GCA_045640265.1. Classification (GTDB taxonomy): domain Bacteria; phylum Bacillota; class Bacilli; order Bacillales_A; family Planococcaceae; genus Solibacillus. The sequence continues at coordinate 3,929 of JAZUES010000043.1, forward strand.
GCAACAATTAAAAACTATGGACCAGGTTCAAATACATTCATTGTCAGTAAAGCAACTAAATCATTGGAAGCAAGCACTACAACCGATTTATAAGTCCTATGAAAAGTTGAGTACGAAAGACTTCTTACTACAGCTCCATCAAGAAATCGGTACACTTGAATAACTGAACAAAATGAACAATAGTCAGCTACTTATGCAAATAAGTAGCTTTTTTATTTTGTTATAGTACAAAGTTTCGATTAACTAATACAGTATTATAACAACCTAAACGCTTACATATCAGGATTTCGTCAGATTCCTATTAATTATTGAACAAAATGAACGATAAGTTTTTTATTATCAAAATAAATATTTTGAATAATCATACGTTATGATTGCAAATGTAAACGTTATCATAAATAAATATTTGGGGGAAGCAAAAGTGAAATTACTAAAAAATTTAACAGTTCAAGTCATTGTTGCTATTATTTTAGGTGTTATCGT
>JAZUES010000044.1:0-7901 GCA_045640265.1 Solibacillus sp.
AGAGCGAGCAGTACAACCTTATCATTATGCCCATATTTTAGAAGAAGAACAACGCTTCGAAAAATTATTGGCATATTGTATTCAACAAAAGCAGTCGATACTACGCTTCGGTCAAGCATTACGCCCTTATTATTCTGATGAAGTTGAAGCACTTCATATCGCATTATTACTTGAAAAAGCGGAAACAGCAAGTAATCGTGAGCAATATCGTTCACTCGCCGTCATTATTAATCGTATGCGGGATTTAAGCTTTGATGAACGTGCAGAAGAGGTAAAATGCCATTTAATAGAACAATACCCTCGAAAAAAGGCATTACATGAGGAATTGAATAGCTTTAGGTTTTAACGAATGAAAAAGTTACCAATATAAAAACAGCCTCTAACAAATGTTAGAAGCTGTTTTTATACTTTTCTTCACCACCATATAAGTAGGGAAGGGAAGTTCGTTAAATTTAGTGAGAAGCGTCTTGTACTGAAATACCAGTTTGCGCTTTAACTTCAACTTCGCGGAATTTTGCTGCATCCGTTTCTTTCGATAATAGTGTACCAATGAAACCACCAATGAAACCAAGTGGAACAGAGATAATAGCTGGGTTTGTTAACATGATTAGTGGTTCACCAACGAAGATTGCTTTACCTGCCTCTACATTCCAAACATTTGGAGAAACGGCAACTAAAACTAAAGCTGAGATTAAACCAGTTAACATTGCTGAAACGGCACCAGTAGTGTTGAAGCGTTTCCAATAAATTGTGTAAATAATTACTGGCAAGTTTGAAGAAGCAGCAATACAGAATGCTAATGATACTAAGAATGCTACGTTTAGTGTTTGAGCACCTAACGCTAATAAAATAGAAACGATTGAGATAATGATTGAACCGATACGAGCAGCTTTAACAGCTTCTTTTTCAGTGATTTTACCCTTTTTAATGATTTGTCCATAAATATCATGTGATAAGGCAGATGCACCTGAAAGTACTAAACCTGCTACTACTGCTAAGATTGTCGCGAATGCTACTGCACACGCAAATGAGAATAAAATGTCGCCACCTAGCGCTTTTGCTAAAAGTGGAGCAGCCATGTTACCAGCTGGGTTTGCTGCTACGATTGCGTCCTTACCTACAAATGCCGCAGCACCGAAGCCTAAGAAAATTGTCAATACGTAGAATAAACCTACAATCCAAGTAGCCCAAATTACTGAAGAACGAGCTGTTTTCGCATCTTTTACAGTGAAGAAACGCATTAGGATGTGTGGAAGACCCGCTGTACCAAGTACTAACGCGATTAACATTGAGATCGTATCAATACCATTTGTGTAACGTAAACCTGGGTTTAAGTATGCTTCACCATGTTCTGTTGCTGTTGCCATTTGAGAGAACATCGTCGCAATACTGAAGTCAAATTTAGCTAATACTAAGAATGAAATAATGACTGTACCTAACATTAATAAACAAGCTTTAATAATTTGAACCCATGATGTTGCTGTCATACCACCGAATAATACGTAAATTGTCATCATGACACCAACTAAAAGTACGGCCATCCAGTAATCAATACCAAGTAGTAATTGAATTAAGGCACCAGCACCTACAAGTTGCGCAATCATGTAAAATAATACGATTGTAATCGTAGATATTGCAGCTGTACCACGTACTTTAGCTTTGTCGAATCGAGCAGTAATCATATCTGCTAATGTGAAACGACCTAAGTTACGTAATGGCTCTGCTACGATGTAAAGTACAACTAAGTATGCTACTAAGTATCCTAGAGAGAAGAAGAATCCATCGAACCCGAATAAGGCTATCGAACCTGCAATCCCTAAGAAAGAAGCTGCTGATAAATAGTCACCTGAGATGGCTAAACCATTTTGCCAACCAGTTAAACCGCCACCAGCTGTATAGAAGTCACTTGCACTTGATGTACGTTTAGACGCCCACCAAGTAATGGCTAATGTTAAGCCTACAATTGCTACGAAGAAGAATACGGCTGTATAACTCATTTCGCTCATTTCGCTTGACCTCCTTCATATTCAGCAATAATTGCTTTTGCTTCCTTATCATATTTATTCGCTTTTGACACGTAGAAGTGTGCTAAGCTCCAAGTCATAAAGAATAATCCTGCAGCGTAAATCCATACCCACGTAATGTCTCCAAATGCATTTTGATGAAGAATATCTGTGTATGACGTTAAGATTGGTAATAACATATAAAGTGCTAAGAAAATTACCGTCATTGACCACAGAAATGAATTTTTTCGTTTTGCAAGCCGTCTGAATGATTCTTGCGATGCGATTTTTTCGTAATCAATCGTTGCTTTTTTATTATTCCCCATAAACATACCCCCATTTTGTTCATATTTACTGCTTTATGTTCGTAAAATACTACTTTAAGGATTAGGATTTTACAATTTTTATTCTATTTTAGCTGTCACAAAATTGCAACACTTTTCGGAAAAGTTATCCGGAAAAAATTTTAACAAAAATAAGTTTAATAGAGAAAAAAACAAACATAACAAACAAAAATTAAAATATCGCAATATAACTTAACAACCGAAATCATTGATGCATCAGTACTTTTGATGGTTTTGACAAATAAGAAAAAATGATTAAACGAGAATATATCAAACATAAAATGATATGAAATTATTATTGAAAATTAAACATTTATAATATGAATTATTTTTATAATTTGTCCTTTACAGTAGAATATGTAATAGAGGATACTATAATTTTAATCGCAAAAAAGGTGAAATTCATATAACAACAGAGGTGAATTTCTTGATAAAATAAAGGAAATAGTATAAGTGAACAAAATGATAAGAATTTGATATAAGGTTTTTAAAAACCCGTAAATTTTTATACATAACATCAAATAAGTGATAAAAAGGAAGGCGCGTATGTTAAAACTATCAACAAAGAGACTAATATTTGAACGTTATGATGCGAGTGACTTACAGTATGTCATTCAACTTGTAACAGATCCGGAAATGATGAAGTATATTGGAAACGGTAACACGAAGGATGAGGCATACGCTGCTCAACTTATAGAAAGAATGCAACTACAATATAAGAACTTTGATGATTATGGGTTGCATAAGCTAGTTCTTAAAGATACTAGAGAGTTTATCGGTCATGCAGGTATTGTTGCACAAATTATAGATGATGCGTTTGAATTGGAGCTTGGTTATTGGATTAAGCGAGAATATTGGGGAAAGGGCTATGCATTTGAAGCGGCTCAGGCTTTAGCAAACTATGCAAATAAAGAGATGTGGCTAGAACGTTATATATCTGCTATTCAAGTTGGAAATGAAGCCTCTAAGGCAATCGCAATAAAAAATGGCATGACTTTAGAGAAAATCATTGAAATGGAAGGTAAGCAAGTCGAAATTTATGTAAAGTTAAATGAATTTAAAGAAGAAGAGTAAACGAATATTCAATAACATTCGATTGGTTATATGTAAGGAGAAACTTTCAACATGAAAACCTATTTTCAAACATTAAAAGATTTTAAAGCGCGCGGTGGTTCAATTAAATCATCAACGATTACACCACAACAAGTATTGCCAGCTATCGTTACGCATATGGAACGCATGGATAAACAGTTTACATTACATGTGAATGGTCATTTACAAAAGTCAATCGATGAACTATTAACTGAAGCATTTGAGCAATCGCATTTACAGCAACCATTTTATACGCAGCATTGTGAGCATCGAAGTTATCGTTATCGTAATTTGTCCAAAAAACGAGTAAAAATCGACTTTACAATTCGTTATCGAATGAATCGGGATCAGGAAAAATGGATGCTTGAAGAACTTCATAAAACATTAACTCAAATCACTCATCCGTCAATGACCACGCTTGAAAAAATTTTAGCTGTTCATGATTATATTGTCCGTACTTATGACTATGATATCCATACAGATGGTTCTCCGTATGCAGTTTATACATTTATGAAAGAAAAGCATGGTGTTTGTATGGCGTATGCGTTGTTATTTGAAAAAATGATGGAATACCTACAGATTCCTTGCTATTACGTTATAGGGAAAGCCGATGGGGAAGGAGATAGTGGACATGCTTGGAATATAGTTGAACTAGATGGTCATTGGTATCATATTGATGTAACATGGGATGATATCGGGTCAAAACATCATGCAAGACAAATTCGTTATCGCTACTTTTTACGGAATGATGATGATATGAAAAAAGATCATCAGTGGAATTCTTATCAATATCCACCGTGTACGAGTAATCGTTTTGCTGCGTTACATTCATTGTATGACGTAGCAATTGTTGATCAAATGCTTTATTTTCCACATCCGACTAATGCGCGGCTATATGAGATGAATTTAGAAAAGGAACCTTTTAAATTTAAAAAACGACTGGAAGAGCGAGTTCAATTTTGTACATATCAGGACGGTGCGTTGTATTTCAGTAATTATTCGCATGGAGGCTATTTATATCGTAATAAACTAGAAACACTGGAGCTTTATAAAATTCGTGAGACAGAAGTTTCTCAAATCAAGAAAATAGAATCTGGACTTGAAATTACGTATTTAAATCAAGAGAAAGAAATAATTAAAAAAACTGATAATTTACCGAAAAATATAGAAACGAAAACAAATGAAATTATGGACCAAAAATCTTTATTTGAAAGTATAATAGACGTTCCATTTATTCAATTTGATCAAAGTTGGATGGCATCTTATGAGCAAACGAATGATCCAAAACCTTTAAGGTTCATAAGCGCGGATGGACTTGAGTTACTATTAACTGATACATTAAAACAGGTTACAATCGATATTTATAAAGACAAAGGTTTACATATACGAATAACAAGCAATCGAAAAGCGGTCAATTTAACAAAACCAGCAAAATTGAATATTGCTAAAAACTTGTTGCCGAATAATGTATCACAAGTATTAGAACGATTACCATCTGGTGATTTAGTTGCTGCAAATTATTTAATCACTGAAGATGCTGTGTTGATCAATTTAACGAAAAGTTCGAGTTATATTTTTTAATCAAATGAATGTCTATGGATGATGGCAAATTTTATAGGCATTCATATATTTAATACAATTAACACTTTAGACAAAAAAATTGGTTTTGTCTCACTGTTATAAGTATACTTTTGAAACGAGACATAGCTTCCTATAATATATATTATGACCGTGTCCCTAATTAAGAAAAACAATAAAGGGGCGGTTTTGCATTTGATTTATCCCCTGTTATATAAATGATTTAAAATTGCATATTCAAGGCATACGTTATTGAATATGCAATTTTATAAAGAATATCAGTCATTTAACCTTAGCTAGGTTCGCTGGCTTAATCATATTACAATACTCACAGTTCTTCTTGTCTCTTAATCTAATACATGCTTTTTCGTAATCGCAAATGTAACAACAAAGTAAATAATGTAGATCAATACCATTACTGCTACTATAACCAGCGATAAAGCCTTCATACTAAGCTGCTCTTCAAAGCCAAGCAATTGAATAAACTGCTCTGATATATTGGCAATGGGCAGCGCTAATAGTAGCGGGATAAATACTGGGAACGCAAAGAAAATAAAAATTTGCTTCGCCAATGTTGCTGACTGCATAGATTTCGAGACGCCAATGCGGAACAAAATACGATATTTTCGTTCATCCTCGCTCATCGTTGATAATGTTTTCAGTGCAAGAATTGCCATTGCAAGTAAAAGAAAAACAAAACCTACATATAATGCACCGACAATCAAAATAGCTGAAAAAGCCATACTTTTTAAATATTGATAATTTTTAATTCGGTAATCGCTCGTCTGAAGAAAGTAGTTATTTATTGGTATTTGATAAGATAATTCTTGATATAAAGCTGCAGTGTCAAAATCTGTTGAAGCTAAATCAATTGCATAAGTTGTTTGCACATGCTGCATACCTTCAACCACTTCATCCGGCACTACAATCACAAAATATGCCCAAATTAATGCAGGTATTTCCCCTACCACATGGCTCAATTTGTAATTTTGTGCTTTATGGGAAATTATCTGATTCGAAAAATCATAATGGTTAATAGCAGACATGTTTGAATAGATTGCAAATTCCTGTTGCAACTTGATCGGTTCTTCGCCCAGTGCCTCTAATAGGTCATTTAAGTCAGATTCACGCATATATACATCTTTATCTGTAAAATCTTCGTCATACCAAGATGTGCGCTTTAAAAAATCAACCTCACCTGTAGTATAAAAAGGTGTTTCAATGAAATATTCAACCGGCGAAAACTGTTCGATTGCTTGTATTGCTTCGTCAAACGATACAACCGGTTCAGTGCCAACCTCTTCGTTCCCCATCACATCAAATGGATAACTTTTTTCTATATTTTCTTCCTCAACGGCTTTATATAAAAAGCCCGTATTGACGGCAATAATAGCAAATGACATTAAAAACGCAAGAATACCTAACAACATGGCATTTGAACTTAAAGATGCACTAAGCTGACGCAGTACAAATTGATTCGTTCCTTTTCGACTCAGCTTATTACTTTTTAATAGTACATACATCAAGCTTTTTGCTAGTCCGATGTGGAAGGTTATAATAGTAACCGCTAGGAGTATGATCATTGATAATATATTCGTTTCACTACCAGTATCCCCTATAAACACGCCCTCTAAATGGATAGAAAAATGATAAAAAGCATAAATGATTGCCACTGCTGAAACAACCGTTACTACAACTGAAAAAATCGGCTTACGCTGTACTTTATTAACCTGCTTTTCCCCATGAATCAACTCAAAGATCGTAACACGTTTCAAATAAAAACTGGACGTTACAAACGTTACAACAAAAATTGCCACTGCCATAATGAGTGTAACAATCACGCCTTTCATTGATACAAAAGAAAATGAAAAATCATAATCAAGTAGCGCTGACATCAATAGCATTAACCCTTGATATAAAAGCGAACCAAAAACAAACCCTGCTAAAATCGCAAAAATACCTAAAAAGCTATTTTCAAGTAAAAATAGCTTCACGATTTGGTGACGCTTCATACCAAGTGTCAAATAAGTACCAAATTCACGCTGTCGCAGTCTTAGCATAAAGGCATTCGCATAGCCAAGTACGACCGCAATAATGACGCATAAAAAGCTCGACAACACGAGTAAACCAACCGATAGCGATGCAAATGATTCGGCCCGCGCCTGTAAATCTTCGTTATAAATCATATTGTTCATAGCGAACACAAGTGATATCGTCATCGCAATCGTCACAAAGTAAATTAAATAATTGCGTAGCTGGCGCTTCATATTGCGAAAGGCTAATGTTTTATACACGCCCTTCACCTCCAAGCAATGCCATCGTTGCTAAAATTTCTTCATGCATAGTACGACTTGATTTGTCGCCTTTATAAAGTTCATTCCAAAGCTTACCGTCTTTTAAAAATAAGACGCGCTTCGCATAAGAGCCCACAAGTGCATCATGTGTTACGGTTAAAATTGTAGAACTAAATTGCGTATTCATCATCGACAAGGTTTCCATTAGATTTTTCGAATTTGTAGAATCAAGCGCGCCGGTCGGTTCATCCGCCAAAATAATACTTGGGTTTGTAATCAAAGCACGTGCACAAGCAACACGCTGACGTTGGCCACCTGATAATTCAACAGGAAATTTTTTAAGCTGCTCTGAAATGCCAAGTTGATCTGCAATCTGTCGGCAAAGTGCTACCGATTTCTTATGTGGAACACCTTGTAAATTTAAAGGTAATGTAATATTTTCTTCAACTGTTAACGTATCAAGTAAATTATAGTCTTGAAAAATAAAGCCAAGCTGATCTCGTCTATAATCGGCTAATTCATGTTCCTTTTTCAAAGAAATTTCTTCGCCAGCTAACCAAATTTTACCCGCGCTAATGCGATCGATTGTT
>JAZUES010000045.1:0-4357 GCA_045640265.1 Solibacillus sp.
AAAGAAGCCGTACCAAGTGCAGAACAATATATTGCCAAATTAACAGCAGCACGCGCGGCTTATAACGCGTTAGATGCTACTCAGAAAAAACTTGTAACTAATATTAAAGACTTAACAACGCATGAAAAAGCAGTGAAACCCATTTTAAAATTAGATGATGACATTTTAAAATTGGATCCATCGAATGCGAAGACATTTTTATCGAAATTTAAAAGTGCTGAAAAAGCGTATGATAAGCTATCAATAACTGAGCGTGGGTTACTATTAAATGTAGAAAAATTCACAGGGGAATTACGTACGATTTACAAAGTTATAGATGCGATTAATTCCGTAAAGCCTTCAAGTAAAACATTTGTAGAAGATGCGAAGGCAGCGCGCACATTATATGAAGCATTAGCACCAGAATACAAAGCACAAATTTCGAATTTAACGGTTTTAGAAAATCATGAGTTAAATGTTTTAGGTGGTCAAAAGGTGGACCAACTTATTCAAGCATTAGGCTCAGTAGAACCAACTGAATTTATTACGAAAGTAAAAGAAGCTCGTGTAGCTTATAAAGCGTTAAGTGCCGCTAACAAAAAAGCAGTGACATTAGAGGGCGAACTAAAAGCACAAGAAAAGTATATTAAGCCTGTCGAAAAGGTCATTACTGAAATTGACGGTTTAAGCAATCCAAGAAATAATTTAAGTAAGCAATTTGCAAAAGTGAATACATCGTTACAAAAATTAGATAATAAACAAAGATCGTATATTACCAACATGGAAAAATATTCGAACCTTTCAAATGTGACGCACGTCTACGATTTAATTGAAAAATTAAAGCCAAATGACCGTTACTATCAAGGTAATTTAGAAGCAGCTAAGCTAGCCTACGACAAATTATCACAAGATGAAAAATTAAGAGTAACGAATTACTACAAATTACAAGAGGCCCAATTGAATGTGGATGAGTCACAAAATATCATTAGTATTATTGCGACACTATCTTCAAAATCAAGTACCTATTTTGTAGATATCGAAAAAGCTTTAGCGGCCTATAAAGAAATACCGTCAAGCTTGAAAAAACAAGTAACTAACTATGACAAATTAAAGCAAGCTGAAAAAGATATGAAGGCGGTCAAAAAAGTCATCACTCAAATTGAAGCCATTGATCCAACAGCTAAAACATATGCATCAAAAGCCAAATCTGCTTTAAAAGCGTATCAAAAATTAACAGAAGAACAAAAAGAACTCGTATCTAATTATGATCGCTTACAAGGCGCGGTAAATGAACTAAATTTATAGGAATAAATGCTTGTACTTTTGTAATAATTTGATAGTATAAAAGGGGCTGTTCGGAAATTCACTTCGAGACAGCCCCTTTATTCTGACCACCGACTAAAGCGGATAATTAATACTCAAGTAATGAATGACTTAACGCCTTTTGTTATTTTTAAACAAAAGGCTATTTTTCTGTTTTACGGACTGTCCTACTTTTCATTTGGAATCCGTACGCATTCATGTAAAATAGGTATACATAGCAGTAGCACAGAAGCCTTGATTGTAAGGTGGACTAACAAGGAGATGTTGTAGATGAAACGAATTTTAATCGCGGGATCCATGATTGCATTACTCATGCAGCCAATTCCTTCTATTGTAGAGGCAGCAACGACTCCAGTTTTTAAAGATGTAACTAGCACGCATTGGGCGGCTTCAACCATATATGATTTAGTCAACTATGGTTATATGAAGGGTTATGAAGATGGCACATTTAAGCCAAATCAAATAACAACGCGTGGGGAAGCGGTTGTGATTATTGCTCGAACAATGGGTATCAATTTAACAACGGATTACCAGCCAAAATTCCAAGATGTAAATGCAAGTCATCCTTATTATAAGGCGATTAGTAAATTGACTGAAATCGGGGTCATTGCAGATGGAACTTACTTTTATCCAAACGCTCCATTAAAACGCTCGGAAATTTCAAAAATCATTGCTCTTGCCTACGGGGTAGAAGTAGATAATCAAAACAACTCTTCGTTCAAGGATTTAGCGAATAACTTTTGGGCGAAACATTATATTGAATCATTAGCAGATGTAGATATTATCAAAGGCTTCACAGCAACTACGTTTAAGCCGAACCAATATGTAACACGTGCACAAATTGCTTTGTTAGCAAAGCGCGGGATGGCATTTAAAGGACAAGTTGAAAAATTAGAAGTTGCCTATGACTTTTTACAAAAGGATTATATTTCAACGGCGAATGCTTATAAAAATTGGGAAAATAAAATTCTTACGTTAATAAATGACATTCGCCTAAAAAATAATTTAGCCAAACTTGAGCTCGATCCACATTTAACACAAATATCGATTATTAAAGCGAAAGATATGGTAAAGCGTAATTACTTTGAACATTACTCTCCGTTTTATGGCAACCCGTGGGATTTAGCGACGCTATTTGATTATGAGTATACAAGCTTTGGCGAAAACATCGCACGTAATTTTACAACGCCAGAACAAACGGTCAATGCATGGATGGAATCTTCAAAGCATCGCGACAATATCCTGAAAAGTAACTATACGTATATGGGCATCGGCATCGAGAAAGCTAAAAATGGAAAATATTATATAGTTCAGGACTTTTCTAGTAAATAAATTGGAAAATAATAGCTTGTTATATTACAGTAGTATTACACTTAAAAATAGGGTTGCTTATATTTTCTATTCAAACACTATATTTTCTACTTCAAGTAGACGATATAGTGTTTTCTGTTTTTTTAGCCATTTCATAGCTTCTGTTACAGAAGTGAAAAATTATAGTGCAAAAATATATGATACTCTATTAATAGGTTAAATAAACAGAACCACATTAGAAAAAAGCATCTGTTTATTCTCATCTTTTCTGAGAGGCCTATTTGAAAGGGAGTTTATCAAACGTGAAAAAACGAATTTTATTACCGATCTTTGCGGCCTTTATGATTTTCACAGGCGTAACGACGGATACGAATACAGCAGAAGCATCATCAATTTCTCAATTAACAGCAACAGCCTCTCAATATATCGGTGTTCCATATGTTTATGGAGGAACAACAACGAAGGGTCTAGACTGCTCTGGCTATACTCAGTTAGTATTTAAAAAATTAGGTTATTCAATTAACCGTACAGCCGCAGCACAATATAAGCAAGGTACATCTGTTACTAAAGCAAACCTAAAAGCAGGAGATTTAGTATTCTTTAATACGGGCGGTAGCGGCGTATCACACGTTGGTATTTCTCTAGGCGGTTCTAAATTCATCCATGCTGGTGTAAGTACTGGCGTAACAATTGCGAACATCAACACATCATATTGGTCACCTAAATACGTAGGTGCAAAACGCATTGCAAACTTTAGCACTGGCACAGTTACAGCAGCCGTAGACAATGCGGAAGTTAAAGATTCAGCAATCGATTTTACAGTATACGCTTCTCGCGGTGAAGTAGCGCTGGAATTAGCAAAAGCATTAGGTCTTAATACATCAAATACAACATCGGTATTCCCAGATGTAAAATCAACATCAAAATATGCAGGTGCTGTGAATGCATTATATAAAATGGGTATATTTGAAGGAGATGGAATCGGTAAATTCAATCCAGCTTCTCCATTAACTCGTGCTCAAATGGCAAAAGTTTTAGTAGCTGCATTTAAATTACAACAAAAGCAATCAGCAGTGAGCTTTACAGATGCTCCATCAACACACTGGGCGCATAATGACATTAAAACATTAGCTTCAAACGGTATTACAGTAGGTCTTGGTGATGGCATATTTGGCGTAGACGACAATGTGAAATTAGTAGACTTAGCAACGTTTATCACACGCGCTAAAAATTAATAATAAATAATCGTAATATAACAAAGCCACTAGCATTTTAAAGCTAGTGGTTTTTTTGTGGTTTATGGAAATATAAAGGCAAGGGAAGTGTATGGGTTTTGGCGGGCTAAGCGCATGAATCGCACAGCTTTCTTGCACAAATCTGTACGACTCATCTGTGCGCTTTATGCAAAGCCCGCCAAATAAGGCATAGTCTATTAAATTGTATTTAAAGAAGTAAGGTAAGGCGCTGTTGCAAGCAAAGGCGCCGTTCTTTTAAATAAAACGAACTTGCTAAATAAAGCATTTGCAATACAATGTAATACCTTAACCATTTACATAGGAATAGCTATCTATACTAGAAAACCTGCGCCTTGCGATAGCATAGCGCCTACGGTTTTCAAAAAGGTTTGTAACAACGACACACCTTATATCGGCGGGCCTTACACACAGCACAAAGAACATTCGCAAAGACTCTTGCAAAGAGGCTTTGTGAATGTGTGCTGAGCCCGCCGAATGACTATCCCAAT
>JAZUES010000046.1:0-3387 GCA_045640265.1 Solibacillus sp.
TCGTCTACTAAAATCGCATGTGTTTCTCGTAAGTGATCGATTAATTGTTTCGTTTCTTGACGACCTAATAACTCATGCGCATTTGCACGAATAATTTCAGTTAAATGCGTTGAAACAACACTTGGTGGATCTACTACTGTGTAACCATACATTTCAGCATCTTCTTTTACTTGCTCTGTAATCCATTTTGCTGGTAGACCAAATGACGGCTCGATTGTATCGATACCTTCAATTGAATCATCATCCCCAGGACTCATCGCTAAATAATGATCTAGTAATAGTTCACCGCGGGCCATCTCGTTCCCCTTAACTTTAATGCGATATTCATTTGGTTGAAGTTGGATATTATCCCGGATTCGCACGATTGGAATGACAATCCCAGGTTCAAGTGCTAACTGACGACGAATCATAACAACGCGGTCTAGAAGGTCTCCACCTTGTGCAGCGTCTACTAAAGGAATCAGTCCATATCCAAATTCAAATTCAATTGGGTCAACATTTAATAAGTTAATAACATTTTCTGGACTTTTCATTGTATCTGAAGCCACTTCTTCTTCGATTTCCATAATTTCTTCTGGTGTCTCGTCTTTTTTTCGATCCATCAAGAACGCTCCCAAAATTAAAGCACCACCAATAGGGACTGTAATCCATAATGGAATCGGTGTGAATAACCCTAGTAGAAGAATCGTCCCACCAGCAACATATAATAATTTGGATTGCGCGAATAATTGATCTGTAATATCCGAACCTAAGTTACCTTTCGATGCAGCACGTGTTACAACGATACCTGTTGCAGTTGAAATTAATAAGGCTGGAATTTGTGATACAAGACCATCACCGACTGTTAAAATTGAATATTGTGATGCCGCTTCTCCAAAGCCTAAATCCATTTGTAACATCCCGATAATCATACCGAATAAAAGGTTGATTCCGACCATGATAATAGAGGCAATGGCATCCCCTTTTACGAATTTTGTCGCACCGTCCATCGCACCATAGAAATCTGCTTCTCCTGATACCTTTTCACGACGTTCACGTGCTTCTTTTTCCGAAATGATGCCTGCGTTTAAATCGGCATCAATACTCATTTGCTTACCGGGCATCGCATCTAATGTGAAACGTGCAGCTACCTCAGCAACACGCTCTGAACCTTTTGTAATTACGATAAATTGAATAATTACAAGTAATAAGAAGATTACTAAACCTACTAAAATATTACCACCTGTTACGAAATTACCGAACGTCTCAACTACATCACCTGCATCCCCTTCTGCTAAAATCGCACGGGTAGTAGAGACAGAGATTGATAAACGGAAAAGTGTTAGTAATAAAATGACGGTTGGGAAAATTGAGAAATCTAATGCTTCTTTCATATTCATCGCAGTTAACAATACTAATAATGCAAATGTAATATTGATGATAATTAAAAAACTCAGCAACCAGTGTGGCAGAGGGATAATGAGCATTGCTACAACCATAATTACTGCAGCTAAAACCCCTAAATCGCGTATTTGCATTGATGTCCCTCCTGCTTTTCTACGTTAAATTTTGCGTTTAATACGGTATACATACGCAAGAACTTCTGCAACTGCCTTGAAAAATTCTTCTGGAACAACTTGTCCGACTTCTACTTGATCATACATTGCGCGAGCGAGTGGTCTGTTTTCAACCATAATGACGTCATGCTCTTTCGCAATCATTTTTATTTTTTGTGCAACAAAGTCCGTCCCTTTTGCGACTACTTTTGGTGCATCCATTTGATTTTCATCATATTTAAGTGCTATTGCAAAATGCGTTGGATTTGTAATGACAACATCTGCAGTTGGAATTTCTTGCATCATTCGTCTCATTGCCATTTCACGTTGACGTTGTTTGATTTTCGATTTAATCAACGGGTCACCCTCAGCATTTTTATATTCATCTTTAACATCTTGCTTCGACATTTTTAATTGCTTTTCATATTCAAATCGTTCATATAAATAATCGAATAATGCAATAACAACTAACATAAATGAAGCCGCTATCCCCATAATCGCTGAAAGTTTTGCGACTGTTGCTAATATTTGAGCCGGACTATGTATGGCTAAAGCTAAAACATCTTCAAAATAAATAATAATAACAATAGTTGTAACTGCTCCAATTAATGTTACTTTTAATAATGATTTTATTAAATTCACAATGGCACGTACGGAAACAATTTTTTTTATCCCTTTAATAGGGTCCATTTTCTTTAAATCAAACTTTAATGTTTCTGTTGTAAAAAGTAAGCCAAACTGAAAAAAGTTAGCTCCAATACCAGCAATCATCGCGACAACCATTATTGGTAGTGCAATCAGTGCCATTTCTTTTATGGATTCAACATACATATCCATCACAGTTTCAGAACTCACCGTTTCAATCAATATGTTCCGTTCAAGTGCCTGTAATAAAAATCCTTTTAGGCCATCATACATATAGGGTGCAAAGAACATTAGAAAGAAAAATGTTACTAAAAGTAATACACCAGCTGTAACGTCCTGACTTTTTAAAACCTGCCCTTTTTTTCGAGCATCTTGACGCTTTTTCGGTGATGCTTTTTCAGTTTTTTCACCTGCAAAAAATTGGATATCTAATTTTACTAATAGCTGCATGCTATTCACCACCTAAAATGACCATTAAGTCACGTAAAGAAAAAATCATCAATTCAATTAATTCCTTCATCACTCCAACTAATACACCCATTGTCACTATTAATACAAGGAAACCAACGGCAATTTTAATTGGAAAACCGATTACGAAAATATTCATTTGCGGAACTGTTTTTCCGGTAATCCCTAACGCTAACGTAACTAAAAACAGTGTTGCAACTATTGGAGCTGACATTTGAAATGCAATGGCAAAAACAGAAACAAATAGTTTAATTATAAATAAGGCGGTGGCTTCATCACCAAAATTCGGGAAAAACTGATCTATCGGTATAAATTGATAACTGTAATAAATTCCATCTAATAAAAGATGGTGTCCATTAATTGCAAGTAATACTAACAAGGCTAAGAAATTCAAGAATTGTCCCATTAACGGCGTCTGTGCACCTGTTTGCGGGTCAATAATATTTGCCATAGAAAACCCCATTTGGAAGTCGATAAATCCACCAGCAATTTGCACAGCAGACATAACAATGGTTGCTGCTAACCCTAACATTAAGCCAACAATGACTTCTTTTAAAACTAACAATATATATTCACCATTAATTTCAATTGGGTCCAAATCAAATGTGTAATACATCATCCATGCAAGTGCTATGGCCAAAATAATTCGAACTTGTTGGGGAATCGTTTTATAAGAAAATAAAGGGACTGATACGAAGAATGCAGAAACTCGCACCAGGATTAATAGTAATATCGAAAT
>JAZUES010000047.1:0-9248 GCA_045640265.1 Solibacillus sp.
AGAGATTTATGAAACGAAGAAACGATTCCCAAATCATGCGATTATCGCCTCGATAATGGTAGAACCAAAAGCGGAAAAGTGGCATGAAATCGTCAAAAAACTTCAAGATGTTGGAATAGATGGATATGAATTGAATTTTGGTTGTCCCCATGGAATGGCCGAGCGTGGAATGGGGTCAGCTTCGGGTCAAGTTCCAGAACTAGTAGAAAAGCAGACCTATTGGGCAAAAGAATATGCTGAAGTACCTGTCATTGTAAAGCTAACGCCTAATATTACAGATATTACTTTAACAGCGGAAGCGGCTGTTCGTGGTGGTGCTGACGCAATTAGTATGATTAACACAATTAATAGTTTAGCAGGAGTTGATCTAAACTCTTGGAATACCATCCCTCACGTTGGAAACAAAGGCGCTCATGGCGGATATTGTGGTCCAGCGGTTAAGCCAATCGCCCTGAATATGGTTGGCGAATGTGCAAGAAATCCATTTATAAATGTACCAATTTCAGGTATTGGCGGAATTTCGAACTGGCAAGATGCGGCTGAATTTATATTAATGGGTTCTACAAGCGTACAAATTTGTACAGCAGCAATGCATCATGGATTTAGCATTGTAGAAGATATGATTGATGGCTTAAACAATTATTTAGACGAAAAAGGCTTAGCTTCAGTGATGGATTTAGTAGGAAAAACAGTACCGAAATATTCTGATTGGGGCGATTTAGATTTAAATTACAAAGTTGTAGCAGAGATCAATAATGATATTTGTATTAACTGTAATAAGTGTCACATTGCATGCGAAGATACTGCGCATCAATGTATAGACTTATATTCAGAGAATGGGCGCCCAATGCTAAAGGTTCGTGAAGAGGACTGTGTTGGTTGTAATTTATGTTCGATTGTATGTCCAGCAGAAGGTGCAATTACAATGAAAGAATTACCTCATACGCAACCACCAATGACATGGAACGAAAGGCAGTCATTAATTGCAGGATTCTCTACTACTGGTTCAAGTACTGTCCGTTAATTGGTCTTGCGAAATCTAATAAGTTGAGGTGTAGCTATGTCGAATTCAAAAAGTTCAAGTAATAATTATTTAAAATCTCCAGATCTACTTCCTGTCACATACGAGAATCGTAGTATCGGGATGGTTGGTTTTGGCGTAATTTGGGTAGGAATGGCCATTGTATTAGCTGCATTTGCTATAGGTGCAGGTGGAATTATTAATTTAAGCTTGCCAATGTTAATACTTGCAACATTAGTAGGGTCTATTTTAATTGGTATCTTCATGGTAGTTATTGGTGATATCGGTGTAGAACACGGCTTATCGTTTCCTGTATATATGCGCGCCCCATTCGGAACAATTGGAACACATTTACCATCATTTGCACGTGCCTTTACAGCCTCTTGTTGGTTTGGGATTAATACGTATTTCGGCTCTTTGGCGATAAATGGGATTTTAAATATTATTATTGGGTTTGACAATTGGTTTGTGTGTTTCCTTGTATTTGCGGGGTTACAACTATTAAACGTATCGTTAGGGATTAAATCAATCGAGCGTTTCGCAGATTTTGCTGCACCAATTATCATTTTTATTTCAATTTGGATGTACTTACAATTATCTGCTGAAGCAAAAGAACAGGGGAAAGCGGTATGGTCTTGGGTAGAAGCACCGCAAACTGGTTTTGAACAGTTTACTGCATTTATGATAGTTGCAATGGCGATCATGGGCTTCTGGGCTACTTTAGCTGCGGATATGCCAACACTTTCACGTTACTTAAAAGCGCCGAAACATGAACGTAATTGGTTCAGACGAAATAAATCACAGTTATTAGGTTCACTTATTGTTCAACCTATTTTTAATACATTAATGATTGTAATTGGTGCGGTATGTTACATGGCAACTGGTTCAGGGGATCCAATTAACGCACTTCAACAAGCTGCAGGTGGTATTGTCCTTGTTGTGCTATTATCGATGATCGTATTAGCTCAATGGTCCACTAATACTTCGGCAAATGTAATCCCAGCGGCCACAATTTTTTCAAATATCGGAGGACCAAAAATACCTTTCTGGGTTGGAGTAGTGTTTGCCGGTATTGTTGGTACAGCTGTTCAACCGTGGAGTTTATTCGATGTTTTAAATAGCGTGTTACTCGTTGTTGGTGGAATTTTATCTTCTATTGTAGGTATTTTATTTGCTGACTATTATTTACTTCGTAAGCGACGAGTAAATGTAAAAGATTTATATGAGGTAAATGGACAGTATCGTTATTTCAAGGGTGTTAATTTAGCCGGCATTATTGCTTGGATTATTGGTGGATTAATCGCTAACATTTGGCCGGCGTATTCATCGTTAATCGGCTTCGCTGTAGGGGCAGCAATTTACTATGTGTTGGCAAAATTCTGGTGGTTTAAAAAGTATCCCCAAGCTGAAATTCTTAATCCAAGTGATGAAGAATATTTAGGTATTACAGCTGGACGCAGTTGGGAAATTGAAGTGGAGGCAGAACCGATTGGTGTTCCAACATCGGTTTCTACAGATTAAAATGTAAACGAGGTGTTCATATGTCAGAATATCAGTATGTAAAAGAAGAAATTCAGCAAATTGATCAACTACTAGCTGAGAACTATACTTTTAAAAGTATAAAGGAAAATTTAGAGGGAGCTTTTGTTACTTTCATCAATGTAGAAAATAACGAAGAGCGTTTGTTGCATGTTAAAATGGCAGATAGTCGAAAATACTTTGCTAATAAATTACAAGAACAGTTAAATGAGTAGAATTAGAATATGATGGAGGCTGGGATAAAAACCACCCCAATAATGAAAGGCCCCGAAAATTTTACTGAATAAATAACCAACTATTTTGAGCCATCCTTGTTCAAAAGAGTTGGTCTTTTTTTGTAAAAATTTTGGAAGTTTAGCAATTGACTTCTATATCGGCTTCCGATACAATTTATATCAACGGATGATATATCGGCGTACGATATAAGGAGGGGTTACATGCAGCATCCGCTTACTGAAGGGGTTTATTATATTTTATTGGCACTTTATGAGCCACGACATGGATACGGCATTATGCAGCTTGCTGAAGAATGGAGCAATGGGCGTGTAAAACTCGGTGCGGGGACAACATACGGTGCATTAAAAAATTTGCAAGATAAAAAATATATTGAAACTTTAGCCGGCGAAGGACGTAAAAAAGAGTATGTCATTACTGATTTAGGGAAAGAAGTCGTTGAAATGGAAGTTCGCCGCTTACAAGAACTCCATGAAAACGGGGAAAAAATACTTTCGCTGTATGGAAAGGGATGACGGAAATGAAAAAGTACAAAGTTTTCTTCAATGATGCAAAAGAAGAAAAATGGATTAATGATATGAGTGCAAAGGGCTGGCATTTAACGAATTATAATTACCGCTTTTACACATTTGAAAAAGGCGAGCCGGATGAGTATACATATCGCTGTGATTTATTAGATAATTTTGGGTTCGGCAAAGCGGCAAAAGAATATATTGAATTTGTGGAAAGTACGGGCGCTGAAAAAGTGTTTAAAAGATTGCACTGGGTGTATTTCCGCCAGCATCGCGATTTAGGACCGTTTGAGCTGTATTCTGATGCCACGTCAAAATTATCGTATATTAACCGGATGCTGACGCTGTATGGAACGGTTATTTTTTTGAATGTAATTTCTGCATTTGCAAACGGTGGCCTAAGCTTTACAGATTCAGGGCTTCGTATGAATAGCTTTTTATCAGGCGTGAATTCAGGTATTACTGCTGTGTTGCTCATTCCAACAGTTGGCTTATGGCTGCGTCGAAGAAAGTTAAAAAAGAAACTGACATTATTTGAAGTATAGGAGGGATTTAGGATGGTGTTACAATTAACGAACGTCACAAAGCGTTACAAAGATTTTACTGCGGTAGATCATTTGAATTTTAGCATTGATAAAGGTGAAATTTTTGGGCTTATCGGACAAAATGGTGCTGGTAAGACGACAACTTTCCGTATGATTTTAGATTTGCAAGATACGACAGAGGGCACGATTACGTGGGACGGCCAGCCAATCAAATCCGTAAACCGAGATATTTTAGGTTATTTACCGGAGGAGCGCGGGATTTTTCCACAAATGAAAGTCGAAGAACAACTGTTTTTCTTTGGCACATTACGCGGCATGAATCGTGAACAATTAAAGCAGGATATCGATTTTTGGATTAAACGCTTTGATTTAGAAGAAAAGCGTCATCAAAAGGCAGAAACGCTATCAAAAGGGAATCAGCAAAAGGTTCAACTAATTGCGAGCTTCATTCATAAGCCAAAGTTTCTTATTTTAGATGAGCCGTTTAGTGGGCTAGATCCAGTGAATATGGAGCTATTAAAAGACGCAATTTTACATTTGAAGGATCAGGGCATGACGATTTTATTCTCTAGTCATCAAATGGATAACGTCGAGGAATTATGTGACCGATTATGTTTACTAAAGCGTGGTGAATCGTTATTTTCAGGTTCACTGCTTGATTTGAAAAAGCAGTACGGTAAAACAAAATTAACGGTGCGCACTGATAAATCATTAGAAATATTGTCAGAGTACCCTGGTGTGAAGCATGTGAAGATGGAACGTGACGGTCAAGTAGTACTAACACTTGAGGATGAATCTTTTGCACCGCAGTTATTTGAACGCTTCTCAAACGGAGCATATATCGAGAAATTCAGTTTGGATTATTTATCGCTTCATGAAATTTTCAAAGAGAAAGTAGGTGGCGTACTTGTCTAAATTCGCGATACTTGTTAAACAATTATACAAACAAAAAATTCGTGCAAAATCGTTTATTATAATGACGGTGCTTTATTTAGTCGTGATTAGTGCGTTCATGTTTTGGTCAGAAATAAAAGAACTCCTATTTTCTGGTGAGGAAGAAACGATTGCCGTTGTAAACGAAACAGACTTTGATGTATCACAAATTTTGCAAGTAAATGACAATTACAATTGGGAATTCGTAAATGCAGGTGAAATTAATGAAAAGCTAGAAAATGGTGATTACGAAGCAGCCTTTACGCTTCGAGATGAAGCAGGAAAGCTTGCTGTTAAAATTGAGTCCTATGATCCGCTGCCACTAAATGATCAGCAAGAGTTTAGTAGTATGCTAAGTCAAGTAGGGCAATTATACGCAATGGGGCAACTTGATTTAACGCCAGAGCAACAGCAGTTTTTACTTTCAACAGAGCCACTCATTTCTCTTGAAACAATCAATAAAGAAGCAACTGACGGCAAGTCTACGGACGAAAAAATGGCAGGGGTATGGGTTTCGTATGCAATTGGGATTGTTATTTATGCCTTTGTCGCGACGTATTTATCGATGATTACTACGGAAGTCGCTTCAGAAAAAGGATCGCGCGCGTTAGAAATGCTCCTTGTAAGCGTGAAGCCAGAAACCCACTTCCGTTCGAAATTAGTCGGGATATTTTTAGTTGCCTTAACGCAATTTGTTATTTTATTTGGCGTAATACTCGCACTGTTACGTTTCACAAATGACGGAAAGAACTGGTCGATGGTGACAGAGTTACTGGATTCATTGTCACCAAGCTACTTCATCTATGTCGTAGGCTTCCTGTTCGTAACGATTTTCATGTATTTAATTATCGGCGCATTATTTGGCTCTCTTGTATCGAAAGTAGAAGAAGCCGGGCAAGTGATGATGCCTGCATTAATGCTTACGTTAATCGGTTTTTATGTCATGATTTTCGGTATGAGTAATCCAGATACAATGCTTATTAAAGTGTTCTCGTACATTCCATTTACAGCAGGAATGGTCATGCCGATGCGAATTGGTGCGACAGATATTTCTGCAATTGGACCAGCGATTTCTTTCGTTCTGCTAATCGTAACAACTGGCTTACTTTATTACATTAGCTTAATCTTCTACAAACGAAGCGTATTAACATATTCTTCAGGAGGAATCATCCAAAAAATTAAAACAGTATTTAAAGTGACAACATAAGGTGCGAGTAGCTATTCACGCCCATTCGTAGTAAACTAATGATGTACGGAGAGATTTGTCTTTACGACAAGTCTCTCTTTTTTGAACGAAAAACGATTGTAAGGATGACAGGATGAGACAAAAAGTAGAATTACTAGTAGATGTAAAAGCGATTAAAGATTTAACAAATGGCTATCCATTAATTTTAAAAGATGCCATTGCGACAACAGAAGTTACTGTTGAAGAAGGCAGCTTACTTCATTTAGTTGATAAAAACGGCGGCTATATCGCAACAGGCTATTACGGTGCACAAAATAAAGGCATCGGTTGGGTATTAACGCGTAAAGAAAAAGAACAGATTGACGTGAAGTTTTTCACGAAAAAAATTCGTGAAGCGGCTGAAAAACGTGCAGACTTTTTCGCATCAGAAGAGACATCAGCATTCCGCGTGTTTAATGGAGAAGGCGACGGTATTGGTGGCTTAACAATTGATTTCTTCAACGGCTTTTACCTGGTGAACTGGTATAGTGAAGGGATTTATTCATTCCGTGAAGAGGTATACGCAGCGTTAAAAGAAGCTGTTAATACACGCGGAGTATATGAAAAATTACGTTTCAACACAAACGGCCAGTACATCGAGCAAGATGATTATGTATCAGGTGAAAAAGGTGAATTCCCATTAATCGTCCAAGAAAATGGCATGAACTATGCGGTTGATTTAAATGATGGTGCGATGACAGGAATTTTCTTAGACCAACGTAATGTACGTAAAGCACTACGCGACCGTTATTCAATGGATAAAACCGTATTAAATACGTTCTCTTACACTGGAGCGTTTTCAGTAGCGGCTGCATTAGGTGGCGCGGCAGGCACAACAAGTGTTGACTTAGCAAAACGAAGCTTAGCAAAAACAATCGAGCAATTTAGTGTGAATGCTATTGATTATGAATCACAAGATATTAAAGTAATGAATGTATTCGATTACTTTAGTTATGCGGCTCGTAAAGGCTTAAAATTTGATGTTGTCGTACTTGATCCACCAAGCTTTGCGCGTACGAAAAAAATGACGTTTAGTACAGCAAAAGATTATCCAAAATTAGTTAAGGATGCACTAGCGATTACGAATGATGGTGGTGTCATTATCGCCTCAACGAACAATGCCAGCTTCAATATGAAAAAGTTCAAAACATTCATCGACATGGCATTTAAAGATACAAACACAAAATATCGAATTTTAGAAGAGCATCAGCTTCCTGAGGATTTTACGGTGCCACACAACTTCCCAGAGTTCAACTATTTAAAAGTGGTCATTATACAAGTATTAAACTAGGAGGTACAATTATGAAATACAACAAAACCATCATGTTAAAGCTGATTAACGAACATCGCGAGCTACATGACGAATTAAAAAAATTAAAAACTGAAATGGGTCTTGAGAAAAATTTTGCGGTGAAAGCATTGTATCACTCAATGGTAGCCGAAGAAGGCCCATATATGAAAGATTATCAAGAGTTAGATCGTTTAAAATAATATCATTTGTACGCTGTATCGGTTTTTATTAAAATCGATACAGTGTTTTTTTTATTTCGCCCAACTAATGTAGGTTGATTTTTTAATCGTAAAAAATTTTTAAAATGGATGTCCCTTTTTATGAATGATTTCTCTATTTATTCATTAAAAGGGGGAATTTCAATGTTCGAATATTTAAAACCGCACCAATCATTCCAATCTGTGGAGCAAATGGACGAGCATGTTGATAAGCATTTGAAATTTCAGGAGTTAACGAAATCGGAGCAACGAATTTTACGTACCATTAGCCAACATGCACTTGCAACACCTGGTGCTGCCCATTTAAAAGCAAAAACGATTGCAGAAAAACTACAAATTACAACGAAAACGGTGTATCGTGCAGTGAGTAAATTACAACAAATCGGTGTGTTAAAGAAGTTGGCTCAAACAAAAATGAACGGCATTAAGGGAGCCAATATTTATGTCATTTGTCCATATGTCCCATCGAAAATGTCTGAACGAGCAGTTGCAAAAAAGCCTGAAGTATCAAGCGTTCAACAGCCAAAAGTAGAAGTCCAATCTTTTTCTTTTCAATCATCTTTTAGTAGTAATAAATTAATAGTTACAAAAAATGAATGGCACGAAAAATTAATAAACCTTTACACAACCTGGCCAATTAACGAAGCACTTTTGGCACAGTTAGAAGAAGCGATTGTGCAATTACCCATTGAAAACGCGAAAGACTTTGACCGTGCAAAGTGGGTTATTCAAGAACTAGTTGTGCGTATTCAAACAGGTTTACTGACTGTTCATAGTAGCTTTAAAGCACTCGTACTAGGAGCTTATAAAAAGTGGTTCATCCCGCCAACACCAAAAGAAGCAGCAATCGTACCTGTGAAACGTCCTGTGCCGTTTTACGATTGGTTAACGATCCGAGAATCAAATTAGTTCGAATCCCGAAAAAACTTTTTGTTCAAATATATCAAAATATTTTAATATTTGTTAAAATGATAGAACTTGAGTAAAAAGAGGGTGATAGTATGAAGGTATTTTTTAAGCTAGGCTGGTTTTTTAAAGATCGAAAAGCGCAGTATATTGTTGGGCTATTGATGCTGACATTGGTAGCGATTTTACAGCTTATTCCACCTAAGATTATTGGCTATACGATTGATGAAATAGGGGACGGTTCTTTAACAAAGTCAGGACTGTTCAAATGGCTAGGGATTATTGTAGTGGTGGCAATTTTAATGTACATACTGCGTTATTACTGGAGACAAATGATTTTTGGTTCGTCTAACTTTTTAGCACGAACATTACGCCAAAAGCTGCATCGTCATTTCACACAGATGTCACCATCCTATTATCAAAAGCATCGTGTCGGCGATTTAATGGCGCATGCAACAAATGATATTAGTGCCGTGCAACAAACAGCTGGTGGTGGGGTATTAACGTTATTTGACTCCGTGACAACAGGTGGCTTCGTTATTTTAGCGATGGCCATTACGATTGATTGGCGTTTAACCTTAATCGCGCTCATTCCTATGCCTTTAGTTGCGCTATCAACGAGCTATTACGGAAAGCTTTTACACGAACGTTTCCGTCATGCACAATCGGCGTTCTCTGATCTGAATGATAAAACGCAAGAAAGTATTTCAGGCGTAAAAGTACTGAAAACTTTTGGTCAGCAACGTCAAGATGTCGAGGACTTTACACGTCTGTCAGATGAAGTGGTCGACAAAAACTTACAAGTGGCAAAAGTGGATTCCTTG